>CALHCP010000144.1 GCA_937936705.1 uncultured cyanobacterium | reverse complement strand
TTAACTTTAGGGTACCTCTATTTATGGGAACCACCAGAAAATCATCTCGCCGGCATACCGAGTTGATGGAGAACCCGAACGGGGGCTGCGCCCCGGCGACCGCTGTTCCGTAATTTATAATAGAGGTTCCCTTATGTTTATTTATAGAAATCAAGCGGAACTTCTCTGGCCAGAACGCCCAGATTGTGGAGAACCGAAGCGGGGGCTGCGCCCCGGCGACCGCTTGTGCCCAATTAATAAATTAATAATAAAAATAAATAAATGGTTCCCTTAACCACTTTACTCTAAGCCATTCACTCTCAGCCACCGGCTAGAGACGGGGCTGATGAATTTGGATCTTCACCAAAACCGCCGTGATATTGTCGTGACCGTTGAGTTGATTCGCCAAATCAATCAACTGTCGGGTAGCCGCTTGCAGGTGAATCAACCCCGTTTGGGGCAATAGGAGAGGCCGGATGTATTGCTGCCAGTGGCTTTCGACCAATCCATTATCCGAGAGACCGTCGGAACACAGCAGTAATATCGTATCCTCCGCCACCGTGAAATAATGCACATCCAGTTCCAGGGTTTGTTCGTGCCGCGGGCCGAGGGCTTGGGTGAGTTGGTAGGCATCGGGACGGCTGTAGGCAATCGTCGGGTCGGTTCCCCGTTGAATCTCCCACTGACCCACCTCGTGATCCAAGGTGATTTGCTTTAACCCCTCCGATTGGGTAATCCGGTAAATGCGGCTGTCGCCCACGTGGGTAACCGCCACCTGATTGTCCTGCACCAGCGCCACCACCAGGGTAGTGCCCATCCGCCCCTTGCCCCGGCGGTACTCTTCTTCATTGCGCAGATAAATGGCCTGGTTTGCCACCCCCACCCCCGCTTGGATCACCTCCGGCGGCGGCAACTCTCCCTCAGTCCAGTGCTCTAGGAGGTACGTCGCCAGCTTGTGGGTCGCCAACTGGCTGGCCTCATCCCCGCCCGCATGACCGCCCATGCCGTCACACAACACATACAGACCCTTGCCCTGCACCAATTCTCCCTCGGGGCTGAGGCGGCGATGCATCACCGTATGGGCATAGAAATAATCCTGGTTATACTCCCGTTGACTCCCCACATCGGTCAACCCTGCCGCTTCTAAGTTGACGAGCCGGAGTGGGGCTTGGGTGGGTAGGATATTCGACATCGGGGGAGCCGTTTCCATAAGGGTACTTAATCCTGCTGTAGCAAAAAGGTTACCTTGTCTTCTTTCCCTAGCGCAAGCCAATCTCCCGTGTGCAAGGGGCAACGTTCACCGGGGCGGAGTCGTTGTCCGTTCACATAGGTACCGTTGGTACTGCCCATATCCTCAATTGCCACCTGTTCGCCCTGCACCACTAAACGGGCGTGAATCCGGGACACAATATCGGCATCGGGAAACCCCGCCACATTAATATCCGGGGGGAGATGGTCATTGGGCTTACCCACTAGCAAGACACTTTGATGACACGGAATCTGGACAACAGTACCGGTACGCACATGTACCAACCGGAGCCGATGCACTTGCACTGAAGTCGGAGAATCGGGTTGGGTGGGTTGGGACATAATCCAGCAATTGCTCAGGTGCGAAAAGCTAACTAAACTATATCTCTTGATTTTAATCCATAGTTTCCCAAGTTCATCCCACCAGCAGGGAATTATTCCCGCCGTTGAGGGGCAAGGTCACCCGAAATTGGGTCTGACCTTGGCCGCTGTCGGCACTAATAGTACCGCCCAAATGCGCCACCAGCCGCTGCACCAAGGCTAATCCCAACCCCATCCCCCCGTGTTGCCAGGGGTCGGTGCGGGGCACGCGGTAAAACCGCTCAAAAATTAACCTTAATTCCGCCGGGGGAATCTCCACACCGGTATTGGTGACTTCAAGTTGCCAGTGTTGGGGCAGTTTGCGGATGCTGAGGCTGACCGCGCCGCCGCTGGGCGTATATTTCAGGGCGTTGGTGAGCAATTCGGTGACGACCCGCTCAATGCTAAACAGATGAACGGTAATCTGGGGCAACTCCGGGTCGAGGGTGTAGGTGAGGTGCAATCCCTGTTGTTCGGCCTGGTGCTGAAAACGACTGACCAGCCCCGGCACCCACTGTTGTAAGTCTAACGTCACCTGGGGTAAAGGCTGTTGAGCCGTATCCAGCTCCCGTAAATGCAGCAAATCCTGGATCAGTTGGACTTCCCGCTGGTACTCCTGCTCCAAGATGTCCAGATATTGCAGTACTTTAGCCGACTTGGCTGCATTGAGATTCCCCTTACGCAACGACAACCCCAACATTTTTAAGGCTAATTTCATATTGGAAAGGGGGGTTCGCAGTTCGTGGGACACGGTACTCAAAAAATCATCCTTGAGCCGGTGCAAGCGTTCCAATTCCAGCACCTGCGCCTGGGACTGCTGGTACAAACGCGCTTGGCGGATGGCAATGGCACACTGGTTCGCCACCTGGGGCACCAAATCCAGCGCCACCCCCTGTTGCCGCTGAGCAAGAGCCACCCCCAATTCCCCGATTACCCCCTGGTCATCCATAATCGGAGCCAACATCATCTGTCCCTCGACTACCTGAAACTGGGCATAAACCGGAGGCAGCAGTTCCACCGGCGGGTAATGCCACACCTCCCCGTCCAAAAGCCGATGGTACAGTTCCCGGTAATGACTTAGTTCAATGCGGGTGCCGACGGTGCTGGCCTGATGGCTGTTCGATAAATACTCATAGGCGATTATGGCCTGGATTTTCGCCTCGTCGTACAGAGCCACCCAGCAGTAGTCGGCTCCCAGAGTTTGCCCCAGACAATCCAGAGCCGTCCGAAAAATTTGCCCCTCATCCAAACTGCGCCGCACCTGCTCCGTCACCGTATGGAGAACCTGCGCCGCATTCAATGCCTGCCGCAGCTCCGCCGTGCGTTCCGCCACCTGCATTTCTAAAGTGCTGTTGAGGCTGCGTAACTGTTGCACCAACTGCGCCTGGTCAATGGCAATCCCCAACTGCAACGCCAACTGCTCCACCAACTGCTGTTCCCCCGGTAGCCACGCCCTCCCCCGCAGACCATCGGCCACCACCAACATCCCCCACAACTGCTCCCCCTGAAAAATCGGCGTGCTCAACACTGCCCCAACCTGCAACTGGCGCAACTGGCGCAACCACTCCGTATCCCAGGGACATTGTTCCATATCGGCAATCGCCACCACCTGCCCCTGGCGCAGGGTTTGGATGTCGCCCCCCCCCTCGAACTGCCACCGTTGTCCCAGTAGGGCAGGGTTGGTGGCCGCGACCGATTCATGCACCACCTCCCCCCAGCTCTCCCGCCCAAACCGACAGACGAACACCTGTGCCACCTGCAAATAGAGCCGGATTTCCGTCACCGCGGTTTGTAAAATGGTGCCCAATTCCAAAGACCGATGGATGCGACTGGCCACCTGCCGCACCAGTTGCTCCCGTTGCGCCTGCTCCCGTAGAGAATCCTCCAACTGACGATGGCGATTGATCTCCCGAAAAGTCACCACCAACCCCGGCTGTTCCCCGCCCAAGGGCGCCAAGGTGGCCGACAGATAATCCAATCCGCCGTCCGGGCGCACCAAACGGGTATCCCGCGGCAGCCCCGTACTCACCCCCTCCTGGCACACCCGTTGCATCAATTCCGCTAACAGATTGGTCTGCCGGGGATGGGACAAACACAGCACTTGGGGTAATGGCTTGCCCTTTACCATTTCCAGGGTGAAACCCGTCAACTGCACAGCCATCCGGTTCATCGCCACCACCCGACCCTCCCCATCGGTGACAATCACCCCCTCCCCCAGGCTGTTCAGAACACTCATCAACAAACCCTGCGACAAACCGTTGACCACCTGACTCTCCGGGGATGTAAACATCATGGCCTACCGGTTCTGATCGAAACGATTGAAACAGTTACTATAACGACCAACATGGCAACCGACCACCCCACACTCCACCCGACACTTGTAAACGCTTTGTAAACGCTTTGTAAACACTGATTTTTTTACAATCTAATCTGAAAAAATGAAACTTTATTTTTTTGTTATGTTATCTTAGGTTGCCGGGATTTACAAGACTCCGACCCGGAAAGCGATGATGGCGGCTTTAGCCGGATAATCCGCATCAATGCAGAATGCTCTATAGCAGTCTGGAAACCTCTATTTATTCAGAATGAGCGGCCGCAGGGGCGCAGCCCCCGACTTGGGTTCTGCAAAATCTTTGTTCTCAAATCAGGTTAGATTGCTATATGCTATGACGCAGGTAAAGAATTTCTAATCTTATAGATAGCCCTACAGGTAGAGGTGAGAACTCTTTTGCCCTCACCCCTGCCCCTCTCCCAGAACAGGAGAGGGGAGTCAAAACCCAAACGGGGCGGCGTTTGAGCCTCCTAATACGAATTGATACGGCTATAGCGGTCCTAATTGAGTTTAGAATAGAGGTCGCAGGTGTATAGCCCCCACTTTGGTTCTGTAAAACTTTGTTCGCCAATCAGGTCATATTGCTATAGAGGTGCCTGAATCAGGATTAACTCGGTTCGGGACGGCGCCATTCGGTGATTTGGTCGGCCAGGACGAGAATTTCTTCGGGTAGGGTAGTGCCGGTGATGATTAAGTCCATCATGGGCGGGCGTTGTTGGAGAAAACTGACCACATCAATCAACCCCAACAAGCCGAGATGAATCGCTAAAATGAGTTCATCTAAGACAACCAATTGATAGTGGCCACCGAGTACCAGCGTTTGGGTGGTTTGCCAGAGTTGATTCACGGCTTGCGCTTCTTCTTCTTCGACATCCGGGGTGTCAATACAACGGGGAATGGAGCAACGAATCCAGTCCAAACGTTGCATCAGTTTCACGGGATGGCGTGGTCCTTGGCCAATCCCTCCTTTGAGAAATTGCACAATCAAGACATTTTGACCATGCCCGGCACTGCGCATCGCCAACGCCATCACCTCGGCAAAAAAGGTACGTTGGGGAGCGGTATAGACCTGCAAACGCCCAATCCGGGGCAGCCCCAGGGTTGGGGCAGGCGGGTGATGCGAGGCTGGTGCCAGAGTGGAATTTCCGTTCATGCCTACATAGTCCAAGCGGGGAATGCTTTAATTATGCGTTAAACCCTACTCTGCCAGAAAAACCCATGCCACCTTTGCTGCATGTCCAGAATTTAGAAGTACGATTTCCCGGCCATACGCCCGTGCGGGGCGTGTCCTTCAGCTTGGCAGCCGGGCAGGTCTTGGGCATTGTCGGGGAGTCCGGTTCCGGGAAATCCCTGACAGCACTGGCCTTGATCGGCCTGGTGCCCCCGCCGGGAGTGGTGCAGGCGGAACGGTTAGAATGGTCGCCCCCGGAACAGCCGCCGGTGGATTTGCTGAGTTTAACCCCCCAATCTTGGCCGCAGTATCGGGGACGGGCGATGGGGATGGTGTTTCAAGAACCGGCCAGTTCCCTCAACCCGGTTTATCCCTGTGGCTGGCAGTTGGCGGAAGCCTGTCGCGCCCATCAACCCCTGACTCCCGCGCAGGTGCGGCAACGGCAAATCCAACTGCTACAGGAGGTGCAACTGCTGCCCGCCGCTGCGCCCCCGGAACAGGTAGAGGGGCTGCTGAAGCGTTATCCCCACCAATTTTCCGGCGGCCAACTGCAACGCTGGATGCTGGCGATGGCTTTGGCCGGCAATCCCTGGTTACTGCTCGCCGACGAACCCACCACCGCCTTGGATGTGACCATTCAGGCGGAGATTTTAACCCTGATGAAACGCCTGTGCCAACAGCGACAAATGGCCACTATTCTCATTAGCCATGATTTAGCCGTAGTTGCCGACCTCGCCGACCAGGTCTTGGTCATGTATCAGGGGACGGTGGTGGAATCGGGCAGTAAAGCCGCCATTTTTCAACACCCCCAGCATCCCTACACCCAAGGATTGTTGGCCTGTCGTCCCTCGGCTCGGCAGCGGCTGGCGGTTCTCCCCACCCTGGCGGATTTTTTAGAAAATCGCCCCGCCCCGCCGGTCATCGCTGCGACCGCCGTGGCCGAACGCCTGCACCGCCTGCAACAACAACCCGTGTTACTCCATGTCCAAGACTTACAGGTGGCTTATCGGCGGCAACGGGAAGAATTTTTGGCAGTTGATGGGGTTGCCTTCACCCTGCACCGGGGAGAAACCCTGGGGCTGGTGGGAGAATCCGGCTGTGGCAAAAGCACCCTGGCCCGGGCGTTACTGCGCTTAATGCCCATCCGCAGCGGCACCATTAGCTTTGACGGGCAAGACATAACCCGCCGTTCCGCCGCCCAACTCCGTCCCCTGCGGCGGCGGATGCAACTGATTTTCCAAGACCCGCTCGGTTCCCTCAACCCCCGGATGACCATCCAAGCCGCCCTGCTGGAACCACTGCGGATTCATTACCCCCGGCAATCGCTCAAACTGGCCCTTGCCCAAGTCGTGACATTGTTAGAACGCGTCGGATTAGATGCCGATGCCTTACCCCGCTATCCCCATCAATTTTCCGGGGGGCAACGCCAGCGGTTGGCCATCGCCCGTGCCCTGGTTACCAGCCCGGACTTTCTCATCTGTGATGAATCCGTCTCCGCCCTGGATATTTCCATCCAAGCCCAGGTGCTGAACCTGCTCAAACAGTTGCAGGAGGAATTTCATCTCACCTACCTGTTTATTTCCCACGACCTGAGCGTCGTTCACTTTATGAGTGACCGGATCATGGTGATGAACCGGGGTCAAATCGTCGAAATCGGGTCAGCCGACCAAATTTACCACCATCCCCAACACCCCTACACCCAGAAATTAATCCAAGCCATTCCCCAACTGGATGTGCCCTTAGTTTCTTAGATGCAAAAAATCTGACCCCTCCAGGCAACTCTCGTAGAAAAAATGGTTAATTTTTAGCGAATTAATCCCCCAGGTAGTAGTCAAGAACCTATCCCCAGGATAAGCTGAAATAAAGGATTCATAAAAGAGGTACTATGTCAGTTCAACAGGAGCACACATTTACCCCATCACCGGGGTTTAATTTGGCCGATCTGACCCTGCAACCCGCCCCCGAATCACCGCCGGAATCTCTAGGCGACCTGCACACGGAATTGGCCACCCTGCGGGCACAGGCGGAATGTCTCCTCCAGGAACTGCAACTGTGCCAACAGACCGCCAACGAACAGCAAAAATTAATCGAAACCCTCGCCGCCCAGTTGCAGCAATCACAACAGCAGGTGGAACGGCTCGAGCAACAGCAATCCTTTCAACAAAAACGGCTCCAAGAGCAAGAAGCCGCCCTCATCCAGGAACAACAGCAACGCCAGGAACTCGAAGCCCGTTACTACCGCCAGCAACAGGAAAATCTACAACTCCGGCAACTCCTGCATACCTACGCCCCCAACACCGGCTGGGAGCAACAGGCGCGGCTCTACCAACAACCCATTCCCCCCTGGCACATGCCCCCCGCGGGTCAGGAAGCACACCAACCCAAACCGAACCCGCCTGAACCCACAGTGGCAAACACACCCCGGGAAGCCACTCCCGCAACCCAACCCGCCAGCAAACCCAAAACCGCCGTACATCTACCGGCACTGCCCAGGATTTAAGCGCGCATCCCCACCGCCGACTCTAAACCCGTTTGCCAGTGGGGGCTGACCACCACCGTCCCCAACATTCCCCCAGGCTCCATGGGCATACCCAACCCCTCCAGCCGCTCCCAAGATGGGGCAAACGGCGGCACCGCAAAATAACACATTGACCAATCCCCTTGCACCTCCACGCCCAGCAAGGCACAATGCCCGCCCCGTCGCCCCTCAGGACTGTAGTGACGACAACAGCGACAGGCAGGACTCGACCAATCCGTGTTGGGGAACGACATAGACAACCCTTGATAAATGATTACATGAATTTATGACCTGTTTTAGATGATATTGCTTTGATCCCTTACAACCGGATGTCTTAATCTTTTTTTCGAGATGCTTGCAGAAATCTAAAGAACCCCGACGACCTCTTGACATAAAACCGCTGGGGATCAAGCCAAAGATATAGACTTTATAGATATTCTGTAATGCTTTTATAAATTACGGTTCAGCGGTCGCCGGGGGGCAGCTCCCGGCTCTGGTTCTGCAAAATCTGGGTTCGCCCATCGGGTCAGATTGGCACAGAGGCAATAGAAGTGCCCTTAAGGGCACCTTCCGACTTGGGTCTTCCCTAAACTCGGTATGCCGGCGAGAGGATTTTCTGCTGGCTCCAATAAACAGAGGTGCCTTTAAGGGATTTCCATCACTCCCAAGTTATCCCGATGGATGACCGTTTCCGGCCCCCCGTAACCCAGGCGTTCGGGAATCATCTCCGAGCGGCAGCCTTGAATTTGCCGCAATTCCTCACTGCTGTAGTTGACCAAGCCGCGGGCGACCTCTTGACCGGTTGCATCCACCACTTGGACGGCGGACTGGGCGGGAAATTCCCCCTCAACTCTGACAATCCCCGCCGCCAGGAGGGATTTGCCCTGGGTGCAAATGGCGCGTACCGCTCCCGCATCCACCACCAACCGGCCTACGGGGATTAACCCATGGGCTAACCAGCGTTTGCGGGCACGGATCGGCTGGGCATGGGGCAAAAAATGGGTGCCGATCACCTCCCCGGCGATAATTTTGGGGAGGTTTTGGGGAGTGCGTCCCTCGGTAATCACCGTGCGCACCCCTGCCGCCGTGGCAATCCGCGCGGCGGCAATTTTCGTCACCATGCCGCCGGTGCCCCAACCGGAACCGGCGTTTCCCACCTGCACCCCCAAGTCCGCCAAATCCGCCACCCGATTGACCAAGGCGATGGGTTGAGCGTTCGGGTCGTGGCGGGGGTCGCTGGCGTAGAGCCGGTCCACATCTGTCAGCAGAATCAACCAATTGGCTCCCAGCAAACTGGCCAGGAGCGCCGAAAGGGTATCGTTATCCCCGAAGCGCAATTCTTCCACCGCGACCGTATCGTTTTCATTCACAATCGGGATGATCCCCAGGTTGAGCAATTCGGTGAGGGTATTGAGAATGTTAATGTAGCGATGCCGTTCACTCAGGTCTTCCCGGGTCAAAAGCACCTGGGCAATGGGTTGTCCCAGGACGGAAAACAGGTCATCGTACAGACGCATCAACCGCCCTTGCCCCACCGCTGCCACCGCTTGCCGGGTAGCCAGATGTTGCGGCCGTTCCAGCAACCCCAGGCGTTGACAGCCCACTCCCACCGCCCCGGAGGAAACCAAGACCACCCGTTCCCCCTGACGGCGCAGGTCGGAGAGGGTCTCCACCAGATTTGCCAAGGTGGCCAGAGCCAAATGCCCCGCATTCCCCTGGGTGAGGCTGGAGGTGCCGATTTTTACCACAATCGTTTGACTCACCGGGGCGTTCAGGTTTTAAGTTGACCCATGGTGCAGCACCACCCGATAGCGGGCCTGCCCGGCGGCCAGATGAGCCATGGCCTCGTTGACCTGTGCCAAGGGGAACAGCTCCGTGACCGGTTCGATGCCGTGGCGAGCCGCAAAATCCAGCATTTTCCCAATCGTGGCCGGACTGCCCAGGGGACTGCCGGAGAGGGATTTTTGCCCGGCAATCAAGGGGAAGGCGAAGGCCGCAATCGCTTGCGGCACCACCCCCACAAAATGCAACCGTCCCTTGGGACGCAGGGCGTTGATGTAGATGCCCCAATCCAAATCCGCATTGACCGTGGACAAAATGAAATCCAAGGAATTGGCCACCGCCCTGAGAGCCTGGGGGTCGCGGGAATTGACGAAATGGTCGGCTCCCAAGGCCTTGGCTTCCTCTTCCTTGTCTGGATGGCTGGAAAAGGCGGTCACGTCACAGCCCCAAGCGTGCAGAAACTGCAGAGCCAGATGCCCCAACCCGCCGATGCCCACCACGCCCACGCGCGCCGTCGGTTTGATATCAAACTGGACAATCGGATGAAACACGGTGATGCCGCCACAAAACAAAGGGCCGGCTTTAGCCGCATCTAAGGTGGTCGGTAAAGGCACCAGCCATTCCGGGTGGGCGCGTACCCGGTCGGCAAACCCTCCGTACCGTCCCACAATCGTTGCTTCCGCCGTTTGACAGAGATTATGTTCCCCGGACAGACACCATTCGCAGTGCAGACAGGAATGGGAAAACCAGCCCAAACCCACCCGCTGGCCCACCTGCAGCGTAGTCACCTGTTCGCCCACGGCACACACAATTCCCACCACTTCATGCCCAGGCACCAAGGGGTATTGGCTGATGCCCCATTCGTTGTTCAGCATACTCAGGTCGCTGTGGCAAATCCCACAGTATTCCACCTGCACTTCCACCGCGCCAGGCGGCAAATCACCGGGGTCATAAGCGAAGGGTTCTAATCGGCCGCCGGGGGTGTGGGCGGCGTAGGCATGAATCATTGATTTAATACCGGCGAAAGGGGAACGTCTGGATCATAACCGATAGATTGGGGGGCAGTCATCGGCATGGCGAGCGGGGCACCGGGAACGAAGGGGTATATTGCGAGGCTGTTACAGAAACGGGCAGGGACGGAAAAACCGTGCTACGATTCCGCCCGTAGGCATTTGATCCTGGGTAAAGTACTGTGGCACTTCGAGTAGCGGTGGTGGGCGGTGGCCCGGCGGGGGCTTCAACCGCAGAAACATTGGCCAAAGCGGGCATTGAAACCCATTTGTTTGAACGCAAGTTAGACAATTGCAAACCCTGTGGGGGAGCGATTCCCCTGTGTATGGTGGATGAATTTGAGCTACCTGCGAGCATCATTGACCGGCGGGTGCGGCAGATGAAGATGATTTCTCCCTCCAATGTTGAAGTCGAGATTAAATTGCCCCATTCCCATGAATATATCGGTATGTGTCGCCGGGAAATTTTAGATGCCTTTTTGCGTAACCGAGCCGCCGCGGTGGGGGCGAATTTAATCAACGGTATGGTGCAGGAAATCAGCCTGCCCCATACCGAGCAAGACCCCTACCTTTTGCATTACAACGATTTGAGTCAAGGGGGGGCAGCCGGCACTCCCAAAACCTTAGAAGTTGACCTGATCGTGGGAGCAGATGGCGCTAATTCTAAAGTCGCCAAAGCTATTGATGCCGGGGATTACAACTATGCGATTGCCTTTCAAGAACGCATCCGTTTACCCCAAGAGCAAATGCACTATTACGAAGACCTGGCAGAAATGTATGTCGGGGATGATGTATCCACCGACTTTTACGCCTGGGTGTTTCCCAAGTATGACCACGTGGCGGTGGGCACGGGCACGATGAAGGTACACAAGGCGGATATTCGCAAACTGCAAGCCGGGATTCGGGCGCGGGCGCAGGCGCGGCTGCAGGGGGGGGAAGTGATTAAAGTGGAAGCACATCCCATCCCCGAACATCCCCGTCCCCGGCGGGTGGTGGGTCGGGTCGCCTTAGTGGGGGATGCCGCCGGTTATGTGACCAAATCCTCCGGGGAAGGGATTTATTTTGCCGCCAAGTCGGGGCGGATGTGTGCCGAAACCATTGTGGAAGCCTCCCGGTCGGGGCAAAAAATCCCCACGGAGCGGGATTTGCGGCAATATCTGCGGCGGTGGGACCGCCAATACGGTATGACCTATGCGGTATTAGACCTGCTGCAACGGGTGTTTTACCGTTCCAATGCCGCCCGGGAAGCCTTTGTGGAAATGTGCAGTGACCGGGATGTGCAACGGTTGACGTTTGATAGTTACCTCTACAAAACGGTCGTGCCTGCCAATCCCTGGGTGCAGTTAAAAATCACCGCCAAGACCATTGGCAGTTTGCTGCGGGGGTATGCCCTCGCGCCTTAACGCCGCCAGTAGGCGTTGGTTCTCGGCTGGTTGGCGCACCGCCACCCGAAAATACCCCGCCCCCAATTCGGGATAACTCAGAGTATCTCGGATCAAGATGCGATGGTTGAGCAGGAGTTGCCGTTGCAATTGGGGGGCGGGTCGGGTGGTTTTGACCAGGATAAAATTGGCGGCACTCGGATAGGGATGTAAACCGGGGAGCAACGATAAACCGTCATATAACTGCCGGTAATATTCGGATAACCCATCCCAGGTGTATTGTTGAAAGGCGCGGTCTTGGAGCAATTTCGCCCCCAGTTCAGCCGCCAAGCCGTTTACACTCCAGGGAGCATCCCACTGTTGATATTGCCGAATTTTATCGGGGTGAGCCAGCACATAACCCAAGCGTAATCCCGCCAACCCATAAAACTTGGTCAATGAGCGTAAAATCACTAAATTAGGGTACTCGCTTAAAAGCGGAATTAAACTTTGCTCCCGGTGGGGGGGCAAAAAATCCATAAAGGATTCATCAATCACGACCAATTTCCAGTCATTCAGTAATGCTTGTAATTGATGTTTAGGGAATAAATAACCCGTGGGATTATGGGGATTGCTGAGAAGCAAACCCTGTCCAGATGGGGGTAAACTTGTATCTTGGTGTTCCCAAGGCAAACGCCAGGTTTTTACGTCCGCATCAAACGCCCGTAGCGCCCGCCCATGATCCGCAAACGCCGGGGTAACGAGCGTAACCGCTCCCTGAGTCGCCAAATCCCGTCCCAACCAGGTGAGTAAATGGGCTGCCCCATTGCCCGGCCAAACCCATGCGGGTTCGAGGTGATGAAACTCCCCAATGCCCCGCCGCAATTCTCGATAATTCGGATCGGGATAACGGGTGAGTAAATCTAAGTTTTGTGTGATGTAATCTTCAACCCAATCCGGCGGTGCTAAGGGATTGATATTGGCTGAGAAATCTAAAATTGCTTCCGGCTCACACCCTGAGACTTTGGCAGCCCAGAGCAGATCACCACCGTGGCGGGGTTGTAATAATTCAGAGGATAGGTTCATAGGGATACCTCTATAGGAATCTTGAGGGAACCTCTATAGCAATCTAACCTGATTGGCGAACAAAGATTTTGAAGAACCCAGAACGGGGGCTGCGCCCCGGCGACCGCCGTTCTCAAATCAGGTAGGATTCCTATATGGCTTGATTTGTAAACCGATATACTGAGAACCAAGGACGGGGGCTACGCCCCGGCGAGCGCCATCCGCAACTCAAATCCGATTGTGATGGGAATTAATCTGATGAATGCTGTAATACCGATGCAAATCCCTCCCACTCTGCATGGCACCGAGGCGCAATTGATCGAATTGGTCAAGGCCAATCCCGATTTGCGTTGGGAATTGACCGCGCAAGGAGAAGTTATCGTAATGTCACCGACAGGAAGTGAAACCGGTAATGATGAGAGTGAATTAAATGCAAGTATTGTATTATGGAATCGTCAACAAAAACTGGGGAAAACCTTTAGCTCTTCAACCGGATTGTGCTTGCCAAACGGAGCGATTCGTTCTCCAGATGGGGCGTGGATTAGTCATGAGCGATGGGCGCAATTATCCCCTGCCCAACGGTGGCAATTTGCCTCAATTTGCCCTGATTTTGGGGTCGAACCGGTCTCGCCCGTGGCTGAATTAGAGACGGTGCCGGCGCAGATGCAGGAGTATTTAGACAACGGCTCTCGCTGGGGTTGGCTCAGCCATCCCCAAACCCGCACGGTGGCAATTGACTGCCCGAATTGGCCACCCGAAACAGTGACCTTTGCCACGATCCCTTCGGGAGAAGATGTCTTGCCGGGATTGACCCTGGATTTACAAACAATTTTTGTATAGAAAACGATGCAGTACCGACGTTTTGGCCGGACGGAATTACCCATGCCGGTATTTTCCTGTGGGGGGATGCGCTATCAATATCAATGGCAGGATTTGCCGCCGGATCAGATTCCGGCGGCTCAGCAGGCCAATCTGCGGGCAACGATTCGGCGCGCCTGGGAGGTGGGCATTACGCATATTGAAACGGCGCGGGGCTATGGCACTTCTGAGATGCAACTGGGCTGGGTTTTGGGGGAATTTCCCAGAGATCAACTGATCGTGCAAACCAAAATTGCCCCTGACCCGGATCCCCAGGTGTTTGCCGATAAGTTTGCCAAGTCTTTGCATTATTTGCAGTTAGATTATGTGGATTTGCTGGCGATTCATGGGATTAATTTGCCGGAGCATTTGGACTGGAGTTTACAGGTCTGTTTACCGCTGGTGCGGCAATGGCAAAAAGCAGGCAAAGTTCGTTTTGTGGGATTTTCCACCCACGGCCATGTGAGTCTGATTACCCAGGCGATTGCCACGGGCGAGTTTGATTATGTGAATTTGCACTGGTATTACATATTTCAAGAAAATTGGCCGGCGATTTTAGCGGCAGAGCAAGAAGATATGGGGGTATTTATTATTAGCCCGAGTGATAAAGGGGGACATTTGTACCATCCCCCGGAAAAATTGGTGCAACTCTGCCGACCTTTGCACCCGATGGTCTTTAATGATTTGTTTTGCCTGAGTCATCCCCAGGTGCATACCCTGAGTTTAGGGGCGGCTCGACCGACGGATTTTGATCAACATTTGCAAACCTTGGCTTTTTTAGCCGACCCCCGGCCGGTCTTGACCCCGATTTTGCAGCGGTTGGAGCAAGCGGCCATCCAAGCCTTGGGTCGGGATTGGTTTCAGCAATGGGCGGTGAATTTGCCCCCTTGGTTTGCCACGCCGGGGCAGGTGAATATGCCCTTGATTTTACGGTTATTAAACCTGGCGGAAGCCTTTGACCTGTGGGACTACAGCCGTACCCGCTACCGTATGATCGGCAACGCCGGCCACTGGGTGCCGGGGCAAAATGCGGCGGATTTACCGGAAGCAGAACTTAGGGCGTGTCTGGCGCAACATCCCCAGCCGGAGGCGGTGTTGGCACGGTTACGGCGGGCACATCAACTGTGGGGAGGAGATAAGGGACAACGGTTGTCCGGGGCTTGAGCCAGGGTTCGGTGGAGCAACTGGGGGGAGCGACCCGGATCAGGGGCGCCAATTCCAGGAGTTCTGCGCCCAAACGGCCTTGGCAACAGGCGGCAAAATACCGTTCCTGGATGCGTTCCATTTGGGGATGGAGATGGAGCGATGCCGCCAGGGTGAATAGTTTTTGCCAGCGTTGCACGCCAATGCCCAGCAGGTGCTCGGGGAGGCGGTTGAGCAATTCCTCCAGCCAGGTGAGCAGCAGCCGCTCGACAATCTGCCGCCCCTCCTGCATATCCAGTTGCACTCCCACCTGCTGCATTTCTTGGGTGAGGCTGGCGAGTTCATGGAGATAGGTCGTGCCGTTGGGAGGGCCGTCGTGGAGGGGGTTGCTGGTTTCCAGTTCCAGCCGCCGCAACAGGGACATGACCCGCTGGCTGAGGGTAATGGCGGCGGCCACTTGCAATTCCTGGGGCACGGGCAGATGATCCCGCCGGAAGGCCATGATCACGCCGTAATTTTCCCGGTAAACCTGGCTGTAGAGTTGGTCGAGTTGGGTGAGGGTGTTCTGCGCCAGTAACCCGATCAGTTTCTGCCGTTCCTGGCTGAAAATGTCCTGGAGACCGTAACTGGCGCTGAATTCAAACAGTCGCTCCATGGTCAGGACGGTTTGCGCGCCACTGCCCCGGTGAAAGGTGTTGAGCAATTGCTCCCGCATCTGTAGATAGGATTTGCGGCTACCAAATTCCTGTAAACAACAGTGAAAATCCCAGCCGCCCAAATGGAGAACGGCGATCACCCAATGCTTGGATTCCCAGGTGATTACCGACGTGATGGTCAGTTCCCCGAAAGCCAACGCCAGGGTGCCCAAGCGGTGGATTTGGTAATCCTTTTGCTCGATGTTGTAGCAGTAGATTTGCTGCTGGCGGGGGTACTGGGTGTAGAAGGAACTGATGCCGTAATGGGCGGCCACCTGGGGCATGGTGACCCGGGCAGTTTCCACCCGCTGTTGATAGACCATTTCCCCGTTGACATACTGGGGCAGGTTGCTCGGTGCCAGCGCCAGCCGTTTGCGAAATTCCGGTTCTAAGTTCTGTCCCGTCACTTCCTGAGCCAGCTCCATGGCGCGGGCGGCATAACGGAGGATTTGCACCCCCTCCGGGCGGGATAATTCCTCGAAAAACCAACCGCAACTGGTGAACATGAACAGGCGATACCGTTGCATTTCCAACAGCCGCAGCACATCCACCTGTTCTTCCGCAGCTAAAAGATAGCGTTGCTGTTGCGCCAAAAACTGCTGACTCCGCTCCTGGGTGCGCTCCCGCATGACCTGAATGTAGGCATCCCGTGCCCCCCAAGGGTCAACCAACCACTCGCCCGCCCATGCCTCGTACAGGGCATCAAGTTGCTCGCTCAACCAATCCAAACTCTGGCGCAGGGGTGCCCGCCACTTCTGATGCCAACCGCCGCCGCCGCCACAGCCACAGTCCGACCGCCACCGTTCGATGCCGTGGGCGCAACTCCAAGCCGTGCGGGGTTTGATGATGATCTCCCAAGTGGGGGGATACAGACTGAGGTAATGGGCAAAATTGGTCACCTGCCAGCCCCGCTGGGGAATCTCACGGGTGAGGGCATAGGCAATGGTCTTTTCCGCCCCCTTTTTGTGGTGGCCGAAGGTTTCCCCATCGGTGGCCACGGCAATCAACTGGGTGCGACCGGGTTGCACCGCCATGCCCAAGCGTCCCACCAGATTGTGGCTGCTGTTCAGGACATCCCCGAAACCCATATCCCCGGAAATCGGGCCGTCATAGACAAAAATGGCAATCTCCCGGTTTTTGCCCCACTCCGGCAACACCGAATCGGGAATGCGGCAGAGATAGGGACGGGTGGGGTCAATCTGGCCGCCGCCCACTTCCAGCCATTCCCCACCCCCCAGCGGCCGACAGCGTTGGGCTTGGGACGGGGCAATAATCGTGAACTTGAACCCCTCTGCGACCAACACCGCCAGGGTTTCGTAGTCAATCGCCGTTTCCGCCAGCCAAATCCCTTCCGGTTGCCGGCCAAAGCGCGCTACAAAGTCCTGCTTCGCCCAGCGCACCTGGGTTAACTTATCGCGGGTGGACGCCAAGGGCATGATGATATGGTTATACACCTGCGCGATGGCATTCCCATGCCCGTTGAGGCGCTGGCAACTGCGCCGGTCTGCCTCGATAATCCGCTGATAGGTGGCCAAATCGTAGCGCTCTAACCAGTTAAATAAGGTCGGCCCGATATTAAAACTCAAATACTCGAAATTGTTGGTAATATCCAAAATCTCCCCGGATTCACTCAACACCCGGGCGAAGGCATTGGGGCGATAACATTCGTGGAAAATCCGCTCATTCCAATCATGAAAAGGCCGAGCGCCCTCCTGCTGTTCAATCGCCTCCAAATACGGATTTTCCCGCGGTGGTTGGTAAAAATGCCCGTGAATCGTCACATAAACTTGGGTCGGTTCCATTGCCTTTGCCTCCCGCTCAGATTTCGCCCAGCTCGCCCAAAATGATCCCAAAAGACTCGGGGATGATCTAAGACGGATTGTTCTATCAATCCAGAATAGCCCCGCCCTTGTCCAGAAGTATGATTTCTCCCCATAATCTTTGGGATCAGGCATCCCCACGGCCGAATCTATAAGATAACGTTACAAATGCAAGGGAACGGCGGCGACTGACTATGACGATATTTGCCGGAATTTTACGGAATTTTTCGTTTTCATAACTTGTAGTCTCTCCCGTCGGTAGAGTAGGCTAGGAGTACCTGGAGCGATTTTAATCTTGCTTGTATGAGTGAAACCAATCCCTATACGCAACTTGGGGTCAGCGAGGAGGCTTCCTTTGAGGAGATACAGGCGGCGCGGGCGCAGTTATTGAGCCAATGTCAGGGGGATGAACGGCGCACCCAGGTGGTGGAGATGGCCTACGATGCGATCTTGATGGATCGGTTGCGGCAACGGCAAGAGGGGCGGCTCAAAGTCCCGGAGCGGATTCGCTATGCGGAGCGGAATCTGGTTGCAACCGCCGAGAAAAACGACACCCGCACCGTGACCCTGCCGGCTTGGGTCGAGAATCTGCGTTCTTTTATTGATACCCCCAGCCTTCAGGATGTGGCGTTACCTGCGGTGGTCTATGGCGCGTTGGGGTATTGGGCATGGGCGGCCAGTACCGGAGCCGCCTTACCGGTAGCGTTAGGGATTGGCAGCAGCTTATTTTTCCTCAACCGCAAGGAAAACCGCTTTGGGCGCGCGATGTTGCTCACGGTTTTGGGGTTGTTGCTGGGAGCGGTGGTGGGGAATGTCCTACTCAGCCTCAGCCTGGGTTTGCCCCCCAATACCGCTGTGAGCTGGGGGATTTTTCTGATTCTCTGGTTGATCAGTAGTTTTTTACGCTAAGCCACCTCGGCCAAATTGGCTGAATCAGGCCATGAATTGATGAGTGGCGGGAGGGGATCGCGCAAAACGGTAAACTAGAGGTCAATTAAGAGGTCAATTAGCCGATGGGAGATGCCGAGATTGCACCCGATTGAAAATACGGCACCTTTGTTTGTAGCAATGTGACCTGATTGGCGAACAAAGATTTTGGAGAACCCAAGTCGGGGGCTGCGCCCCTGCGACCGCCATTCTGAATAAATAGAGGTTTTTTATAGTAATCTAACCTGATTGGCGAACAAAGATTTTGGAGAACCCAAGTCGGGGGCGGTGCTCCTGCGACCGCCATTCTGAATAAATAGAGGTTTTTTATAGTAATCTAACCTGATTGGCAAACAGAGATTTTGGAGAACCCGGGTCGAGGCTGTAGGGGCAATGTGTCCCGCTTGACATCCTCCCTGCTTATCGCGCACCGGGTCATTCAACCGGCTGTAAAGCTGATTCCAACAACCGATGCACCAAATCCCCATACCCAATCCCGCTCAATTCCCAGAGTTTGGGGTACATACTAATCGGCGTGAAACCGGGAATGGTGTTAATTTCATTAACAATCCATTCACCATCGGGGGTCAAAAACCAATCCACCCGCCCCAACCCGCGACATTCCAACACCTGAAACACCCGTACCGATAAGGCTTGCACCTGCGCCACCTGCTCCGGGGTTAAATCCGCCGGCATTTTCAGTAACGCTCCCTGCTCATCCAGGTATTTGGCCTCGTAAGAGTAAAAATCGTGCTGGGGAATAATCTCTCCCGGCACCGACGCCTGGGGCGGCGACCCGTCCAAAATGGCACACTCAATCTCCCGCCCGTGAATCGCCTGCTCCACCAACACTTTCACATCGTATTTCCAGGCTGTTGCCAACGCCGGCAGCAATTCTGCCGCCGTGCCCACCTTGGTCACCCCCACCGATGACCCCATATTCGCCGGTTTCACAAACAGGGGTAAACCCAATTCCGCCATCACTTGGCTGGCGACCACCGCCTCCCCCCGCCGATAACAACGGTAATTGCCCACCGCCAAACCCGCCTGGGTCAATAACCGCTTCATCACCTCTTTATCCATGCCGACCGCCGCACCCAGTACCCCCGCCCCCACAAAGGGCAATCCGGCCAGCGTCAGTAAGCCCTGTACCGTGCCGTCTTCCCCCCGGGGGCCATGCAGCACCGGAAACACCACATCCACCGGCAACGGCTCCCAACGGTTTTGGGCCAGTTGGATCAGCCCTTGGTTGGGGATGACGCCCACCGGCGCTAACCCCTGCTCAAAAGGGGGCAATTTTTGCGGACTCGCCTGCCGGAGCCAAGCCGGGTCCGCCAGCCACCACTGCCCCTGCCGGGTAATGCCGATGGGCACCGGTTCGTACCGGGTGGGGGAGAGTGCCGCCAGGATATTGCGAGCCGACTGGACGGAAATTTCATGCTCCGCCGACTGGCCGCCAAACAGAAGCCCGACCCGGATCATTCCGCCAGTACCGAGCTACGGGTGAGGGGAAATTCGGGGCGCAGGGGATGATGATCCACCTTTTCGATGTAGGGGCGCAATTCATTCAAATCAATGTAGCGGTCGGCAGCATTGCGCAATTCCCGGGCGATCATCCCCTCGGTGGAGACGACAATAATGTGGGTATTTTTGGAACGTAACAGTTCCACCGCCCGGTCAAAATCACCATCGCCGCTGAACAAAATCACCCGGTTATACTGCTCAACCGTATTGAACATATCCACCACGATTTCAATATCCAGATTGGCCTTCTGGAAATACCGGTTGGAATGTTCGTCGTAAAATTCCTTGAGCAGCTTCACCCGCACGGTATAGCCCATATTGATCAGGGCATCCCGAAACCCGCGTTGGTCACTGTAGTCTTTGATCCCCGTGTACCAAAAGGCATTGATCAATTGGACGTGGGGTTCGCGGGTGAAATAATCTAAAACCCGTTTCGGGTCAAAAAACCAACCGTTTTTCTGCTGGGCATAAAACATATTGTTTCCATCTACAAAGATGGAAAGAGACACATGGGGATAAGTCATAATTCAGGGTAAAAATTTGGTTTGATCTATCTTAGCAGGGTTCTACCAAGGATTTCCCACTAAGGTAAAGGCGGCCCAGTAGTAGGGATGGCTGAGATTGCGTTCCCCGGCCAAACTCAGCGCCGCCGGTAAACTCACACCGCCCCGTTGCCCGGCACGCACCAATTCCCCATCCCGAAAGGCGACCTGATGGCGCAGTAAAGCCACCTGCGCCCGTTGCAAAGCGGTGATTTTCAGGGGAGCCGACTGCATCTGCCGGTAAAATTCGGTCATGAGCGCCAACGTCCCCGTATCGCTGACGTACCAGAGGCTGGCCAGCACGGATTTGACCCCCGCCTTGGCCGCCACCCCGGCGAATCCCATTTCCGCCCCGGCATCCCCCACCGCCGTCCGACAGGCACTGAGTACCAATAAATCCAAACCCTGCCAGGGGATTTGTCCCAGTTGATTCAACCGCAGGGGACGGTCCCAAAATTGAATGTAGGAATTGTTGATGGCACCGGGGCGAAAATCGGCATGGGTGGCCAAATGCACGACATTGTAGGTATCTCGCCGTTTTTCATTTTGCAGTTGTTCAATCGTAAACGACTCATTCAAAAACCGCTTCCCCGACCAGAGTTGGCTGGTGATGGTTTCCAGTTCCACCGGCACGGCGGGCAGGGGGGCTTGGTCGGGAAATTCTGAGGCTCCCATGGCGAGGATGCGTAAATTGGCTAAGCGGGTGTGATCCTGGTTGGTGAGGCTGTAGGCGGGCATCCGGCCAATGGCATATTTTTCAATCAGAAACTGCTGACCATCGTGCAAAGCGGCAAAGGGCAGGGTGCGTAACCCCGGCCCGGCGCAGAAAATCAGAGCGTTGACGTTCTCGGCGGTCAGGGTGGGTTCCAAGGGGGCAATCATCCATTGATACAGTTCTTGCGCCGAGGCCAGATAACTCTGACTGCCCAGTTTGCGGGGGTCGCGGATTTCTTGCAAAAAGCG
The DNA here is from genome assembly GCA_937936705.1 of uncultured cyanobacterium. GTDB lineage: Bacteria > Cyanobacteriota > Cyanobacteriia > Gloeomargaritales > Gloeomargaritaceae > Gloeomargarita. Next base: position 18,308 of record CALHCP010000144.1, on the reverse strand, counting down.
GTTCACCGTCGCTTGTAACGCCTGCGGCAGGGCTGCCGTCACCAGTTTCACCACCGAGCCGCCGCCCGGCAGTACCAGCAGCAGTTCCAAATCCGTGGGGCGGGGCACCAGGTAAATCAACCCTGCCCGCTGGTTTTTCCGATTCACCACCGCCTGTAGGTCTGCCCCTACTTGCTGTTGGTTGAGCATGGGTTGGCTGAATTCCATCTGCAGTTGGGGGGCGTACTGGTTTTTCCAGAGGTTCTCCATCTTGTCCACCGGGTCAAATCCCAGGGTGCGCGGGTCGAGGTCAATCACCGCCTGCGCCTGTGCCCGCCGGGGCAACGCCCAACTGCCCGTGAGACCCAAACCGAATAAAGCCAAAGCCTGCCGCCGTTTCATGGGGATCACTCCAAATCTGCCACTATCTGTTACGCAGACCGGGAGCGTTGAGATTGGTTTTGATTGAGTTCCAACAACCCCGGGGGCAAGTTCAATTCCAGCCGTTTTTGTAACAGATCCACCTGGGGCACCAATTCCCGCACAAAGGGAATCCAATGCACGCGCCCGCCGGGGGTGGTAATTTCCAGTAAATCATTCCCCGCCGGGATCACGCCGGTTACCTGCCCCAGGGGTTCTCCGGCCAGCCAAGCGGTCAGACCGATCAAGTCCGGCACGTAAAATTCATCCGGTTCCAAGTGGGGGCGGTCAGCCGCTGCGACCCACAAACTGGCTCCCCGCAGCGATTGCGCCTGCTCACAGGTGGTACATTCTTGAAACCGGACGATGTAGAGGTTTTTCCCCGGCACGGGGCGAGACTGCACCAGGGTCAACGGCTGATAGGCTTCCTGGTTGGGCAGGGAATACCAGCGCCGACCGGGTTGGGTCAACCGTTCGGGAAAATCACTCAGACATAACACTCTGACTTCCCCGCGTAAGCCGTGCGGTGCCAAAATCCGACCGATTTCCCTCATGTGGGCTGCACCGCCTCCGCCCGACCGGCGAGGACGGCCTGCCAATGGCTCAGCATCTGGCGCAGGTCTTCCTTGTGGACGGGTTTGCTGAGGTAGTCGTCCATCCCGGCGGCGATACATCGCTCCCGGTCTTCCTTCATGGCATTGGCGGTGAGAGCGACCACCACCGGGCGATGCTTCAACCGCCCTTCCCGGTACAGTTGGTGCAGGCGGCGGGTGGCATCAAACCCATCCAAAACCGGCATCTGACAGTCCATCAGCACCACATCGTAGGCAAAGCGCAGGATCATCTCCAAGGCTTCCTGACCGTTGGCGGCCACATCGGCGGCAAAGCCCAGGCTGGCCAGTTGTTTGAGAGCCACTTTTTGGTTCACCGGGTTATCTTCCGCCAGCAATATCCGCAAGCTTGAAGTGGGAAGAACCGGTTGGAGCGAGGCGGAGGGCGTGACCTCGGTTGAATCAGTCACCTCCCCTTCTAAAGCATTCATAATTGTATCCAACAAACGGGAGGCTTTCACCGGCTTGACCAAGTGGGCGGCAAACCCAATCGCCAACGCCTGTTTCACCTCTTCTCCCAAATGGCTAGACGTGAGCATGATCAAAGGCAGATGCGCCAGTTGGGGGTCTTGTTTAATCTGCCGTCCCAGGGTGAGACCGTCCATGCCCGGCATATTCATATCCACCAACACCACCGCGTAGTCCCGTTCGCGGATTTTGGCCAAGGCCTCGGCTCCCGAAGCGGCCTCCTCCACCTGTAACCCCCAGCGTACCGCCTGATAGCGAACCACCTTGCGGTTGATGGGATGGTCATCCACCACCAGCAGCGATTTCCCTTGGATGGGTTGGGGGGGCTCCAGGGGGGCTGCGACCGCCGGAGCCGGCACATCCCGCAAAGGCAGGGTAAAGTAAAAGCGAGAACCCTGGCCGGGGGTACTTTCCAGCCCGATTTCTCCCCCCATCAAGCTCACCAGTTGTTTACAAATGGCTAACCCCAACCCCGTGCCGCCAAATCGGCGGGTGGTAGAAGCGTCCGCCTGGGTAAAGGGGCGGAAGAGGCGGCTTTGCACCTCCTCAGGAATGCCAATCCCCGTATCGGTGACGCTGAACTCGATCCAGGGGGGGGCTTGCCCCGGGCGCACCCGGATGACGACCTCGCCGGTCTGGGTAAATTTGATGGCATTACTCACCAAATTCATCAACACTTGGCGGATGCGGGTCGCATCTCCCCGCACCCAGGCGGGGGTTTGGGGATTGACTAAAGCGGCAATTTCTAAGCCTTTAATCTGCGCCTGCGGGGCTAAGAGTTCCACTACTTCTTCGACGACGGCTAAAATTTCAAAGTCCAATTCTTCTAATTCCACCTGCCCCGCTTCCAGCTTCGATAAATCCAAAATTTCGTTGATGAGATTCAAGAGGGCATCGCCGCTCACCCGGATCGTATTCACAAAATCCCGCTGCTCCGGATTCAAGGGCGTGTCCAACAGCAACCCGGTCATGCCCAACACCGCATTCATGGGGGTACGGATTTCGTGGCTCATGTTGGCCAGAAAGGCACTTTTCACCCGGGACGATTCCTCCGCCGCTAACCGGGCCTGTTCCAACTCCTGGATCAAGTACGCCTGGGTCAAGGCCACCCCCACCTGGTCCGCCAGTTGCGTCAGTAAATCCTGCTCAAACGCCGTCCAAATCCGGCTGGTGTCGCACTGATGACAGACCAAGATTCCCCATAATTCGGACTTCCACATCAAGGGCACTAACAGTTGCGACCGTACCCGCAGCACCTGCAACAGGTGCTCTTGCTCCGGGGTGAGGGTCAAGCCGCCGACATCGTCAATCACCCAAGATTGCCCCTGGCGGCACCAGGCCAGCTCCGTTTGCACAAATTGCTGCCAGTCGGCTTCCCGCCCCACAATGCTGGTCGCGTTCGCCAAACAGGCTTCCGCCACTACCTGTCCCCCTTCACCGGTCAACTGGTAAATAAAGGTGCGGTCGGCCTGGATGATTTTTTGCACCTCCTGCACCGTCGTTGCCAAAATCACGCCCAGGTCGAGACTTTGCCGAATTTTCAAGGTAATTTCGCTCAAAATCTGCGCCCGCCGGTTTTGCCGCGTCAGTTCCGCTTCCGTGCGTTTCCGGTCGGTGACATCCCGAAAAATCCCCCGGGTCGCCACCAGGTTCCCCTGCTCATCGTAAGAACAACTGGTACTGCCCTCCAACAACAAAGTATTCCCTTCCCGGTTGCGGGCTTTGAACTCCACAAAGCTGAGACTGCCGCTGGCGACCAATTGCTGAAACTTCTGGCGACAGGCCGCCAAGGAATCCGGGTGGATAATATCCCAGAGGGTTAAATTAGCAATTTGCTCGTCCTGATAGCCCAAGGCTCGCTTCCAGGCCCGATTCACGTAGAGAAACCGCCCCTGCATATCCACACTTTGGATTAAATCATGGGCATTTTCAAATAAATCCCGATAGCGGGTTTCACTGGCCATCAAGGCGGTGCGTGCCTCTTGCTGTTCGGTGACATCAATCCCGGTCATCACCACGTATTCCGTATCCTGGGTGTAATCCGTCAGCAGCGTATGCACCCAGCGGATCAGCCGCCGTTCTCCCGTGCGGGTCAGCCAATGGTACTCCTGCTCGGTCATCACCGCACCGGTCAAAGTTCCTAGAAACCAAGCCCGCATCGGCGCCTGTTCTTCCGGGGGGACGAGCAATTCCCAAAAGGGCTGTTGACGTACCTCCGTTAGGGTGTAGCCGCTCAACTCCGCACAAAAGCGATTCCAGCGCACAATCCGCCCATCCCCGTCCAGCGCCAGGATCAAGGCTTGGGTAGTTTCAAAAATCGCCTCGGTAAAACTGGTTTCCTGAATGGCGGTCTGCTGAGCCGTCTGGCGGGCGCGGATTTGCCGCACGACAAATAGAGTGGTAGCCAACAAAATCAACGTATTGACTGCTACCCCCACCAGCAGAATCATCTGCGCCTGGTGTCTGAAAGCATCCAGCTCCCCTAGCCGTTGGCTCAGGAGCATCTCCTCCGTCTGCTCCATCAAATCCAACAGATTGAAGATATTGCGGTTTAACTCCTGGTTCGTTCGCATACTCAAGGCCGTGATACTGGCCTTTTGTCCCTGTTGCTGGTAAACACGAATGTTTTGGTCAAGATACAGCAATTGATTGGTCAGCAGGGTGTTCAGCCGCTCCCAGCGACTGACCTGTTCGGGATTATCCTGAACCAACCGCCGCAGGGCATCAACGGCGGCCAGTAAATCAGTACGGCTCACCTCGTAGGGTTCCAGATAAACTGCCTCCCCGGTAAGGATGTACCCCCGTTGATGACTGCTCAGGGCAGCGAGATTGATCTCAATATGCGATAAATGGCGCAACACCTCCTGCGTATGCTGAACCCACCCCTCCGAGATCTGTTGTGACCGCAGACTCCGATAAAAAGCGATACCGCCCACCAGCAGCATCCCCGTTGCCGCCGTAAACGCCAGCAGAACATTGCGGAGCAAGGGAGAAGACGTTTTTTTGAACAACGGCATCACAGCGGCAAAACCATTCCTTGTGTACCAGTCTAGTGCCCCGACCCGTTAATCTGGTAAGTGATAATAAATGACTCCCTTTTAGCGTATTCGTGTTACCCCTCGCCAACCCGCTGCATTATCCCTTGGCGATGTTTGTGGCCGCCCTGGTGTTGGGGCTAGGGGTACGGCTTGGGGGGATGCCCCGCTGGCTGATGCTGCCGGTGGCGGTGCTGGTGGCGGTGGGAGGCAGCCTGATTTTACAGCAACGGGAAGCCCGACAACCGGCCCTAGACGACCCCCATTTGGCGCGGGAGATCCAGCAGTTGCGCCAACAGGTGCGGCAGTTATTACAAGGGGCGGAAAAAGTCCGCACGGAAGCAGCTCGGTTACTCCTCGATGCCCCGGACTTGGATTGGTTGATCACCGTTCAAGAAGTCTGCGACCAAGTCAACCGTCTCCCGCAAGCCCTGGAGCAACGGCTCCAGCAGTTGCGCCAGTGTGACGATCCGGTGCTGTCCGCAGAAACCTTAGAAAAACAACTGGCTCAGGTACGCCGACAAAAACGGCGGGTTAGCCCCGTGGCCGCCACCCAACTCGACCGGTTAGAAGCCAGCCTCCAACGCAATATCCAACTGGTGCAGGCCGGTCGGGATACCCGTTTAGCCCAGGTGACCGCCTTGGCAACCCTCGTCCAGGAGACGGCAGGCGTCCTGCAACAGTTACAAAATCAACTGCACACCTGTGATATTCACAACCAACACCAACTCCGGGAACTGCAAACCCTGAGTGACACCCTCACCGGTTTTGAACAGCAAATGTCTATTCTGATCACCCGTGTCTAAGCCCGATGGATTTGCTGCGCTCCCTGCCCTTGGGATTGTACTTAGAATCGCCGCAAACCTGGCTCCACCGCCTGGATGCACGGGTCAAACTGGGCTGGTTGATGGCTTTACTCTTGACCCCAATCTGGGCCAACAACCTCTGGCGGGGGGTATTGGTCGCCTTGTTAGTGAGCTTAACCCTCATCTCCGGTCTGCCCCGGCGGGCTTGGGGCAAACAAGTGCTGGGGTTGGGGGCATTTGCCCTGCTGTTGTTGGTGGTGATCGCGTTCACCCCCGACGGCCTGCCGGTGACCGGCCAACCCCATGCCCCCCCCGACGGTGACCTCCCCGCCACCGAGTACCGTTACATCCTGTGGCAATGGCAGTGGTTGACGGTCACCCAACGTTCCTGGCAGTTGGCACTCCGTATCAGCAGCTTATTTTTTACCCTGGTCTATGCCACCCATTTGTACTTACTGACGACGACCAGCGAAGCCATTGCCGCCGCCATGACCTGGTGTTTGCAGCCCCTGCAACGGCTGGGACTCCCCGTGCCTGAAATCAGTCTGTGCTTAACCCTCTCTCTGCGCTTTATCCCGCTGGTCCTTGAAGAAGTGCAAAACTTGGTGCGGTCGGTGCAGATGCGGGGGATTCGCTGGTCGAAGCTCAAACTGCGCCAGTTGGTGCAGCTGTGGCTATTGGTAGCCGAGCGGTTACTGCTCAACCTCTTTTTGCGGGCGGAACAGGTGGCCACGGCCATGCTGGTGCGGGGGTATCAGCCGAGCCACAGCCCCCCCCTGAATTGGCGCCCATCGGCCTGGCGCTGGGGCGATACCCTGGCGGTGGTAGGGCTGGCGGCATTATGCGGGCTGCGGTTGGCCTATGGCTGGGACTGAATGGTGTTGGCGCCATCTCCCCCTCGCCGGACGCACCGGCAGTGAAATTTTCAGCCAAGTGGGACGGCACCAAACCGTGGCCGCCCTCTTGGAAAGCCCCCCCGGCAGTGGCGGTCGTTATTCCCTCTGTGCGGCCGGTCAACGCTGGGTCACCCCGCCTTTGGGACAAATCCTGCCCTGGATAACGGCCAATTTAGTGCCTGACCGGCCACCCTTTGCCACCGACCCGAACCTGCCCGCCGATTTACCCTTCACCGGCGGCTGGTGGGGCTGGCTGGCCTACGAAGCCGTCTGGGAGTGGGAACGCCTCCCCCCCTTGTCCCCGGACGCTCTGCCTTTCCCGGTGGCATTTTGGTTTCAGCCGGATTGGTGCGCCATCTTAGACCATCAGCACCAGCAGTTATACTGTGGGGCGTGTAATGATTATTTACTGCAAGAGCTGCTGGCTCAAATCAACGCGCCGCCGCCGGTTCCCTACCCGGAGCATCCCCCCAGCGGAGCCGTCCAATGGCAGTTATCCTCCCAGGAATATCGGCAACGGGTGGTTCAGGTGCAAGAGCACATCCGGGCGGGGGACATTTTTCAGGCCAATTTGTCCGTGCGCTTCGGCGTGCCGACGGCTCAGCATCCCTGGCGGGTGTATCAAACCCTAACCCGGTTGAACCCTTCCCCCTTCGCCTGCTACTGGCAAACCCCCTGGGGACAAGTGGTGAGTTGCTCTCCCGAACGGTTATTTTTAGTCCAAAACGATCTGATTGAAACCCGTCCCATTGCCGGCACGCGGCCGCGGGGGCTGACACCGGAGCTGGATCAAACGTTGGCGCAGGAACTGCTCAACCATCCCAAGGAGCGGGCGGAACATATCATGCTGGTGGACTTGGAGCGGAACGACTTGGGGCGGGTGTGCCGGTGGGGGTCGGTTCAGGTGGCGGAATTATTCACCCTGGAAGCCTACAGCCATGTCCTGCACCTGGTCAGCCGGATTGTCGGGAAACTGCGCGCCGAGGCGACCCCGGCGGATGTGATCCAAGCGGTCTTTCCGGGGGGCACCATTACCGGCTGTCCCAAAGTCCGTTGTATGGAAATTTTACAGACACTAGAACCCCATCGCCGCAATTTATTCTACGGTTCCTGTGGCTATTGGGACAGGCGGGGGCGGGGGGATTGGAACATTCTGATTCGGACTTTGTTATTTCCTCAAGGAGCGGCAATGGCTTGGGGGCAGGTGGGGGCGGGGATTGTCAGCGACAGCGACCCGGAGCGAGAGTGGCACGAGTCGGTGCAAAAAGCGCAGGCGCAATTTTTGGCTTTAGGTGCGAAATGTTACGGTTAACCCTAGCGGTTTCCCTTAAAATAAGTTACGATACGCCATGTTAGTTACTCCCTGTGGAATGTCGGCTCTAGTCGTGAAGGCTGGAGCTTTTTACTTGTCCGGCGCGGGGGGGACTCGCCCTAGCCATCACCGGAACAAGGCGAAGGCTGCTGCTTGCACTCGTAATTTTACGGATGAAATAAATACGGATGCGATGGGAACCAAGCAGCACTTCCCCGGCCGGAACGCCCGAATTGGGGTACCCCCGGCGACTGCTTGTCCCTGACTCCCATAACATTAACCGATGCTGGTTCTCCCGTTAGACGGCCAGCACCTTGCCCAGGGATTGCGAGGCAGTTGATCAACCGTTGCGATGCCTACGGTACGGCCATGCTGGAATGGATGAACATCGGCCTCCTCTGCAGCCCCACCGCTCAAAACGACGGCCAAAATCGCCTGGTACGCTAATCCAGCCCGTTGCCTGTAGCCTACTGCAAGCTGCTCAACAGAGCCACCAGTCCTTTACCGGTGAGCAATTCCAGCGCCAGCAGAGACACAAACCCAACCATCGCCAGGCGACCGTTCAACCGCTCCGCATAATCGGTAAAGCCGACCCGGGATACCTCATCCACATACATCTTGGGTTCAATGGCAAAATTGTTGAGCCGCCCCCCATCTTCGACCGTGTAACTGCGGGGACGGATAGCTTCCTGTTGCGTAGTCATCAATCAACTCCAAAACTTTTAACCATGTTATCACCATAGCACGAATGTTAAATTTTGTAAACTTTTTTTGTCAATTGTTACCGAACCGGTGCCTGACAAGGCAGCCGTGCCGCGCACCAGGCGTTACTGTTGAGGGCACCTCTATCGCAATGTGACCCGATTTGAGAACAAAGGCTTTGGAGAACTAAGGTCGGGGGCTGCCATTCTCAACTCAGGTCGGATTGCTATGGGTATAGCAATATCAATCAATACACATGTCAAACCGGGACTTAATTCAGAAAAGCCAAGACATAAATGAGGACAAACAGCACAATCCAGATAATATCCACAAAGTGCCAATAAATTTCCGCCATGGCCACCCCCGTATGCTTTGCGGCGGTGTAATGACCGGGCAGACGGGAACGCCAAATCACCCCCAAAATCAGCAAGATACCGACAAAAACGTGCAGACCGTGAAACCCGGTCATAATGTAGAAACAGTTGGCAAATACATTGGTGGTCAAGCCGTAGCCGAGGGTGGCATATTCGTAGGCCTGTCCGGCCAGGAAAATGACGCCCATCACTGCCGTCAGCCCGTACCATTTTTGCAGCCCGGCCACATTCCCTTTTTTGATGGCGACATCGCCGTAATGGATAACAAAACTGCTGGAAACCAGAATCACGGTGTTGATGGCCGGGAGCAGCAATTCCACTTCGGTATCTTCCGGCGGCCAGGCGGGAAATTCGGCACGAAAGATGAGAAACACCGCAAACAATGCCCCAAACATGAGGGATTCCGACACCAGAAAGGTGAGCAGACCAAACAGGCGAAAGTCGTGATGGGCATGGTCGTCCACCGGGCTTGCCGCCGGCATCGCCAGTTCCGGTGGCGTGGGTGCAGTCGTCATTTGCGTCACCTCCTAGACATGGGATGGGGTCGTTTCCGAGGGGGCGTGACCAGCCAAGCCGTAGTCGTAAGGGCCGTGGGTCAACACCGGTAAACGGTGCCAATTCTCAATCATGGGCGGCGAATCGGTCGTCCATTCCAAGGTTAAAGCGCGCCAGGGATTGCCACTGGCCTTTTCGCCCCAACCCCAACTCCAAATCACATTCACCAAAAAAGGAATGACCGAGAAGGCTAAAATGAACGCCCCAATCGTGCAGATTTGATTGATCTGAGTAAACTGCGGGTCGTACATCGCCACCCGGCGCGGCATCCCCTGCGTACCCAAAACGTGCATCGGTAAAAAGGTGAGATTTGCCCCGATTAAGGTCAGGATAAAATGCACTTTTCCGAGCGGTTCATTCAGCATTCTGCCGGTCATTTTCGGGAACCAATGGTAAATCCCCGCATACAAACCGAACACCGAACCCCCAAACAAAACGTAGTGAAAATGCGCCACCACATAGTAGGTATCGTGCATGTGAATATCCACCGGCGCCGTGCCCAAAGTGACACCACTCAAGCCCCCGACCACAAACATAATCAGCAACCCAATGGCAAACAGCATGGCACTGGTGTAGCGGATTTTACCCCCCCACAAGGTCGCCGTCCAACTAAAGATTTTCACCCCCGTCGGTACCGCCACGATTAATGTGGAAATCGTGAAAAACATCCGCATCCAAGGGGGCGTACCACTGGTAAACATGTGGTGAACCCAGACAAATAATCCGATAAAACAAATCACCATACTGGAACCGACAATGGCTTTGTAACCAAAAATCGGCTTGCGGGCATGCACCGGAATCACCTCGGACATGATACCGAAAATGGGCAAAATCATCAGGTACACCGCCGGGTGGGAATAGAACCAGAACAAATGCTGATAAATAATGACATTGCCGCCCGCATCGGGTTTGAAAAACGAGGTGCCAAAGTTAATATCAAACAACAGCAAAATCAAGCCAATGGCCAGAACCGGGGTAGAAAGCAAAGCCAGGATGGAAGTGGCCATCATCGCCCAACAAAACAAAGGCATTTTATCCCAGGGCATACTCGGCACCCGCATTTTGACCATGGTGACGATGAAATTCACCGACCCCAAAATCGAGGAAGTCCCCGCCAAAATAATGCTCAAGCACCACATGGACTGCGCCGTATTGGCGGTGATCAAACTCAGGGGGGGATAGGAAGTCCAACCCGCCTGCGCGCCGCCAAAGAAAAAGCTACCGACCAACAGTAAACCCGCCGGGGGCAACAGCCAAAACGCCAGGGCATTCAAGCGGGGAAACGCCATATCCCGCGCCCCGATCATCAAGGGCACCAGAAAATTGCCAAATCCCCCAATCGCCGCCGGCACTACCCAACCAAAAATCATTATCGTGCCGTGGTTGGTCAAGAGGGCATTGTATAAATTCGGGTCAATCACATCCGCATCCGGGGTGTAGAGTTCGGTCCGCATCACTACCGCCATCAAACCACCCACTAAATAAAAGACAAACGAAAAGACCAAATACTGAATGCCGATCAGCTTGTGATCCACATTAAACGTAAAATAGTCGTACCACTTCCAGGCGGTCGGATGATGCCCCCCTGCGGCAGAAAATTCACCGGAAACGGGTAGTTGTGCCTGTGCCATAAACGTTTTTCCTCAAATTAATCCTGCATGAACGAGTGAACTATTCTGTAGCATGCACCGCCACGGCCTTCGATAAATCCGGGTGCTGGGCAAATTGATTTTCGGCTAACCAACGGTCGTATTCCTCCTGGGTATGGACGTACACCCGGGTGCGCATGGCGCCGTGATACCCCCCGCACAATTCCGCACACACCACCGGGTAATCCCCCACCTTGGTCGCCGTAAAGCGCAACTCCGTATCGTGACCGGGAATCGCATCCTGTTTCAGGCGAAATTGCGGCACCCAAAAGGAATGAATCACATCCGTCGCTTTGATGTTTAATTGCACACTTTTATTCACCGGAATATGCAATTCTCCCGCCGTTATGCCTTCGGGATAATTAAAAATCCAGGCGTATTGCATCCCCGTCACCGTCACCGTGACATCCGGCCGCTCGCTGCCCCCCAACCCATATTCCGCCTTGAAGGCGGGAGCCGGTTCAGCCCCATCATCACTGACCAGTTGCGCTGGCATCGGCTGGTGCGGCTGATGGCCGTGGCTCATCAACAGATGATTTCCCCCGCCGCCCCCGGCTGCAAACCCACCCATTTCGGTGAAAACTTGCACGCTATAAACGCCTAAAACAATCACAATCACCGCCGGGATCAAAGTCCAGTAGGCTTCCAGGGAAAAATCTCCCTCCAGCGGCACGCCATCTCCCTCATCCCCAGGACGTTGCCGGTACTGAACGGCGAAGAAAATGATCGTCCCCGCCACCAGCAAAAACAGGGCGACGGCAATCATAAACATGAGATTGAAAAAATGATCCACCAAGGGAGCCTGTACCGAGGCTTGCTCTGGGAAAAAAAGATTCTGGTTCCCTGCCCACAGCGCAATCAGGGTGACCAGGATCCCCACCGTGAGCGTCCAAATCGAAGCTGGCAGTTGTTTCATCGGCAAAACCTAATGTGCGCCCAGACATACCGGTTGTAGCACAGGCATTGCCAGGGGGCAGGGGAATCTCTAGGTATTTTTAAGGTTGTCTGGAAATAGGGGCAATCACCGGGAGGCCGCCCCCGTTTTCGGGTGCTCGCAGCGGGTCACAGGGCGCGAGTGCCTGGAACCCCGGTTTTGGCTTGGGCATGGTAAATTATTAAAATCCTGTGCAAGCCTATTGAACAGGTGCCTGCGATTTCTGTCCCATGTTTGAAGCCCTATCTGAACAACTCGAAGCCGCCTGGAAAAAACTCCGCGGTCAGGATAAGCTCACCGCCAGCAACATCCAAGAACCCCTGAAGCTCGTCCGCCGTGCCCTGATTGATGCGGATGTGAATGTGCAGGTGGTGCGGGAATTTATCCAGGCCGTGGAAAGTCGGGCAATCGGCACAGCCGTGATTGCGGGGGTGCGCCCGGATCAGCAATTGATCAAAGTCGTCTATGACGAATTGGTGCAGCTCATGGGCAGCGAACAGGCTCCCCTGGTGGCAGCCCCGGCACCGCCGACGACGATCCTGATGGCGGGTCTGCAGGGAACCGGGAAAACCACCGCGGCGGCTAAGTTGGCATTGTACTTAAAAAAGCAAGACAAAAAGCCCCTTTTAGTGGCCACGGATATTTACCGTCCGGCGGCAATTGACCAACTGCAAACCTTGGGGCGACAGATTGATGTGCCGGTCTTTGCCCTGGGCACCGATGTCAATCCGGTGGCAATTGCCGAAGCCGGGCTTGCCCACGCCCGCAGTCAGGGTTACGACTGGGTGATTGTGGATACGGCGGGGCGATTGCAGATTGACCAGGACATGATGGCGGAATTGGCGCAGATCAAGGCGGCGATCCAGCCCCAGGAAGTGCTGCTGGTGGTAGATGCCATGACCGGGCAGGAGGCTGCCCATCTCACGCGGACGTTTCACGAGCAGATCGGCATCACCGGCGCCATTTTAACCAAGCTAGACGGGGACAGTCGGGGCGGTGCCGCCTTATCGGTGCGGCATATTTCCGGGCAACCGATCAAGTTCATCGGCACGGGGGAAAAAGTCGAAGCCCTGCAGCCTTTTTATCCCGAGCGCATGGCCTCCCGGATTTTGGGGATGGGGGATGTGTTGACCCTGGTGGAAAAGGCGCAGGAAGCGGTGGATTTAGCCGATGCGGAGCGGATGCAGGAGAAAATTCTGCGGGCGCAGTTTGATTTCAGCGATTTTGTGCAACAACTGCGTCTGCTGAAAAATATGGGTTCCCTGGCCGGGTTTATGAAACTGATCCCCGGTATGAATCAAATCAAGCCGGAGCAAATTCAACAGGCCGAAAAACAGTTAAAACGCGCCGAGGCCATGATCAATTCCATGACCCCGCTGGAGCGGCAACACCCCGATCTGCTGGCGGCTAGTCCCTCGCGCCGCCGCCGGATTGCCAAGGGGTCGGGGCACACCGAGGCCGAGGTGAGTAAATTGGTGCAGGATTTTCAACAAATGCGGACGATGATGCAACGCCTGAGTATGGGACAGATGCCGGGAATGCCCAACCTGGCCGGGGCGGCTTCCGGCCGGTCGGCACGCCGTAAACAACAGGCCAAGAAACGCAAAGGGTTCGGGCAACTTTAGGGAACTTCTGTTAATTGGGGAACGGCGGTCGCAGGGGCGCAGCCCCCGCTTTGGTTCTCTGTAATTTAGGCATTCTGGCCAGAGAGTTTCCACTTGGCTCCTATAAATAAATAGAGGTGCCCTTTAGGGACTGCGACGGGTTCTCCCAGCTTCTACCCATCGTGCGCTCTCCATTCACGGAGCGGGGACGGCTTTTTTGAGCAACCAAAAGGGAAAGGTTTGGGTCGGTTCCAAGCGCACGCCCTGGACGTCGGCGCGGGCAAACACAAATTCCCGATTCTGCCAAAGGGGAATGTAGGGTACATCGACCGCCATGAGTTTTTGCAATTGTCCCAATAGGGCTAACCGTTGTTGGGGGTCGGTGCTGCGGCGGCTCTGGGCAATCAGATCGTTCGCCTGGGGACTGTAATAAAACGACCCAAAGGTGCGGCTGGAACCCTCAAGGCAGCCCTCGGCAAGCGTACCTTTTTGACAACTCATCAGGGGTTCTAAATAGTTATCGGCATCTAAAAAGTCGGGATACCAATCCAGCAAAAACATCGGATAAATCCCCTTTTCTAAATTTTGATAGGCGGTGGTCGAATCCACCGGCTGGGGGATCAGTTGCACCGGTATTTCTCGCTCGATCACCGCTTTCAGGGTACTCACCACCTGGATATGGCTGGGCAGATTACTGCGGTACCAGAGGTCAATCCGCACCGGTTGGGTGAGGGTAATGCCGGCCTGACTGAGTAATTCCCGGGCGCGCCCGGCCGGCGGCGGCTCGGCGGGCACTCGAAAGACGGGCTGATAACCGGGCAAACGACTGGGCACCAGGCTAAAAGCCGGTTCCACCAGATTTTGAAACACCCGCTCCTGCAACAACTGCCGTGGCATGACCAGCGCCAGGGCTTGGCGGACTGCCTGCTGGTCCAGAGGCGGTTGATTCCGGTTCAAACTCAAGTAATTGATGCCGGTGCCGTCACTGCTGACGGTTTGGATATCCGCCTGGGCTTGCAATTTTTTTATCTGCTCCGGCTCCAGGAACTGGTAGGCCACATCCACCGCTCCGGTCTGCAGGGCATTGTACAGATTGGCACTGCTGCTTAAAAACTGAATATCCAACTGGGCACTGGCGGGAGGGGTGCCCCAATACTGGGGAAACCGTTTCAGCTTGAGCGCATCGCTGCCGAAACTGACCAATTGGTAAGGCCCCGTACCGACAAACATGCGCGGCTGAAACTGTCCCGCCCCAATCCTGTAGGCTTGGGGAGAGACGGCACACAAACCGGAAAACGCTAATAGACGGGGAAATGGCGCAAACGGCTTTTGCAGGCGGATGGTTAACTCATAGTCTCCGGTGGCCTGGATGTCTGCCACCACATTTTTGAGCAGAAACGCCGGTCGTCCCCCATTTTCGATAAACCGTTGCAGGGAAAACCGCATCGCTTCCGCATTAAAGGGCGTACCATCCTGAAACACTACCCCCCGGCGCAAGGGCATCCGGTAGGTCAACCCGTCACTACTCACCTGCGGTAAAGCCGTCGCCAACTGGGGCTGTAATTCCGTCGTGCCGGGTTTGTAGGTGTAAAGGCGGTCGCCCAAGGCCAGCAGGACATTCCCGGCGAACACCGTATAGGCATCCGCCGGGTCTAGGGTCGTCACCTTGGCAGTCGTGCCGATGATAATTTGGTTGGGGTCGCGTTGTCGGGTAAAAGGGGGAGGCTCCGGTTGGTCACAACCCGCCAGGAGCAAGGGGAGCAGCCCCGCCAACCCCACCGCAATGGCTTTACTTTTGCCCCGGCGCATACACCGTCCGACCCACCGTGCCGCCGGTGCCGCCGCAGCCGGGGTTATCCGTATTGACAACCCGCACCCGCATCCGCTCCAGAGCCTGCACAATCGGCACCGAGAACTTCAACCCCTCCACGGAGGCACCAAAAATCCCGGCACTGTTCACCGCCAGCACCGCCCCCCGGTTGTTGAGCAGCGGGCCGCCGCTGTTGCCCCCTAGGATTTGAGTATCCGTCTGGATGATGTGCCCTGCCTCAAAGGAATGGATAACGCTGATAATCCCCTTGGTAATCGTGTTTTGCTGCCCAAAGGGCGTACCCATGGCGATCACCTCATCGCCAGTGCGCATCTTGCCGCACAGGGGCATCACCCCCAAATCGCTAAAATCCCCCTGAATCTGCATCAGGGCAATGTCGTAGGCTTCGTGGGGAATGTTAAAAGCGGCCATCGCTGCCAACCCCCCCTCCATGATGCGCAAAACCCGCACCGGGCGGCGCGTCCGGTCGTAGAGCCGCACCGTCAAGGGAATGGGACGGTCATCAAAAATCCGCCGGTCGAACCCCCGTGCCTCCTCCGCCACGTGCAGGTTGGTGATGATATACCCTTCCCCGATGTGAAACCCACTGCCCACCACACTCCGGGTCGGTTCCACCCGCACCGCCGCCGGTAGATAGCGGTTAACAATCTGCGCCGGGGTCAGGACTTGGTTGGGCACCGGCGTCCCCTGAATCACAATCTCACGGGCGAAAATGCCGCGGGTGCCGGGCAGTAAGTTGGCACTTGCCACCCGCCGTCCTGCCGATGCGTCATCTTCTTCCTCCGTTCCGGCTCCTTCATCTTGCAGTTGCTTCTGGTAATAACGCCGTAATCGAGCCGTTTGCTCATCCTGGGGAGCCTTATCCAGTAGCGCCAGGGCTTTGCGCCATTTGCTTTGCACCACCTGCTGATCCGCCGCCGTCGTCGCCGTCTGGGCAAAGGCCGCCGCACTTTCCGCCTCCAACTGGGCGGCAGCTCGCCAATCCGTGGAAGCTGGGGCTACGGGAGCCGGTTCCTCAGACACCGGTGCGGGAGCCACTGCCGGCTGGGGTTGGGAATGCACCACCCGACCGCTATAGATGACCGCCCCGGCCAGAACCATCCCTGCCCCCAAGGGAGCCGCCAGCCAATACCACCGGCGCAATTGGAGATTCAACGCCATACTAATGTCCTCCCCGAGTTGCCAAATTTAACCGCTGTAACACCGTACCAATCGGCACCGCAAACCCCACATTCTCCGCTCCCAAAATTGAACCAGCCAACTGGAACAGGGTGGGATTTTTCACCGCCACCACCCCTACGACCGCACCCCGCTCATCCAGAACGGGTGCCCCCTGGGAACCGGCACTGGTGGCCGCATTGATTTGCAGAAGCGTCATGCGGCCATAGGGGCGAATCCCCATCACCATCCCCTCGGTAGCCGTCACCGGCAAGGTTCCAATCGGATAGCTCATGGTCAACACCCGCTGACCAATACTGGGCATTCCCGTCGCCACCGGCAAGGCCGCCAGGTTGCGGGTATCCCCCTTGACCGCCAACAGCGCCGTATCCGTCGTCGGGTCAAAATACACCAAACGCGCCTGCCGCACCGAACCATCCGCCAATTCCACCCGCAGGCGCATATTGTTGGCGTTGGCACCATCTAAAAAAACAATAGTACCGTTGTCGGCCACCGCCGTCGGTATCCCGCCCAAGGAGGTGAGATTGGTAATAATCAAGCCATTCCCCACATGAAACCCGGTGGCTTGGCGCAGGTCGTACAACCGCAGATAGGGATCCCGGACCAGCGTCGGGTTGGTCGGGATATTCCCCGGAGCCGGCTGCGGTTGTCCTAACCCGTCATAGAGGGACAGAATTACCGACACCGTCGCTTTGCGCGCCCGCTCGATCAGGTCAAAATTGGGCAGGGGTGCCCGTCCACCCGCCGTCTGTACCACGGCAACCCGCTGGCCGGTGGCTCGCCCACAGATCAGTTGAATATCCGTCAGGGTCAAATCCTCCCGCCCGGTCAACGCCCGCACCGAACGCAGGTCAATCTGGTTGCGGGGGTAAGGACAGATGTTCTCCGAAACAAATGTATGAACATCTTGCACATTTTGGGGGGTCAAACGCTGAGCCAACCCTGGCGCAGCCAAGGCCAGCAGTAACCCCAAAGTTAATGGTAAAGATCGCATAAAAAACTCCCTTGGCTACGGTTAACGAACGGGAGGAGCAGGAGGTAACACAACCGCTGGTGTTGGCGAACCGGGTACCGACGGTATGGCACTCTGCCGAGGAGATTGGGGAGTCCCCGGTTGACCGGGCTGGGTCTGGGTGGGCAGGGGAGCCGCTGTCACCGCCGGCGCCGCCGGTGGACTTTGACTCTGGAGGGTCGGCACCCGCGCCCCAATCGTGTAGGGATTCACCGGGAAATCGGGTTCTTGACCCACCGCCCGCGCCACCTGGGTGCCATCCTGTTCAAACACGACCACCGGTTGCAGACCACGGGTTTCAATGCGTTTGACCAACACCAAGCCGCCTTCTAACCGCTGACCGGCGCGGACGTAACGAGCCGAGGCTTCATTAGGGGTTTTGATAATCGCTTGCACCTGATTCCCGACCTGCACGACCCCATGCACCATGATCATATTGGCAATGTCCGCCCCCCGACCGGGAAAGTCCGCCAAGGTCGAAGAACCAGGGTCGTAGGGAGGCAGGGGCGCATTCTGCACCTGGGGCAAAGGCCCCGGCGGGGGCGCAATATCAAACGGCGGCGGCGGAATCTCTACTACCTCTCCCGGTTGGGCACCGGTGGTACCAGGGGGGGCAAACGGGTCATTCCGTCCCGGCATCAACTGATCCCGCCGTTGATTGGGGTCTTCGGAAGGAATCAAGCCACTCTGAGTCGCTGGAGCCGTCGCGATGGGAGTTGCCCCAGGGGTGGGGCTGGGGGAAGGTTGGGCCACCGGGGTAGCCGGACGAACTGGTGAGGGCGTGGGTGCAGTTTCAGTAGTTTGGTCAACGGTCACGGTACATCCCCCAAGTACCAGCGCCACCAACCCTGTCCAAGTTAGGCAAGTTTTGGTTCGCATCATAGGAGTTTTGCAACCTCACACCATTTTTGATCTTTACTATAGCATTAACCCCTAGAAAG
>CALHCP010000143.1 GCA_937936705.1 uncultured cyanobacterium | reverse complement strand
AATACAGAAAGGGATATAATTCCTTGCCGAACTAAGCAAGACAAAATATACCCCCAAACCCACCATGACCATACCCGGTCAACCCTGTAACCATCGGGCTACATCCACCGCATGATAGGTCAAAATCAGATCGGCTCCGGCTCGTTTCATGGCGGTGAGGGTTTCTAAAACAATTTTCTGTTCATCAATCCAGCCGTTTTGTGCCGCCGCCTTGACCATAGCATATTCGCCCGATACGTTATACGCCGCCACCGGCACATCGGTGTGCATCTTGACTTGGTAAATGACATCCATGTAGGCCAAAGCAGGTTTCACCATCACTATGTCGGCTCCTTCGTGGATGTCCAATGCAATTTCTTTGAGGGCTTCCCGGCGATTGGCGGGGTTCATTTGGTAGGTTTTTTTGTCCCCAAACTTAGGTGCCGAATCCAACGCATCCCGAAACGGTCCATAGTACGCAGAAGCATACTTAGCAGAGTAGGCTAAAATCCCCACTTCGGGATAACCCGCCTCGTCTAAAGCCGCCCGAATCGCCCCCACCCGGCCATCCATCATGTCGGAAGGCGCAACAAAATCGGCTCCCGCTTGCGCCTGGGAAACCGCCATCTTCACCAAAACTTCTACCGTTTCATCGTTCAAAATTCGCCCTTGGTCATCTACTAAACCGTCATGACCATGCGTAGTAAA
This sequence comes from uncultured cyanobacterium, assembly GCA_937936705.1. Lineage (GTDB taxonomy): Bacteria > Cyanobacteriota > Cyanobacteriia > Gloeomargaritales > Gloeomargaritaceae > Gloeomargarita. The sequence continues at coordinate 4,529 of CALHCP010000143.1, read as the reverse complement.
CGGGTCTAAGGCCACATCGGTAAATACCAAAAGATTCGGCACCAAAGATTTAATCGCCCGCACCGTGCGTTGCACCAAACCATCGGGATTAAAACTTTCACTGCCCTGGTGGTCTTTTTGATGTTCAGGAATCACCGGAAAGAGGGCAATTCCGGGAATGCCTAACTCGGCAATGGTTTTAATTTCTAATAGTAACCGTTCCAGAGAATAGCGAAAACACCCCGGCATGGAAGGAATCGCCACCGGTTCCCCGTCCCCTTCCATGACAAACAGGGGATAGATCAAATCATCAACCGTCAAAACCGTTTCCTGCACCAAACGCCGAATGGCAGGACTGCGGCGCAAACGCCGGGGACGATGGGTTAACTGCATGGGATTCAAAATCACTCAGAATCACAACTGGACACTTCTATTGATTTGAATCAGCAAAAAATCTCAGCACTGGAATGCCCATAGCCTGCGTGGCGTAGCCATGACTCTGGAGAACCAGTGACGAGGGGTGCCCCCCTGCGACCGCTAATTCTTAATCAATAGAGGTACCTAACAGATATTACACTACTGCTTCCCACAGGTGCGCTACAGTAGTCAAAGAACGCTTAACACCCCGTAACAGAAACGCTCATGTCCAGCCTGCGTGAGTTACCCGTATTTCCCCTGCCGGAGGTCGTCCTGTTTCCCGGTTCGCCCCTGCCTTTGCACATTTTCGAGTACCGCTATCGGATGATGATGGCTTCAGTTTTGGAGGCGGATAAACGCTTTGGCGTACTGATGTGGAACCCCCAGGAAGGGCGACCAGCGGTGGTGGGTTGTTGTGCGGAAATTTTGCGCTATGAACGGCTCCCCGATGGCCGCATGATGATCCTCACCATCGGTCAACAACGATTTCAGGTGCTGAACTATATCCGGGAAAAACCCTTCCGGGTGGCTTTGGTGGAATGGATTGAGGATGAAACTCCCACCGAAGATGTACAGTCTCTGGCATCGGAGGTGAAACAACTGTTACAGGACGTGGTGCAACTATCGGCGAAATTAACCGATCAAGAAGTGGATTTACCGGAAAAATATCCCACGCTACCCAGAGAATTTTCCTACTGGGTGGCCAGTAATTTTCAGGGCGCCCCCTTGGAACAACAAGCGCTACTGGAAATGCAAGATACGGCGGGTCGTCTGCGGCGAGAATCGGAAATCTTAGCCTCCACCCGTAGCCATTTGGCCGCCCGGACTGCCCTCAAGGATGTATTTAAGGATCAGGCTGAACCCAACCTTTAAGTTCGGTTTCTCCCACTGTAGTCGGTCTCCGGGTTTGTTAGCTTAATTTATAGATTGTTATTGCTTACGGGTATGCTTATGCCAGAAGCCACTGAATCGGAAACGAATCGTCTCTGGGAATATGTCCAATCCCTGTCTCCCGAAGTGGTGGAGCAACTGTCCCGTCCCACCAGCCCGGAAGCCCGTCAGGTCATGGAACGCAATATCATCGGGTTGCTGGGACATCTCCCGGCGGAACATTTCCATGTGCAAATTACCGTAGACCGAGAAAACCTCGGTCGGTTGTTGGCCTCCGCCATGGTTAGCGGTTATTTTCTGCGCAATGCCGAACAACGCTACGCCCTTGACCACTGCTTTGCCCTTCAGGAATCCAACCCCTCCTGACTAAATTCTTGCAGTGCCCGCACCAATTCCCCATAAGCACCGGGGGACATACGCCCGGCCAAAAGGGTTAACAGCGGCTGAAGGGAAGGCTCGGGTTTGCCCAGAGCCTTCCGCCCCAATTCACTGATCAATTGCACCAAATGACTCACATCCCCCAAACTCCAGTTCAGGGGTTCAATAATCACCGTTTTGCCGTCCCGCACGGTGCGCTGGCGCGTGACCGGCAAACTCAGGATCGCATCTACTTTACGTTGCAAAGCCCGCACGTACTCCCATTCCGTCTCTCGCCATTGTTCTTGCCGTTGCCGCCAGAGTTCCTGCTGGTGTTGTTGCTGTTGTTGGTAATGCTTTTGCCATAACATGGCCAAATGTTGATCCCAGGCGGCGGCACGCTCCACCCACTGCCAACGGCTGAGCCATTTCTGTAATTGTTCCAGGGAGCAATCCTGCCGTAATGGCTCCAGACACCGTTGGGCACCCATGTCCCGATAACGGCAAAAGGCTTGATAGGCTAAATGGGGTTCCCGCGGTTGCCGTTCCCAAGCGGGTTCTTGAAGTGCCGATGCCATATCTTTTACCAGTCTGTCTTTGCTATCTTTTCGATCACCATACGACCCAATTCGAGAATAAAGATTCGGCACAACCCGCGACGGGAACTGCACTCCGGCGACCGCTGGGCAAAATTCTAATCCCACTACTCCAGTTTAGCGAGAAATGTTCACTACTGAAACGGTACTTCTACTCAGCGGTGGGAAGCATATCAACCAAGTTTTGACATCCTCTCCGGGCTGAAGGGCGGAGATTCCTACGGCGACAAGAGGTGGCATCAAGCGACCCCTGAATTGCTTCGGTGGGTTCCTGAGCCGAGTGCGCAACCGCTGCTCCTATCTCCCCAGGCGTTGCTTTCGGCATGGCCTGCCGTAGGCCGCCCTGTTAGCTTGCTCCCGCGCAGATGCCAGAGGGGAACAACGGGATTGATTTTTTGTATTTTACGATACTTATGGATGCCCTGGCGTTCCTCGATCATGAGGAAAAATGTGCTAAAAGGCAAAGCTATTGATTCGCTGAGGTGAGCGGGATGACAGGAAAACGGTGGGTGCGGCGTTGGTGGGCAACGGTGGTTATGGTTATGGTATGCATGGGTTTATCCACCCTCAATTTTGCTCCCACGGTAGCGCAAACTCCGACCCCGACTCTGGCGCAGCCGGAGATGGCGATCCCGGAAACTTCAAAGCCGGCTGACACCGAAGCCCTTACCCTCAAGACATTGCAGGATAAAATTACCGAACTCGAAGTCAAAGCCCAGAATGAGAAGGTGAATTTAGATACCTTTTGGGTTTTATTTACTGCGGCACTGGTATTTTTTATGAATGCGGGTTTTTGTATGTTGGAAACGGGGTTTTGCCGTCAGAAAAATGCGGTGAATATCCTGTCTAAGAATTTGATTGTGTTTGCCCTTTCCACGGTGGCATTTTGGGCGGTTGGATTTGGGATTATGTTCGGGGATGGGTCGCCTTTCTTTGGTGCCCACGGTTGGTTTCTACAAGGTGCAGACAATAGTCCGGCAACCGGGGCAGCCTATCAGGGGATTTTTTCTTCCTTGAGTTGGGCAGGGGTGCCCTTAGTGGCCAAGTTTTTCTTTCAGTTGGTGTTTGCGGGTACGGCGGCAACGATTGTTTCTGGGGCAGTGGCGGAACGGATTAAATTCGGGGCATTTTTCCTGTTTAGTTTGTTGCTAGTGGGGCTGTCCTATCCGGTGACGGGGCATTGGATTTGGGGCGGCGGTTGGCTGAGCGAACTGGGGTTTTTTGATTTTGCCGGTTCCACGGTTGTCCACTCGGTTGGGGGTTGGGCGGCTTTGGTGGGGGCAATTATGCTGGGGCCGCGGATTGGACGGTATCAGCAGGGGAAAAGTGTGGCCATGCCGGGGCACAATTTGGCGATTTCGACCTTGGGCGGTTTGATTCTCTGGTTGGGTTGGTTTGGGTTTAATCCGGGTTCTACGTTGGCGGCGGATGCGGCACAAATTTCCCATGTGACTTTGACGACCAATTTGGCGGCGGCGGTGGGGGGAATTGCGGCGACGCTAACGTCTTGGATTTATTTCGGTAAACCGGATTTATCCATGATCATTAACGGCATTTTGGCGGGGTTGGTGGCGATTACAGCTCCCTGTGATTTTGTCAATTTTACCAGTGCGGTGGTGATTGGCTTGGTGGCCGGAGTGGTCGTGGTTTTTTCGGTGATTTTTATTGACAATTTGAAAATTGATGACCCGGTGGGAGCAATATCGGTGCATTTGGTGGGTGGGGTGTGGGGAACGCTGGCGCTGGGACTGTTTAGTGTCGGCAAGGGGGGGTATGAGTGGCTGGCAGAAGTGGACATCGGCAAGGGCTTTTTACTCAGCGGGGATGCGACGCAGTTATTTCACCAGTTGACCGGTGTGGTGGCCGTGGGGATTTATACGGTGATTTTTAGTGTCCTGGCGTGGGGAATCATTCGGGCGACGGCGGTGGGGATGCGGGTGCCGCCGGAGGAGGAGTTGCGGGGTCTGGACTTGGGCGAACACGGGATGGAAGCCTACACGGGGTTTGCCAAGGATTGATTGAGGGCAATTCACAATTGCCCTGGGATTCTGGAGGAGGGATCATAATTAGGCACAATCGGTCGCCGGGGGGCATCCCCCGCTTGGGTTCTCCCCAATGTTTGTTCGCCAATCAGGTCAGACTGCTGTATTAGCTGTATTATTAGCTGTATTAAATGAAGGGAACCTCTATTAATTCAGAATAAGCGGTCGCCGGGGGGCACCCCCCGCTTGGGTTCTCCGTAATTTAGGCGTTGTGGCCAGAGAATTTCCGCTTGGTTCCCATAAATAG
>CALHCP010000142.1 GCA_937936705.1 uncultured cyanobacterium | reverse complement strand
CCAAGCAGCTACGGCGAACATCACAGGCAACGGTTTAGTGCTGGTTGGTAGCTCTACCTTTGACCTGAATAATGCCGGTACCAATGACTTCAGCACGATTGCCACAGGAACCAACACGGGCAAAATTGCCTACCAAGACGCGAATGCTCTTACCGTTGGTGCAATTACATTAGATACATTGTCACCTTGGCCAACTTGTTGCTCTAGTCCGGCTACTTCGGTAATCTACAGCGGCATTGATACTAACAATAATGATGTAATTGTACAAACGGGCGGCACTCTCACCCTGGACAAAACCAGCAATCTGGGCATGGGTAATCTCACGCTGATTAGCGGCAATGGTGTGAACCAGAATGCCACCGGTGGGATTACGGCGGCTGGGTTGGCGTTGCAGGGCGTTGGTACGTTTGATGTGAACAATGCCACGAATGATGTGGATACATTTGCGGCCAACGTCACAGGCGGCGGGGTGACCTACAAGGATGCAGACGGGTTTGCTCTGGGGGAAGTGACCAGCACGGTGACGGGGAACCCGGATGACACCAAGACCACCACGGGTCTGACTACAGCCAATAAGGATGCGATTCTCGACAGCGGCACGGGTTCGTTGACGTTGGACAAAACCAGCAATCTGGGTACGGGTAATCTCACTTTGATTAGCGGCGATGGTGTGAACCAGAATGCCACCGGTGGGATTACGGCGGCTGGCTTAGGGTTGCAGGGCAGCGGCACGTTTGACCTAAAGACAAATGCTACAAATAACGTTCAGACCTTCGCAGCAGAAGTAACGGGTAATGTCAGCATGAAAAACGGCGGGACATTAACCATAGATACTGTCACCAGTACGGTGGGGACGGATTCTAAAACAACCACAGGCATTGATGCCTCCGGTTCTGTATTCGCTCAAACTCTGACCGGCGACCTTGTCCTGAATCAGCCAGTCCAATCACAAGCCATCGGCAAGGCTATCACGCTCGTTGCGGAAGATAACTTTATCAACAATGTGGGCAAAGGGGCATTATCGGCACCGAATGGCAATTGGTTGGTCTATGCTACCAGTCCAGCCGGGAATGTCAACGGTCATTCCGTGCTGGGTGGTTCTCAGCAGTTCAACAGTCCGTTCCCAACTCCCGCCGGATTTGGGGGCAACGGCTTCTTGTACAAAGTTGGAGCACCTCCTGTCCCTCCTGTTTTCCCGTTTATCACCGAACCCGTGACCTTTGACATCGGTTCGCTTATTTTTAACGACTTGCAGTGGCGGGATTTATCCGGTATGGGTGAAACGGTTTTATTCCCCGCAGGCGGCCTCTTGTGTGTGAATTTACCCATCAACCAGACTGAGGAATCATCGCCCTTAACCGATCCGCTCATGGGTAGTGGGCACAATTTGTCGGGTTTTGCCAATCAAAACCGGCCTGCCCAAGGTTTGCCCTATGTTGCTTACCAATGGAACCCAGAGACCTGCTCCGCTGTTCGGCGTTGGCAGAGGGAGGTGAGTAGTCATCGGGTGGCAAAGCCATAGCTCAAAGTCGGGGGCTATCCCCCTGCGACCGCCGCTGAGATGCCCTTAATTTTTCTGGAATTGATCCTGTTTTTGAGGGCGACCTGAGACGAACCCGGTAAACTGTTTATTGTGTCCTGGTCGGGAGGGTTGAACGTGAAGACATGGCTATCTCTGGTATTAATAGCGGGTTTGACCGGCGGCCAGATGCTGGTTGCGCCGATAGAAACCCCTGCCCAAAATACTCGGACGATTCGATGTGAATCGGTGAACGGTCGCTACGTCACTTGTATGACCGATACCAGCGGCGGCGTGACCCTGAAACGCCAGTTGAGCGATACTCGGTGTGTGGAAAACCGCACCTGGGGGGTGAATGACCGGGGTATCTGGGTGGATAAAGGCTGTCGGGGGGTGTTTGCCGTTGCTGCCCCACCGACGACCCTCACCTGTCAGTCGTTGAATTTTAAGTATCAATTTTGTCAGGTGGATACCAGAGGGGGAGTCCGTTTAGCCCGTCAGTTGAGCGATACTCGCTGTACCCTCAATCGTACCTGGGGCTTTGATAACCGGGGCATTTGGGTGGATAAGGGCTGTGCCGGGGAATTTTTGGTGGGGGTAGATCAACCCGCCCGACCCTCTCCCCCCCCTGCCAATACCGGGCAAGTGATTCGCTGCGAATCCCAAGCAAACCGCCGCGTGGATTGTCCGGTGAATACCCGCAATGCCACCGTTACCCTGGAGCGGCAACTGAGTGATGCCCGCTGTGTGGAAAACCGCACTTGGGGTTATGACAATCGGGGGATTTGGGTCACCAGTGGTTGCCGAGGCGAGTTTTTGGTAGCCGGTCAAAATACCAACGTGCCGCCCCGGGATGAATTGGTGGTGTGTCGTTCCCAGGGGGGTAACTACGTCCGTTGTCCCGCCAATACCCGCCGGGGGGTGCTTTTACAACGGCAGTTGAGCCAGCGTCCCTGTCGGCAAAATCAGACCTGGGGCTTTGATAATCAGGGTATCTGGGTTACCCAAGGCTGTGAGGCGGAGTTTCTGGTGCGCCGATGAATGCCACGGCCAACTTGGTCGAGATTTTTTCGGCCATTCAGGGCGAGGGGATTTATGTAGGAGAACGCCAGATTTTTTTGCGCTTGGGCGGCTGTGACCTGCGCTGTCGGTTTTGTGACAGCGCCCACACTTGGCAGCCTCCACCCCAGGGGCGGGTCGAACTCACCCCCGGCGTACGGGATTTTCAGAAAATTACCAACCCGGTCACCGGGGCACAAATTTTAGCGTGGTTACAGCGACAATTTCAGGGGGGGAAACATCAGGCAATCAGCATCACCGGCGGGGAGCCGTTATTGCAGGCGGATTTTTTGGCGGAATTTCTCCCCCAATTAAAAAAGCAAATTTCCCTGCCGATTTATTTAGAAACCGGCGGGCATCGCCCCCAGGAATTTGCCCAGGTGTTACCGTGGCTAGACATCATCGCCATGGATTATAAATTGCCGAGTGTTAGCGGCGAAAATTATCACTCTGAGCATGGTGAGTTTCTCAGGCTGGCGGTACAGGCGGGGGTGGAAATTTTTGTGAAAATTATCCTGGATCGGCATACCCAAGTGGAGGAATTGACCAAGGCTTTGGCCATGATGCAAGGGATTGACCCGCAGGTGTTGGTGATTTTGCAACCCGTCACCCCCCGTCCGACCAGCCCGGCGCCTACCCCTGCGCAGGTTTTGACTTGGCAAACCCTCGCCCAAGACTATCTGCAGCGGGTGCGGGTGATTCCCCAAACCCATCCCCTCTTAGGGCAGTTGTGAACCCCTAACCTCTACAAATCAAACGGCCCATCCACGATCACCGTGCCTTCCCCACAGGCGATTTGCCCCTTGCGGGTGGTGGGGTCGGCGCCAGGGCGAAACACCGGGTCGGCGGGACGGAAACGGCCGGCTTGGCGGGCTTCACAAACCACCATGGTCATGTTGTTCGGGCCGGTGGCCGCCTGGTCAATAAAAATGGCACTGACCATTGGCCGCCGTTGGGCAGTGGTCGGAATCGCATAGGTAAACGCTCCCCGCACCGTTGTCCGAATCGCATAGTTGTAACCCCGCACCAAGCTGACCCCGGCGATCTGCTCTAGGGGTGAAAACGTCGAGGTAAATCGCCCCTGGCGTTGGTAGTAGGTTTTCTGCGCCCGAGTAATTTTACTTAAAGGCTGCCAAGGAGCGGGCTGCGCCTGTACCGCACCCAGCCATACCAGGCTACCGATGACACCACTGCCCAACCCACCCCAAACCTGCCTACCCATGTTGCCTCGCTTAACCTCAGTAATTGCTCATTGCTAATTATAAGGGCACCTCTATTGATGGCAACCGGCAGCAAATGATCTCCCTGAGAATACCGAATGAATCGAGAACCAAGGACGGGGGCTGCGCCCCTGCGGCCGCTGTTCCGTAATTGATAGAGGTTCCCTTAAGTCATTTAATAATTATTTATATATGCGGGCACCCCTATCGATTCAAAATCAGCGGTCGCCCCGTCTCTAGTTCTTGAGCAATGCCGCCGGGCATCCTACGAATGGACGCGAAGCATCATTCGCTAGTTAGCGGCGGATGTGATATTATCATTCCAGTCAAGTATGGCACTATTGCCCGCCAGAAAAGACTTCTGGGGAACCGGGCAGATACAAGACCTGCTTGGCAAGGTACAACTGAACCTGTAAGTCCTGGCAT
>CALHCP010000141.1 GCA_937936705.1 uncultured cyanobacterium | reverse complement strand
AAAATTTAAGGAACGTCAATGATGGAGGCACCTATCCCAATTGGGCGGGGCAAGCTGGCACGGCGAGCCTACGGTATTGATGAAATCGCCCTGGTACCGGGGGCAGGTACCCTTGACCCCGCCTTGGCGGATACGACCTGGTCGGTGGGGGGGATTGAGCGAGAGATCCCGATTATCGCCAGTGCCATGGATGGGGTGGTGGATGTCAATGTGGCCGTCAAGCTGACCGAATTGGGCGCCTTGGGCGTGTTGAATTTGGAGGGTTTGCAAACCCGTTATGAAGCCCCAGCCCCGATCCTGGAGCGCATTACCCAGGTAGGCAATGAGGAATTTGTCGGTCTGATGCAACAGTTGTATCAGGAGCCGATCAAGCCGGAGTTGGTCACGGCGCGGATTCAGGAAATTAAGCAAGGGGGTGGCATTGCCGCAGTGAGCAGCACTCCCGGGCGCGCCCTGACTCTCGGGGCTTTGGCGGCGGCGGCGGGCGCGGATTTATTCTTTGTCCAGGCGACGGTGGTCTCCACCGCCCATCTGTCCCAACCCGGCGTGGCGTCCCTGGATTTGCATCGCTTTTGTCAAGAATTACCTATCCCGGTGGTGCTGGGAAACTGTGTCACCTACGAGGTCGCCCTGAACCTGATGAAAGCGGGTGCCGCCGCTATTTTGGTGGGGATTGGCCCCGGCGCAGCCTGTACCTCGCGGGGGGTGTTGGGGGTGGGAGTGCCCCAAGCCACCGCCGTTGCCGACTGTGCTGCCGCCCGCCAGGATTACCAGGAACAGACCGGTCGTTACGTGCCGGTGATCGCGGATGGCGGCTTGGTCACCGGCGGCGATATTTGTAAGGTGATTGCCTGTGGTGCCGATGGGGTGATGATCGGTTCCCCCTTGGCGCGGGCGCAGGAAGCTCCCGGACGGGGCTATCACTGGGGTATGGCGACCCCCAGCCCGGTGTTACCCCGCGGTACGCGGATTCGGGTGGGGACAACCGGCACGTTGGCGCAGATTCTCCGGGGGCCGGCTCTGTTGGACGACGGCACCCACAATCTGCTGGGGGCGTTGAAAAATAGCATGGCCACCGTTGGGGCGAAAAATCTGCGGGAAATGCAACAGACCGAGGTGGTCATTGCCCCCTCTCTGTTGACGGAAGGCAAGGTTTATCAACGGGCGCAGAAGCTGGGCATGGGGAAATAATTTAGTACAATATATTGCCAATTTCCCCTCAACTTGTGGCCTCAATGTACTCTAGAGGGCTAGCCAGAGCCAATCCTTAAAAAATACTGACAGGGGGCTGGTCTTGTCAGGGAAAATTTGTTTATAATACTAGAGTGCGGAGACGCAAGTTTCCGTTCACTCCTCACACCACACTCTGGCCTAGGCTTGTGCTTAGGTCTTTTTTTTTGGTTTTGGGGGCCGAAGGTGATCCTGAAGAGGGGGGAATCCCGGTTTTTTGTGATAGGATTAAGTTTGCTGATTCCGAATCATTCAGAGGATGGATGCTTATGTCTGATGCAGCCCCGGTCACGGATGATACCTTTGAGCAAGAGGTAATTCAAAGCCCGATTCCGGTATTGGTTGACTTTTGGGCGCCCTGGTGCGGGCCGTGTCGCATGGTGGCTCCGGTGGTGGATGAAGTGGCCAAGGAGTTTGAAGGCCGGGTCAAGGTTGTCAAACTGAATACGGACGACAATCCCAAAACCGCTAATGCGTACGGGATTCGGAGCATCCCTACCCTGATGATCTTCAAAGGTGGTCAGAAAGTGGATGTGGTGATGGGAGCCGTACCCAAGACCACCCTGGTGAAAGCGTTACAACAACAGTTATCGGCATAAGGAGGCTGACAGAGCGATGGCACGGCGTTGTCAACTGACGGGCAAGCGGGCAAATAATGCCTTTGCGGTTTCCCACTCCCACCGGCGGACGAAACGTCTGCAGGAAGTGAATTTACAGTGGAAGCGGGTTTGGTGGCCGGAGGGACAACGCTGGGTACGCTTGCGGCTCTCCACCCAGGCGATTCGTACCCTACAACGGCGGGGTCTGCAGGCGATGGCACAGGCAGCGGGGCTTGACCTGAACCGGCTGTGAACCCACCTTTTCGCATCGGCAATGGCTACGACATTCACCGTTTGGTACCCGAACGGGCGTTGATCCTGGGGGGTGTAACCATTCCTCATTCCCTGGGGTTGTTGGGTCATAGTGATGCCGATGTATTAACCCATGCCATTATGGATGCCCTATTGGGAGCCTTGAGTTTGGGGGATATCGGGCATTATTTCCCCCCGGATGATCCCCGGTGGGCAGGAGCTGATAGTGTGATGTTATTAACCCAGGTGCGGCAGTTGGTGGCGGAGCGGGGCTGGCAGGTCGGCAATGTGGATACGGTGGTGGTGGCGGAGCGTCCGAAACTCAAACCCCATATCCCCGCCATGCAGGCGCGCTTAGCGGCAGCCTTGCAGGTGACACCGGCGCAGGTGGGGGTGAAAGCCACTACCAATGAACGATTGGGACCGGTGGGGCGGGAAGAAGGGATTGCCGCCTATGCGGTGGCTTTATTAACACCTGTCAGGAGTTGACGGATTCGGGAAATTTGATTAAGCTTGGAAGCGTCAAACCATTGGTTTATCGCAGTTCACAGCCTTAAAATGGAAAGCGAGTCCTACGAGTAAGCCGGGTTCATTGTTAAAAATTTCCTAATCTTTTTGTTGGTGAGGCGCACGGTATGAACAAGGAAGAATTGATCACTGAAGTTGCCTCGAAAGCGGGGACGACCAAAAAGGTAGCCGAATCGGTGTTGGATGCCACCCTAGAAGCGATTATTGACTCGGTAGCAGAGGGGCACAAAGTGACTTTGGTGGGGTTTGGCTCCTTTGAAGCCCGCAAACGGCAAGCGCGGGAAGGCCGTAATCCCGGTACAGGCGACCCACTGCACATTCCGGCCAAAACGGTGCCGACTTTTTCGGCAGGCAAGCTATTCCGGGAAAAAGTGGCGGATGGCGGTAAAAATAGTTAGCCGCTAGAGTTGCCCGCTGAGGGAGCTAACCGGATTCTCGGTATCGCGTAAGTACCGCGCCAACTCGGTCGGCGGCGTCCGATACCAACCGGCTAACCGGGTCAATTCCTCCTGAACCGATCGGGTGACCGGCCAGTCGGGAGCATCGTAGCCCAACTCCCGTAAACCGGCCACCCAGACTTGGGGATTCACCCAATGGCGTTGCCCCCAAGCCAAAAGATTCCACGGGGTCTGAGAATTTTCTTGGAGAGCCGCCTCCACCCAGGTGTGGACTTGGGCAACGCTGGGCAAGGGCGGTACCCCGGTGCCGACGTACAGCGTTTGCGGTTGTGCCAAAGCCACCAACCAGCGCAGATAAATCGGGTCAGGCGGCAGCGTCCAAAAAATCAACCCCGCATAGGTGCCCCGGGGGCGGTCGTAGTGCAGGTGGCGGGCATCGGGCAATTCGGGTCGTTGATAGCCGTACAGGAGAAACCTTTGCTGCGGCTGGCCCGCCAATAATTTTTCTAATTTTTCTAATTTTTTTTCTAATTCTCCTAATTCTTCTGAAGAACCCAATGCCACACAGTCGGGCAGACGCGAGAGCGGCGGCGGCGGTTGGATTGCCAAGGTCGGCATGGGGTAGCGCACCCCCAGCAACTGCAACTCCAGGCTGGTCTGCCCCTGAAATTCGTTGGGACGGAGGGTATAGGCAATGTCCAAACATTCCGGCAAGGGCAGATGTGCCGCCCAACCCCAAGCCAAAACCTTTTTCTCGCCCGTCTCATCTGCGACCGTCAATTTGACATGATTCTGCTCCTTGCCCATCACCCGTTGTTCCCGGATCCGCACCTGCCGGCTCCAGAACTGGGGGGTCGGGTTAGCCATGCCGTAGGGCTGCAGCCGTTGCAGTTCCTCGTACAATTCCAGAGTCAGTTCCGCCAACTGCGCCTGGGCATGGAGTACCACCAAAGGACGCAAATGGCAGGGTTGCAAACAGCGGCGGCCAAAGGTTTGTAACCGCTCCCACCACTGCGGAAAACGCACCGCTGGCAAACTGAATCCCCCCGCCGCCCGATGCCCCCCATAACGTTCCAGAAACTCACGACTGTCATGCAAGGCTTCATACACATGAAATTCGGGAATCCCCCGTGCCGAACCCCGAATCACCGTCCGGCTCTCATCTTCATAGGTTCCCAAAAACACCGGCACCCCGTAGCGTTCCACCAACCGCGAAGCCACAATGCCGATCACCCCGTGATGCCAGCCCGCCTGCACCAGCACCAGCACCGGATATTGGCTAAAATCTAACAGCTTTTGTTCACACAGGGTAATGGCTTCTTGCTCAATTTGGTCACACAATTGCCGCCGGAGCAGATTGGTCGCCTCGCATGCCTGCGCCCGTTGTTGCGCGACGGTTTCATCCTCGGTCGTAAACAATTCAATCACGACCTGCGGGTCACCGATCCGCCCTACCGCATTGATCCGCGGCCCCAACTGAAACCCCACATGCTCCGGGTTGAATTCCTTGGCCGTGGCCAACCCCGCCACCTGGATCAGCGTCCGCACCCCCAAAATCCGGGAATGGGCCAATAACCGCAGCCCCCGTTTGACCCAGCGGCGGTTCACCCCCGTCAAAGGCGCCATATCCGCAATCGTGCCCAAGGTGCACAGTTCCAGCAACGGCTCCGTCAGCGCTTCCCCGTAGCCCAACCGCTGCGCCAACCCCAGCCCTAACAAATAGGCCACCCCCACCCCCGCCAAACTACTGTAGGGAGAGTCCGCCGGAATCAACCGGGGATTCAAGATCGCCTGCGCCGGCGGCAACTCCGGGGGCGGCTCGTGGTGGTCGGTAATCATCACCGTCATCCCCAATTCCCGCGCCAAAGCAATCGGGCCATGGGCGGCAATACCGTTATCTACCGTAATAATAATATCAATACCTTGTTCATAAAATTCTTGGACAATTCTTTCGTTGATCCCATAGCCTTCCTGCATCCGACTGGGAATGGCATAATCGGCTTTTATTCCCACTCCCCGCAGTAATCGTAGTAATAACGATGTACTGGTCATACCGTCCGCATCGTAATCGCCGCAAATGGCAATGTTTTGCTGCTGTTTGGCCGCCCGTTCCAGAATATCCAGGGCGACCGGCAGGTCGGTAAAATCCGGTGTGGGGGGGGGTAACGATTCCTGCTCCGGGTCAAAAAAACGGCTGATCTCGGTTGCCGTTTGCAGCCCGCGCTCCGTCAAAATCTGTACGGTAAGCGGTGATAAACCCAACTCCTGAGCCAAATCCACCACTTGGGGACAGGGGGGCTGAAACAACCAACGTTGGCTCGGCCAAGCCGGCATGGCATACCTCAAGACTGTACCTGCACTTTAGCACGATGCAGTTCGATGCTAATCTGGCCACTAAAATCGGCAATCGGAGGCGCCACCTTCGTCACCCGCAACGTCACCGCCTGCACCGGTGGCCATGCCAGCACCTGTTGAATTAACACATAAGCCAAACGTTCCAATAGTAAAAACTTTTCCCTACGAATAGTGGTTTGAATTTGCTCAATCACGCCCCGGTAATCCAATGTATCCTGAATCTCATCACTTTGGCCGGCTTTCTCCAGGGACAATTCCAAGCGCACATCCACTGCAAACCACTGTCCCAGGGTGCGCTCTTCCGGCAAAAAACCCGTATAGCCATAAGCTCGGATATTGTGTAAATAGATGGTGTCGTTCATGAATTCCCCACCACTTAAAAATGATCTTTACGGCGGCGTAATTCCGCAAAGGTTGCTACCGGCTCCGTTGTTCCCATTGCCCGTTGAATAGCGGTTTGATCCCAACGTAAAAACGGGTTAATGGCTCTTTCTAAGCCTAGCGTGCTGGGAATTGTTGCTTGACCTTTGCTGCGTAATTCCTGCACCTGTTGTGTATAGATTTTCAGCGCAGGATTATCCGGTTCGACCGTTAACGCAAACCGCAAATTATTCTGGGTATATTCATGAGCACACCAGATACGAGTATCGTCAGGCAACACACGAATTTGACCGAGAGAATTAACCATTTGTGCCGGTGTCCCTTCAAACAAACGTCCACATCCCCCCGAAAATAGGGTATCACCGATGAATAAATCGCCCGGTTCTTCATCGGTGGGAAGGAAGTAATAGGCAATATGCGCCCGGGTGTGGCCGGGAACAAAATAAATTTTCGCCGTTCTACCTGCACATTCGATCTCATCTCCAGCTTCTAAAAAAATCTTTTGCCCCGGAATCCGCCCCCGGTCATGCACACCGCCATAAACCGTTAACTGAGGGAAATCATGCAGTAAATCCTGATTGCCGCTCACATGATCCCCGTGATGATGGGTATTGAAAATCGCCGTTAGAGTTAATTCATTTCTCCGTAAAAAATCGAGAACCGGAGCCGGTTCCGCCGGATCAACCACCGCTGCCTTGCCCCCCCGCTGATCCCACAGGACAAAAATGTAATTATCTCTGAGAGCCGGAAGTCGTGTAATCCGCATCATTTATGGCCTATTTTAGCTTATGCTAACCTGGATCAATCTAGCATACTTTGGTAAAAATATTCAGCTTATGGTCATCTCCATTGATTCGAGTCAGCAGGAAATGATCTCGCTAAAATACCGAGTTGATGGAGAAACAGGCGCTGCGCCCCGGCGACCGCTGTTCCGTAATTGATAGAGGTTCCCATGATTTTTATAGCCATAATAGCTAGTACCATTTTTCTTTGTCCAACGAGCAGCTCTATCCTTTTGCCGCAAAATATGATAGTTTTCTTGCCATTTCTGAGGAATCCTGCCTGCTTTGACTTCTTTATTTTCTGGCCGAGTATTGCGTTGAGTTGGCACCGAAACAAGCGTGGCATCAACGATTTGACCGGTCTCAACTCTGTATCCCCGTTCTCTCAGGTAATCATCGAAGCGTAAAAACACTTCTTCTCCGAGTTTCTGTTCGTAGAGATGTTGCCGAAATAACCAGACCGTTTTCCCATCAGGAATACGGTCTTCAATACCAAGACCTAAAAATTCCATAAAATGGCTACGCCACGCAGGCTATGAGATACGGTCATTCACTTGGAATTCTAATTCATTATCACTGAGACCATACATCTGTTGCAGAATTAACAATTTGCAATCAGGATGACATCAATGGGTTTACAACCCGCGTTACTCTTCCTTTCTTTATCATAGATGGTTTCTAATACCGGTCGGAAATCCTGCCAGTTAATATTTTCATTGAGCCACTTCAAGGTGGGCTTTTTTTTAATTTAATTTCTCCCGTCGCTCTTGCTCATGCCAAAATCCTTTTTGACCCACTATTTCTCTCCAGATGATTTCCATTGACCATCTCATAAATCTACCCCAAAGTCCATTAATAGAGGTGCCCTTATTCCAAAAACTCCGGGTCTTGGAATAGGGGTGTGCTGAGATACCGTTCCCCAAAACTGGGCTGGATCATGACGACCAATTTCCCGGTATTTTCCGGGCGTTGGGCAACCCGAACCGCCGCCGCCAGTGCCGCCCCGCTGGAGATACCCGATAACAGGGCTTCTTCCCGCGCCAGTTTTCGCCCCCAGGTGATCGCTTCCGTGTCGGTCACGGTAATGATTTCGTCCAGCAAGTCTGTTTGTAAGACCGCCGGGACAAACCCCGCCCCGATACCCTGGATTTTGTGCGGTCCCGGCTGCCCCCCGGAGAGGACGGGACTATTGGCGGGTTCGACGGCAATGGCTTGGAAGCTCGGTTTGCGGGGCTTGAGGGTGCGAGCCACGCCGGTAATCGTGCCGCCCGTACCTACCCCGGCCACCAAAATATCAATGCGCCCGTCCGTGTCCTGCCACAACTCCTCCGCCGTTGTTTGCGCGTGAATTTCCGGGTTGGCGGGATTTTGGAACTGCTGCAACATATAGGCATTGGGGGTGGCCTCCACCAACTCCCGTGCCTTGCGGATCGCCCCGCCCATGCCTTCCATCCCAGGCGTGAGCACCAACTTGGCACCGTAGGCACGCAGCATCGCCCGCCGTTCCAAACTCATGGTTTCCGGCATCGTCAAAATCAAATCATAGCCCCGCGCCGCCGCCACCATCGCCAAGGCAATGCCCGTATTCCCGGAGGTCGGTTCCACCAGCACCGTCTCGCCGGGACGGATTAACCCCGCCCGTTCCGCCGCCACCACCATGTGCAGCCCAATCCGGTCTTTGACCGAGGCCGCCGGGTTCATGCTCTCCAACTTGACCACGATCTCGGCCACACAGCCACAGGCTGGGGGAATCCGGTTCAGCCGTACCAAAGGGGTACGCCCAATCAATTCGGTCACACTGTTGGCAATCCGCATCGCACCATCTCGCTAAATGTAGTACATCAAATCCTGCCGACGTAAGCTATCCCGTTGCTGACACAGGTCGTTGAGCGTGTAGTTCTGCCAAATCGCCTGGGTCGCCTGCCGGGCTTCCTGCCACACCCGCCGAATCACCAAGCGTTCCGGGGTCGCCACCGCCAGGTCGGGAGCGGTGTTCCCCTCCAAACACGCCCACACCTCCAGCAAATGGATCTGCCAGGGTGAACGGGCGAGAAAATAACCGCCTTTAGCACCCCGCTGACTGCGAACCAGATTACCCCGGCGCAGGGCCGCCAATAGTTGCTCCAGATACCGGTCGGGAATCCCCTGCTGCTGGGCAATTTGACTAATCTGCACCGGTTCATCCTGCCCAAACCCATCCGCCAAAGCCATGAGAGCTAAAAGTGCGTACTCGATCTTGCAGGACAATTCCACAGGCCATGCACCGGCAATAACACTCAATCACAGTATATACCGGTTTCCCTCTGGAGTTTTATGGGTTTAAGAATTTAAGCGCCGCTGCGCCGGTGGGGGACAACGATATAGCCCTCCTGGACATTGCCTAAAACCTGATTTTTCGCCGTCCCCCAATACCACCAGTAGGCCGCCACATAGGCACACATCA
Source organism: uncultured cyanobacterium (assembly GCA_937936705.1). Classification (GTDB taxonomy): domain Bacteria; phylum Cyanobacteriota; class Cyanobacteriia; order Gloeomargaritales; family Gloeomargaritaceae; genus Gloeomargarita. Next base: position 8,570 of record CALHCP010000141.1, on the reverse strand, counting down.
GGGCATCCAGTTGGTCTTCCACCACTTTTAAGCGGCTACTTTGGCCGGGAATTTCCGGTAAACCGGTCACGGCCAAGGGCGGTTCTGCGGTCGCCAAGGTGAATAGGAAGGTACGCAGCTGCGCCAATTCCTTTTGCCGCTCGGCAACCGCTCCCTTTTTATACTTGAGGATTTTCTCCAGATTAAACAAATGCACCACAGCCGGATGGGGAAAAACCTCGATCTGCCAGCGGTCCGGTTCTTGGGGGGTGATCTCCGTGCCGTGGCGAAATTGCCGGTGCGCCAATTCCTGCCCAAATGCCACCGTGCGAGCGGCAAACGGACGCCCCCAATTCGCCGGATAGCACCCCGCATGGTAGCGATGGAAATAGCTATGGGTCAACCGATCCGGCAGGCGCATCCCGGTGCGATTGGGAATAATCGTCGGTGCATCCACCGCCACCCCCGCCGGTTGCCCCGCCGGTGCCCAGGTGTCCACCCAGGCGAGAATCGCATCGGTGGCTTGGCGGCGGTCTAAATCCACCAGCACCAGTGCATTCCCTTCCCAGGCGAGACAACACAGCCCCGAAGGCCCGGAAGTCCAGCCCAGGTCAATGCCCAGGAAGCGCAACTAGGACACCCCTTCAATGCGGTCTTCGATGTCCTGGTACAGTTGTTGCAAACGTTGGATATTCTCCGCGCTCGTCTGCCAATAGCCCCGCCCATGCACCTCCAGCAGCGTACCCACCATGCGCCGGAAGGAATGAGGATTCAAATGCATCAGCCGTTCCCGCATCTGCGGGTCGTTGATATAGGTAGCGTTGGCATCCTCGTAAATCCAGTTGTCCACCGCCCCCGCCGTCGCCGACCAGCCCAAGGTGTTGTTCAAGCGTTTGGCAATTTCCCGCACCCCTTCGTACCCATGCTGGAGCAACCCTTCGTACCATTTCGGGTTGAGGAGCTTGGTGCGAGCATCCAGGCGCACGGTTTCGCTCAAACTCCGCACCCGCGCATCCGGCGTGGTGGCATCGGCAATGTAGGCTTGGGGTTGCTTCCCATCCTGGCGTAAACCCGCCACCACCTTCGTCGGGTCGGAATCAAAATAGTGGGAGACATCCGTCAAGGAAATTTCCGAAGAATCCAGATTTTGCAGGGTCACATCCACCCGCCGCAAGCTGCTTTGGAACAATTGGGCCTTTTGCTGCATCGTCCCCGGCGCATCCGCATCAAAGGCGTAGGATTTGCGGCTGAGATACATCTCCTGCAAATCTTTTTCCTGCTCCCAGGTGCTATTTTCCACCGCCAAATTCACATTGGCCGCATAGGAACCCGACGCATTGGAAAACACCCGCGTCGCCGCCTGCCGCAGCGGGATTTGCAGCTCTTGCGCCTGCTCCCAAGCGTGTTTGCGTACAAAGTTCATCTCCAGGGGTTCGTCCGCCTCGGCAGCCAATTTCACCGCCTGGTCAATCAGATACATTTGATTCAGGAATAAATCCCGAAACACCCCCGAACAATTCACCACCACATCAATCCGCGGCCGCCCCAATTCCGCCAGGGGAATCAACTCCAATTTGTTCATCCGTCCCAGGGCATCCGGCAGCGGTTTCACCCCCACCAGCCAGAAAATTTGCGCCAGGGATTCTCCATAAGTCTTGATATTGTCCGTCCCCCACAACGTACAGGCAATACTCTCCGGCCACGCCCCCCCCGACTCCTGCCGGTAGCGGTCCAACAACCGGTTGACGATCACCTGCGCCTGCGCCACCGCCGCCGCCGTGGGAATGGATTGGGGGTCAAGGGCGTGGATATTTTTACCCGTGGGCAGGACTTCCGGTGTCCGCACCGGGTCGCCCCCCGGCCCCGGCACGATGTATTCCCCCTCCAGCGCCTTGAGCAACGCCCCCAGCTCGTTATCCGCCACAATCAATTCCAGGCATTGCGCCAGATAATTCATCAACGGTTGCAACTGCACCTGCTCCAGTTGCGGGTAATCGGTTTTTAAGACCTGAAACCAAGGTTCTTGCGCACCCAAACCGAAGAAATTGAACCGCGCCGTGCGGCCAATCCGCCCCTCCTGGTCGGTCACCGTATGAACCAACGTTTCAATCGCTTTTTGGGTATCCTTGCGCAGTTGTTCCAGGAGCGTGACCGCCTCCAAATTACCCTGATGACTGAGGCGATAAAGGGTATCCAAATCCCGCCCCAAACTGCGCGCCAACACCCGCGGCAAACTCTCTAACCCATCTTCCGGGCGATCCACTTGCGCAATACTGACCAACGTGGCAATCGCCTCTGGCGCCGAAGGCGGTTGACCGATCACATGCAATCCGAAGGGCAACAACCGGGATTCAATATCCATCAATTGCCGGTAAATTTTGCCCACCAACTCATCCCGTTGTTCCGGCGGTAACTGTTCCCCATCCGTCTCCGGTAAAGGCACGTCTTGGTCTAAATTGACCAAGCGGCATTGCTCCATAATGCTGTTGATAATGGCACCCCCGCGCCCCGAATCCTTCAGGGTCTGATACGAGCCGATCAACTCTTTCAATTCCCGCAGCCCTTTGTACAATCCCGCCTGATCCGCCGCCGGGGTCAAATAGCTAATCGTCGTCGCATACCCCCGCCGTTTGGCAATCGTCGCTTCCGAAGGATTATTGGCCGCATAGTAATAGAAATTCGGCAACTCCCCGATCAAATTATCCGGGTAACAATCGCCCGATAATCCCATCTGTTTCCCCGGCATAAATTCCAAGGAACCATGGGTACCGAAATGCAACACCGCATCCGCCTGCCAAATATGATTCAAATAGGTGTAATAAGCGGCAAAACCATGGTGGGGACTGGCAGAACGCGAGAATAACAAACGCATCGGGTCGCCCTCATACCCAAACGTCGGTTGCACCCCGATAAAGACATTGCCAAAATGCTTCCCGTAAATGAGTAAATGCTGCCCGTCACTATTCAAATGCCCCGGCGCCGCTCCCCATTGTTCCGCAATGCGTTCATAGTAAGGCGTAAACCGCTCATATTCCGGCACCGACATCTTGTAAGCAATGTTCAAATTGGGACTACCCACCAACGCCTGCCGGTCATGTAATACGGCTTCCATCAAGGCTTCTACACTCGCCGGCATTTCCTCCACGTAGTAGCCGTTATTCTTGAGGGCTTCTAACACCCGATAAATCGAACCGAACACATCTAAATAGGCCGCCGTACCCACATTTCCCTTATCCGGCGGGAAGCTGAATACCGTAATGGCAATTTTCTTCTGGCATTTGGGTTTACGGCGCAAATTCGCCCATTGCATCACCCGTTTTGCCAACAATTCCACCCGGTCTTGGAGGGCAATCGCTTTCCCGGTTGCCCCATCCCGCCCCGACAAAATAATCGGTTCAATCGCTCCATCGAGTTCGGGAATAGCAATTTGTAACGCCACCTGAATCGGATGTAATCCCAAATCGCTGGCTTGCCATTCTTCCGTCGTTTGAAAGACTAACGGCAGAGCCACAATATAGGGACGATTGAGCTTTTTCAACGCTTCCACTGCCTTGGGATGATCCTGGCGCGCCGGCCCCCCCACCAAGGCAAACCCCGTGAGGGAAACCACCACATCAACCAAGGGTTTTTGCGGCGAATTGGGCTGATAAAAATAGGCTTCCACGGGTTTAGAAAAATCTAAGCCCCCCGCAAATACGGGAATGACTCTGGCACCCAAACATTCCAACTCTTGCACCATCGCCACATAGTGGGCATCATCCCTGGTAATCAAATGCGTTCTTTGCAACACCAAACCCACCGTGGGCGCCAGGGGATCGCGCAATTCTTCACCAATATCCCAGCGATGTTCATACCAGTTGAGATAGTCCTTCAACGACTCAAACATCCGGTCGGCCAAGGGATGCCAAATCCCCATATCGGGATAGGTCACCGGTTCTTGAAAGGTTAATTTCTCATCCACCTGGGGCAGATATTTATCCGCCAACATTAAGAAAAAATTGCGAATGTTCTCCTGCGACCCCCCCAACCAATACTGGAAACTCAGCATGAAATTACGGGCATCCTGCGCCTTATCCAAGGGTAAATACTTTAATACTTTCGGGAGGGTTTGCAAGAGCTTTAACATCCCCTCCTGGAACGAGGAACCCGCTGCTTCTTTGCGTTTGCGCATGAACTGGGCAATAGCACTTTTGGATTGCCCCAACTGCGCCATCGAGAATGTCCCCAGCTTGTTTAAGCGCATCACCTCCGGCAGCGAAGGAAACACCACAATCGCATGGAGTTTGTCCCGATAGGGAGCCACCGCTTGCACCACTTTTTGGGCTAAATCTTCCACAAAAATCAGCGACGCAATAAAGACATCCGCCTGGGCAATATCTTCCTGAAATTGTTGATAATTTTCCGGCGAACGCAATTCTTCAATTAAATAGCCGCTCAGCTGCACTGCTAAATGACCGGGCTGGGTATTGATCTCCCGCGCCGCCGCCGTCAGGGTACTTTGATACTGAGGCTCCAATAACACATAAACTACCCGCATCAAAGTACGGTTTTCCACATTTTCCGGCTGCAATTGACGCACCGCGGGCTTGACATACGTGAACATAGGTCGCCGTCACACAAATTGGTCTATGAGTATTCTTACCAAAAAAGCCCCACCCCGTCGGCGACTGCCCCCTTCCCGCAACAATTTAATATATTGCTTCATTTTGGTATAGATTTATTGCGTTAGAGTGCGTTTTTTGCTAAAATTCAGCTTTTTTTTACAATAGCAGTCATCGGAGCGTGGCCGTCGTTCTGGCTTTGCCCAACAGGTCGTATGGACAGGGTTAACATTGAGGAAATTTAACTTATGGGCGCCTCTATTGATTGGAGCCAGCAGAAAGTCCTCTCGCTGGCCTACCGAGTTTAGGGAGAACCAGAGACGGGGGCTGCGCCCCGGCGACCGCTTGTCTTGAATTAATAGAGGTTCCCTTTAACTGATGAGTTCGCAGGTACTTGCTTGAATATGTAGCGATATGACTTGATGGGTGAACCGATGTGTCGGAGAAGCAAGGATGGGGGCGGCGCCCGGCGCCTGCTTGTCCCTCATTAATAGCGGTTTCCTTCAGGCTGGGTCGGCGAGTTTTCCCACCCGCTCCTGCCCGGCTCTACAATGGGGAGTGTAACAAAACGTAAAGGCAGCTTCCGATGACGGCCACGGCAATCGAAATCCAAAGTTATTACCGGACTTGGCAGGGTTGGCGCACGCATTGGGTGCAGGCGGGCAGCCGAGGTGCGGCCATTTTGCTGATTCATGGGTTTGGTGCCTCCACCGACCATTGGCGGTACAATCTGCCGGATTTGGCGCAGGATCATCGGGTGTGGGCGGTGGATTTGCTGGGGTTTGGCCGTTCGGAAAAACCGGCGGTACTCTACACGGGAGAATTGTGGCGGGAGCAACTGCGGGATTTGGTTACCCAGGTGATCGGCGAGCCGGTGGTGTTGGTGGGCAATTCCCTGGGGGGCTATGCGGCCTTGTGTTTTGGGGTGGATTGTCCCCAGTGGACGCAGGGGGTGGCTTTGCTCAATTGTGCCGGCCCGGTGGGGGAAGACAGCATTCGCCCCCATCCGCTGCAACGGTTATTCTTCCAAATTCCGGGGGTGGTGGAACTGGCCAGCGCCGGCTTGTTTTTCTATATGCGCAACCCCCAAGTGATTCGGCGCATTCTCCAGCAGGTGTACAAAGACCATAGCCATATCAACAAGGAATTGATCGAAAGCATCTACCGTCCCGCCTGGGATAGAGGGGCGTTGGGGGTCTTTCGGTCGGTGTTTAAGTCCCCACCGGGTCGGCGTTTGGATCAGTTACTGCCGGAATTGACGGTGCCTTTGCTGCTCATGTGGGGCACCTCTGACCCCTGGATGACGGTGGCACGGGCAGAAAAGTGTAATGCGTTTGTCCCTCAGGCGACCGTAGCATGGCTGGAGGCGGGGCATTGTCCCCATGATGAACGCCCGGACTTGGTTAATCCGCTGTTGCGTCGCTGGGTGCAAACCGCCGTAAAATCACGCTAGAGCGCGGGTTCGCCTGGTACTGCGGGGTTGTGATCTGCGGACCGGTAGGGGTAATCGGTTCCGGTAAATGGGTGTCCAAAAGTCGTTGCCAGTCATAGGGGGGCAGGGTAAACGGCAAACTCTCCCAGTAACTATTCAGGATGATGTACAAATGCTCTGCGGCGCTCGGATAGACCATTTCCAGCGCCAGGGCATGGCCGTCCTCATGCCATCCCTGTTTTCCCAGTTCGGTTCCATGCCAGACCACGTAAGGATGCTGTACGTGACGGTGAACTGGATAAGATTCGACTTTGAAACGGGTCTCCTGTTCAAATAATCGCAAGGACTGCATCCAATGTAGGAGTTTTTGCCAAAAGGTCAGCATCTCGCGGTGGCGGGTGACCCCATCCCAATCGAACCAACTGATTTCATTATCTTGGCAGTAGGCGTTGTTATTGCCCCGTTGGGTGCGGCACACCTCATCCCCCATCAGGATCATTGGGGTACCTTGGGCGAGGGCAAGAATCACCAGGAAATTTTTCATTTGTTTTACCCGCAGGGCTGAGATTTCCGGGTCATCGGTCGGGCCTTCCCAGCCGCAGTTCCAACTGTAGTTGTCATTACTGCCGTCCCGATTCTGTTCCCCGTTCGCTTCGTTGTGTTTGTGGTTGTAGGAAACCAAATCATAGAGGGTAAATCCGTCGTGGCAGGTGACAAAGTTAATGGTACGGTTGGGAATCTGGTGAGGGTCACGGTAGAGGTCGGGGCTGCCCAACAACCGGGCGGCCAACCAGCCTAGCATCCCCCGGTCGCCTTTAACGAAGCGGCGCACGTCATCCCGAAATGGGCCATTCCACTCGGCAAACCGTTCCCCGATGAAGGAACCCACCTGGTACAGACCGGCGGCATCCCAGGCTTCCGCAATGATTTTTGTACCCGCCAACACCGGGTCGGATTCGATCAACCAAGGCAGGGGCGGGTCGGCCAAAGGAGACCCGGTTTTACTGCGGGACAAAATCGAGGCCAAATCAAAGCGAAACCCATCCACGTGCATGACATCCACCCAATAACGGAGGGAATCCAGGATGAGCCGCCCGACAATTTCGTGGTTGGCTTTGACCGTATTGCCGCACCCGCTGTAATTGGCATAAAAGGCCGGATTTAGGGTTTCTAAAATGTAATAAGCCTGGTTTTCAATCCCCCGAAAAGACAGGGTTGGCCCTTCGTGATTCCCCTCGGCGGTGTGATTAAATACGACATCTAAAATCACTTCAATGCCCGCTCGGTGCAGGGCTTTGACCATATCCCGAAACTCGTTGACCGGCCCGAATAAGGACTGATCCGCACTGTAGGCACGGTGGGGGGCAAAAAAGGCCAAGGTGCTGTAACCCCAATAATTGGCCAAACCGGGGCGGGCATCCTGCTCGTCAAACTCATGGATCGGCATCAACTCCACCGCCGTCACGCCCAAGGACTGGAGGTAGGGAATTTTTTCAATCACCCCCGCATAGGTGCCGCGTTTCGCCGGACTCACCCCGGAATTGGCATGGGCGGTGAATCCCTTGACGTGCATTTCGTAAATAATTGTGCGGGCGTAGGGAATTTCCAACGGCACATCCCCTTCCCAGTCATAACGTTCGGGGTCAACCACCACCCCCCGCAACGCCACAGCACAGTTATCCCCCGGACGGCGAGCCGCCTCGCGGTCATAGCGTTCCCAGCCCACCACTAACCGGGCGTAGGGATCCAGCAGGACTTTACTGCCGTCAAAACGGTGGCCGCGTTCCGGGGCAAACGGGCCATACACCCGGTAGGCGTACACCTGGCCGTGCCCAAGCCCCGGTACAAAAATATGCCAGTAATTCGCCGTGCGATGAACAGGGGCGGTGAGGGAGAATACTCGCGCCGGCTGGGGGTCATCGGCTTGGTCAAACAGCAATAATTCTACCCGTTCGGCATGTTTGGAAAAGAGGCAGAAATTCACCCCCCCTGGATAAACGGTTGCCCCCAGCGGAAAACTGCGTCCCCGTTGTATCATCGCCATGATGATCAGCCCCTACCCCCGACCGTTTATGTGAATGCTCCGCTCATGACGCTTCCCGTCCATAAGCGGCTTCCCAATCCTGTTACCAGAGGGGGAGGCGGCATTCTCGCCTGCTGCCAGGAACTTTTGCCTTTGCAGCACCCCAGGTCATTTCTGCCTGTGGGTTTTGGGTTGAAGTCGTTTATGCCAACTTCTGGCCTGTTCCCTACGTTTATCAATCGGGTGATGGCAGGACTTACAGGTTCAGTTGTACCTTGCCAAGCAGGTCTTGTATCTGCCCGGTTCTCCAGAAGTCTTTTTTGGCGGGCAATAGTGCCATACTTGACTAGAGTAATTATATCACATCCGCCGCTAACTAGCGAATGACGCTTCACGTCCATTCGTAAGATGCGCGGCGGCATTGCTCAACCGTATCCTGAACCTGACCCCCGATGATGAAAGATGCTCAGAAATTGCCTTTTTTAATTTTGGTTTTAATTTTGGTTAGCTTGGGGCTGACCCCAACCATCCTGTG
>CALHCP010000140.1 GCA_937936705.1 uncultured cyanobacterium | reverse complement strand
GAAGAACTGGGGCTGGAACTGGGGATGCGGGTGCAACGGGCGGTGAAATTGGGTGAACAAATTCAGGTGCAGGTGACCCACGTTGACCCCTATAAAGATGTCATTCATCTGCGGGAAGTGAATTTTTAGCAAAAGGACCCTTCTAGGGCAATGGGGTCCGATTGGCGAACCAAGCGTTTGCAGTACCAAAGTCGAGGGCTGTACCCCGGCGACGATGGTTCCCTCATGACATATCGTTTGCGTGAATGCTCCGCTCATGACGCTTCGCTTCCATAAGCGGCTTCCCAATCCTGTTACCGGAGAGGGAGGCGGCATTCTCGCCTGCTGCCAGGAACTTTTGCCTTTGCAGCACCCCAGGTCATTTCTGCCTGTGGGTTTTAGGTTCAATTTGTCATGCCAACTTTTGACCCGTTCCCTACGTTTATCAATCGGGTGATACCAGGATTTATAGGTTTAGTTGTACCTTGCCAAGCAGGTCTTGTATCTGCCCGGTTCCCCAGAAGTCTTTTCTGGCGGGCAATAGTGCCATACTTGACTGGAAGAATTATATCACATCCGCCGCTAACTAGCGCGTCCATTCGTAGGATGCGCGGCGGCATTGCTCAACTAGCTCCATTGTCCCCGGATCCAAAAGTAGGCTACCCCCAGGGTCAGGCCCGTTAGCGGCACCCCCAGGCGCAAATGCGTCCCGAAGGAAACCCGGTACCCTGCCCGCTCTGCGGCCTCCACCGTGATTAAATTGGCCACCGCCCCAAACAGGGTTAAATTGCCCGCCAACGTCGAGCTGGCCGCCAACAACAACCAACTTTGCGTATCCTCCGGGGGAATCAGCCCGTGCAAGAGTAAAACCGTCGGCACATTGGAAAGCAAATTCGAGAACACCGCCACCCACCCGGTCAATTCCCAGGGGTGGGACACCATCGCCGTCAGCGGTTGCAGCATCCCCAAATTTTGGATCGTCTGGGTGAGGATAAACAATCCCCCAAACAACACTAACAACCCCCAATCCACCTGGGTTAGCCAACGTTCCGGGTGCCGGCGTTGCCCCAGTAAACTCACCGCCGCCGTCACCAGCGCCGCCTCCGCCAAAGGCACCCCCACCGCAAATCCCAGCAACAACCCCAAGGTGATCAGCCCATGAAACCAAAATCCCGGCGGCTGCCGTGGCTCTTGAGATAAGACAATCGCCGGGAACCGCTGCCGAGAGCGCACTTCCGGGTACAAAAGCCAGACCAAGCCCACCAAGATAACCAAACCCATTACCGCCACCGGCGTCATCACTTGGGCAAAGCCAGCGTAACCGATCCCCGCCAACGAACCCACCAGGATATTTTGGGGGTTGCCGCTCAAGGTCGCCACCGAACCCACATTGGTTGCCCCCGCCAACGCCAACAGGTAGGGAACCGGATTCAACCCCAGCGCCTGCGTCGCCTGCACAATCAGAGGAGTCGCCACCAACGCCAGCGTGTCATTGAGCAAAAACGCCGATAAAATACCCGTCCCCACCGTCACCACCAGCAGTAACCCCAAAGGATGCCGACTGTGGCGCACCAATCCCCGCAACAGCCCCGCCAAGACCCCCGCCTCGCTTAACCCCCCGTTCACCACCATCATGCTGAACAGAAAAACCATCGTCCGGGCATCCATGGCCTGCCACGCCTCCGATACCGTCATTCCTCCCACCGCCACCACCGCCGCCGCCCCCACCAAGGCAATCGTCGGTCGGTTCAAGCCCAGACCCGGCCATTTCCCCAGCCCCAAGCCCCCGTAAGTCACCACCAACACCACCAACGTCAACAGGGTTCGGAACACCGCCACCTCCGTTGATGAACCTGCCTTTCCCCGCCCATTGTGGCATGGGAACCCAATTTGCTATATTAAGCAGAGCTTTAAGAAATGTAACAAAATGCTTCAAGACAAAGTCGTGGTGGTGGTCGGTGCGACCGGGGGAATCGGGCGAGCGGTGGTCAACCGGTTGCATCCCCTGGGAGCCCAGTTAGTTTTGGCGGCGCGAGACCCGGTCAAGTTAGCGACCTTGGCAATTCCCGGCGCCTTGAGCATTCCCACCGACATTACCCTACCGGCGCAGGTACAGAACTTGATGGCGCAAGCGGTCGCCACCTTTGGCCGGATTGATGGGTTGGTGAATGCGGCGGGCATCGGCATTCTCAAGCCCTGGGACAAACTGGAACCGGCGGACTTCGCCACCCAACTGGCGGTGAATCTCCAGGGCAACTTTTACACGTTGCAGGCGGCGGCCAATGTGATGAAAACCCAGCGTTCCGGGCATATTTGCAATGTGATCGGCATTTTGGGCAAACATACCATGCCGATGGCGGCGGCCTATTGTGCTTCGAAATTCGGGGCAGTTGGGGCAAGCAAAGTGATGGCCGATGAACTGCGTCGTTACAACGTAAAAATGACTTTATTTTATTTCGGCGGAGTTGATACGCCGTTTTGGGATGACATTACCCTCAAAGTTGACCGCAGCAAGATGCTCCGTCCTGAAACCGCCGCTGAGGCGATTCTTTACGCCTTGCAAAGTGAACCCCCGGCGGTGCCGTTGGAAATCAATATCCAACCGGAGAGTCATTTATTCATTTAAGGGCACCTCTATTAATTATTCAGAATGAGCGGTCGCAGGGGCGCCGCCCCCGTTTTGGGGGGGTGCCGATCAGGTGCGATGGTTCAAGGCTCACTCCTATCAGGGCGAAGCGGTCAGCACCCGCAGGGGCAGGGTGGGCTGGCGCAGGCGTTCCGGGGTGAGGGGGGCGGCATGCGGGAACAAATGAGTGCGGAAAAATTCCCGGCTGAGGTGGGCGAGGGCGGCGGGAATCGGGGGTAGGCGCTGGAGCCGGAATTGGCGCAGTTCATCGAGGCCGTCAATGTGGCGAGCCTGGGGCAAGATGACCAGTAGGTGGTTGCGCCCCCGCAGACCTTGGAAGGGGCGAATGTGTTCCGACAGCACCGGTGTAACCCAGTCCTCCGCCCCGCCGATTACCATCACCGGCACCGTCAGAGGGGCTAACCCTGCTGCTCCCAGGATGCCGCCTATGGCCGGGTTGATGGCGATCACCGCCCGGATGCGGGGGTCAGGCGCCCCAGTCGGCCAAGTCTTGAGTTCCAAGGCGCGGCATTGCAGTAAGACTAAAGAGAGATTCAACACCGCCAAGTCGTCTTGGCATTGGGACTGCAATCCCGGGCGGTGGGGTTGGGCACCGGCGGCCACCAGCACCGTATAGCCCCCCAGGGAATGCCCGATTAACCCCACCCGTTCCCAATCCAGGCGTTGTCCGAGGGGTTGGGCGGCCAGATGCGCCAAAACCCGGCGGATGTCCTGGGGGCGTTCGCTGAATTCGCTCAGAGCATGGCGAGCCGGGTGGGTAATGACGGCGGCGGCCAGCCCTTGACTGGCCAGATATTCCCCCAAATACATGAGACTGCGCCCGGTTTGGCCGAGACCGTGGCTGAGGATCACCAAAGGCACCCGCTGCGACCCCAGGGGTGTGAATAGATGCAACTTCAGGGGGCGTTGGGGGTGATCCGGCGGGGTAAAGACTTGGCTGTGAACGCGCCAGGGTTGGCCGGAGAAGGCCGGTGCCCCACCGCTGGGGTTGAGCAAGGGCAGGGCAGCCACCGCTTGTGCTGTTTGTTGCTGCTGGGTCTGGGCATTGAGCCATACATTAGCGACCGCCAGGGCATCCACCGCTACGGTTTCCCCCGGCAAGGCTTGCAGCAAATGGAACGCCGTCAGGGGTTTTTGTTCTTGCAGCAGGAGGGTCACCGCCTGCTTAACCCCCTGTGGGTCAGGCGGAATCAACCACTGCCCCACCCGTTCCAGGACTTGACTGCCCGCCGGACTGTGCAATAACCGCTGACTCTGAGCGGGGGTGAGGGGAACCGGCCGGGTCAACCAACCCCGTAATTCCCCGAGAGCCGCGGGTACCAAAATTTGGGTGAGGGGACTCAGGCTGCCCTGGAGAGAGCCGGAATGAACCCAACGTTCCACATCGGCCAAGCTGACCGTCCAGGTGGTATTCCCGGCGGTGAGGACAACCCATTCGGCCGCCCGGGCGGGGTTGCCCAAGCATAATCCCAAAAGTGAATAAAATCCAAAAAATTGCCAGCCATACTGCCAAAGACGGGCTTTTCCGGGCATGATAAACATAAGTTGCTTCGTTCCGAAAGACCAACGCCTCCCATCAGCATGGGTTTTCTGGGAAAATCGCCTCCCCATGTCTGGCGCCCATAGCACTACCCCCTGAACCTATTATGCCTACCCCTTCCGAATTGCGGGATGCCTACAATGCCGGGGCACGGTCGTTCCCTCAGATCCAACTGGCGGGGCAGATGTTGGAAGGGGCGGTCTTGACCGATGCCTTCTTGGTGCGAGCCAATCTCCAGGGAGCCTATCTCTGTTACAGCCAGATGTCGGGGGTGAACCTATCCCAGGCGAATCTGCGCCACGGGGAACTGGTGCGGGTCAATCTCAAGCAGGCCAACCTCAGCGAAGCGGATTTACGGGGAGCCAATCTCCTGGAAGCCAATCTCACCGGGGCGAGTTTATTCCGGGCGCAATTGGACGGTGCCAATCTCACCGAGGCGGACTTGGCCTATGGCGATCTGCGGCAGGCCAGCCTCAGCGGCGCCATTTTATCCGGGTGCAACCTGCGGGCGGTGAATTTGCAGCGGGCGTACCTGGCGCGGGTGGCCTTGGCGGGGGCGGATTTGGGGGAGGCCAACCTAGAGGGCAGCATCCTGATTCAGGGGGAATTGAGCGGCGTGAGTCTGACCCAGGCGAATTTGCGGCGGGCGGACTTGACCGGCACCAACCTGACCCGGGCGGATCTGTACCGAGCCGATTTAACCGGCGCGAATCTCATCCGGGCGGATTTAACGGCGGCGGAATTGGGGCGGGTATGTCTGCGGCAGGCTTGTCTGAGTGCCGCCACCTTGAACCGCGCCATGTTGCGGGGAGCGGACCTGAATGGGGGGGACGAATGGACGGATTTGAGTTCGGCGGTCTTGACCGATGGCGACCTCACCGATGCCGACCTGCGGCGGGTCAATCTCACCCGCGCCAACCTGAGCGGAGCGACGTTGATGGGAGCCGACCTGCGGGGGGCGCAACTGTGGGGCACCAATTTCACCAATGCCAACCTGGTGGGGGTGACGTTAGCGGGGACAGACTTGCGCATGACCCTGCTGAGCGATGCGAAAATGCACCGTTCCGACCTGTCCGGGTGCAACCTGCAGGGGGTGGATTTGAGCCGCCGGGAATTGGTAGGGGTCAATTTTCACCGAGCCGACCTGCGGGGAGCCAATCTTAGCCGGGCGGTGTTGACCCAGGCGGACTTGATGGATGTCCGGCTCGAAGGCGCTAACCTGAGCGAAGCGGATTTGCGGGGGGCGCGGCTGACCGAGCAGGTGAGCGGTGCTAATTTGAAGGGTGCCCGTTTGCCCAACGGTCGGCTGGTGCCCTAGGCTGGAGCCGGTTCGGTTAGAATAGGTAGTTAGCAAACCCAAATTTCTCTAATACCATGACTCCAACCTTGGCCAATTTTCTGTATAGCCTGTTGGCGGGAACCCTGATCGTCGTAATTCCCGTCACGGCGGCCTTGATTTTTGTCAGCCAAAAGGATAAAATCCGGCGGTCGTCCTAAACCATGCCCATTAGAATGGGTTTAGGCGTGGCGGTTCTGGGTAGCCGTCGGCTGGTTCATTTAGGAAGGAGTTCCTTGTGGGTACTGGTTTTCCCGCCCCCGTCTTCTTAGGCATTGTTTTAATTGTGGGTGGTGTTTCCCTGTTTTTTTTGGGGCGGTTGCGGCCAGCCCTGCGCCGGGACTCGGATATTGTCTATGCGATTATTGCTCTGATCAGCGGCCTAATTTTGGTCGTTGATTTTAGTGCTTTGAATTTTGGGTTGATTTTTCAACAGGTGCTTTTGGTGGGGGCATTGATTGCCCTCACCTGGGAAAATTTGATTTTACGGAGCAAAAATCCGCCGCCCCGGCAGCGGGAAATGCCGCCCCGCGGTCCGCGGGAGAGCTACAATCCGCCCCCTTATCGGGAAACTCCATCCTATCGGGACTACGAGTATGAGTCGGCTCCCCGCCGTTCCCGGAGTCGTCGCCGCAGTGAGGTGATCCTTGACCCGGTTGATGAATGGGAAGGGGAATTGCCCCAGTCGGCGCGGGCGCAGATGCGGGGGGAAGCGGCCACCCCTTACCGGGATTGGGAGCTCGAGGATGATGACCGTGAACCCCAAGAAACTGCGATTATCACCACCCCGCCGGAGCGTCGCGAGGTGACTTCCAGCCGTCCCCGGCGACCCCGCCCCCAATATCCCCCCCGGCGTTCTCGCTCTGAAGCGGCGGAACAAGACAATTCCAGCCATTTTGACGATGAATTTTAGGGAAAATAGCGGTCGCCGGGACGCCGCCCCCGACTTTGCTTCTCCCGAATCTTGGCAGGCTCACGGGGAGATTCTCGGTTCGTTTGCATCAGGTTTGCATCAATGGCCGTACCCTTTCGGCGAGCGTTTCCCCAACCCACCAAGAATGCCTTGAAGGGATAGCCGGTGCGAATCATTCAGGTGAGGCAATGGGAGCGGGTGGCCTATCCGCAAATATGGGCATGGCAACAGGAGCAGGTGCAACAACACCTTGAGGACCCGCATATCCCGGATGTCCTGGCACTGTTAGAACATGAGCCGGTCTATACCCTGGGACAGGGGGCATCCCTGGAGTTTTTGCGGTTTACGGTCGGGGCGATTGACGTCCCCCTCTACCGCACGGAACGGGGCGGGCAAGTGACTTATCACGGGCCGGGGCAGGTGGTGGCCTATCCGATTTTGCGGTTGAAAAATTACGGCCTGGATGTGCATCAGTACTTACGGCAATTGGAAGAAATCGTGATGCGGGTACTGAGGGATTATGGCATCGCCGGGGCACGCAAACCGGGTTATACCGGGGTCTGGGTGGGGGATGTGAAGGTGGCAGCCATCGGCATTAAGGTGCGCCGGGGGGTGACGATGCACGGCTTAGCGGTGAATGTGTGTACGGATTTAGGGGCATTTGCCCGCATTGTCCCCTGCGGGATTCGGGACTATGGGGTGGGAAATCTGGTGCAATTTTGCCCGGAAATTCATCCGACGGCGGTGCGGGCGGGCTTGCTGCGTCATTTTGGAACGGTTTTGGGGGCAACCATGGAGCAGAGGGACATAATTTCGATAAGATGCTAAGGATACCCGATGGAGTTGTGGCATGGATAAGCAGGAAATTCTCACCGAAGTCCAAAAAATTGTGGCGGACACCTTGGATGTGGAATTGGAAAAGGTGACCCCGGAAGCCAGTTTTGCCAACGACTTGGGGGCGGATTCCCTGGCGACGGTGGATTTGGTGATGAAATTGGAAGAATCGTTTGATATTGAAATTCCCGATAGTGCCGCCGAGCAGATCACGACGGTACAGCAGGCGGTGGACTATATTGCCCAACAGAAGGTAGCAGCGTAGGTCAATGGCGAGTCGGGAACGGGTGGTGGTTACAGGTCTGGGAGCAATTACGCCCCTGGGGAATACGGTGGCGGATTATTGGGCGGGTTTGCTGGCCGGTCGCAGTGGCATTGGCGCGGTGACCTTGTTTGATGCCTCCCAACACGACTGTCGCATCGCCGGGGAGGTGAAGGATTTTGACCCCTGCGCTTACCTCGAACGCCGGGATACCAAACGGATGGATCGCTTTGCCCAGTTTGGGGTGTGCGCCAGTTTGCAAGCCCTGGAGGATGCGGGCTTGACCATCACGGCGGCGAATGCTACCCAAGTGGGGGTGATGTTGGGGACGGGGGTGGGCGGTCTGCGGATCATGGAGGAGCAACAGCAGGTGCTGTTGACCAAAGGGCCGGGTCGCTGTAGCCCCTTTACCGTACCGATGATGATTTGTAATATGGCGGCCGGGTTGACCGCCATCCACACCGGCGCGAAAGGTCCCAATTCCTGCCCGGTCACCGCCTGTGCTGCCGGTGCCAATGCGATTGGGGATGCGCTGCGGTTGCTCCAGCAGGGGTATGTGCAGGTGATGATTTGCGGCGGCACGGAGGGAGCGGTGACGCCCTTGAGTATGGCCGCTTTTGCCGCCTGTAAAGCCATGTCTCTGCGTAATGATGCCCCCACCTTGGCTTCCCGACCCTTTGACCAAGGACGGGATGGGTTTGTGTTGGGGGAAGGGGCGGGGGTGCTGATTTTGGAGTCCCTCAGCCACGCCCAAGCGCGCGGTGCCCGGATTTATGCGGAAATGGTGGGCTATGGTTCCACCTGCGATGCCTACCACATCACGGCGCCCTCGCCGGATGGAGAAGGAGCCGTCCGCGCGATGGAACTGGCCTTGAAGGATGGTAATCTCACTCCCGACGAAGTGAGTTATATCAATGCCCACGGCACCAGTACCCCCGCCAACGATGTTACGGAAACCAAAGCGATTAAACAAGCCCTGGGGGATCACGCCTACCGGATTGCCGTCAGTTCGACCAAGTCCATGACCGGGCATTTGTTAGGCGGTTCCGGTGGGATTGAAGCGGTGGCAACCGTTTTGGCCATCTACCACGACCACGTGCCCCCCACAATTAACTTGGATAACCCCGACCCGGAGTGTGACCTGGACTATGTGCCCCACCAGGCCCGCCGTCTGCCGGTAGAAGTGGCTTTGTCCAATTCCTTTGGGTTCGGCGGTCACAATGTCACCCTGGCGTTTCGCAAATTCCGGGGGTGAGATGGGCTACAGTCGGCAGATTCGCGTCTTGGCCTTGGGGTTGATTCAGCAGGACGACCGGGTCTTTTTGTCCGAAGGCTATGACCCGGCCCGGCAGCTCACCTTTTATCGGGCGTTGGGGGGCGGGGTGGATTTCGGCGAACCCAGCGCCGTTGCCCTCGAACGGGAATTTCAAGAAGAACTCCAGGCGCAGCTCAAGGACATTGAATACCTGGGCTGTTTGGAGAATATTTTTACCTACAACGGTCAACCGGGGCATGAGATTATCCAACTCTATCGCTGTAGGTTTGCTGACCCCCGATTTTATGAGCTGGAGTCTTTAGAATTTCAAGAAGGTGAACGCCGCAAAATCGCCCGCTGGGTGCCGGTGGAGCGGTTATTAACCGGGGAATTGACCCTCTACCCGACAGGATTTAGCTGCTATCTGAACCGTTGATGGCTGCACCTACTCTCCAGGACTTTGTCCTGATTAAATCATCACTCTGTATTTATTTAATTAATACAAATCCGTCTGGGTCAACAGACTAAAAAACCCTTAAGAATCGGGCATCCAACTTGTCAACGCCCCGGAAACGCCACTACACTAGGGACACGTGTAATGCAGGGATTTCCCATGTCTGAGATGGCCAACATTGACCGACGCACGCCCTATCAGCCTCAAAATCGGCGGCGGATTCTGTGTGTGTTTCCCCGCTACAGTCCCTCCTTTGGCACGTTTCACCATGCCTATGAGTTGATGCCGGGGGTGAAGGGGTTTATGCCGCCCCAGGGGTTGTTGGTGGTGGCGGCCTATCTGCCGGCGGCCTGGGAGGTGCGGCTGATTGATGAGAATATCCGGCCGGCGCGCGGGTGGGACTATCGTTGGGCGGATGCGGTGATTATTAGCGGGATGCACATTCAAAAGCCGCAGATTTTAGAAATCAATCACAAAGCCCATCGGCACGGCAAAATTACCGCGTTGGGGGGGCCTTCGGTATCGGCCTGCCCGGAGTATTATCCGCAGGTGGATTTGCTGCATCTGGGGGAATTGGGGGATGCCACCGATGCCATGATTGCCTATTTGGATACCCACACGGAACGCCCGCAACAGCAACTGATTTTCCAAACCAAGCAGCGGGTGCCCTTGAGTGCCTTTCCGATTCCGGCCTACGAAAAATTGCCCTTGCGCCGGTACTTTATCGGCAGTGTCCAGTTTTCCAGTGGGTGTCCCTACCACTGTGAGTTTTGCGATATTCCCGCCTTGTACGGCAATAATCCCCGTTTGAAAACGCCCCAACAAATTTTAGAGGAATTGGATGCGATTTTGGCGGCGGGGAATCCGGGAGCCATTTATTTTGTGGATGATAATTTTGTGGGCAATCGCAAGGCGGTGATGGAACTGTTGCCGCATTTAATTGACTGGCAAAAACAGCGGGGCTATCCGGTGCAATTTGCCTGTGAAGCAACCTTAAATTTGGCGCAAAGCCCGAAAATTTTAGCGATGATGCGGGAAGCCTATTTTTGCACCGTATTTTGCGGCATTGAAACCCCGGAGCCGCAAGCCTTACATGCGATTTCTAAAGACCATAATTTGAGTTTACCGATCCTGCAGGCGATTCAAATTCTCAATAGTTATGGCTTAGAAGTCGTATCGGGCATTATCCTGGGCTTGGATACC
Source organism: uncultured cyanobacterium (assembly GCA_937936705.1). Classification (GTDB taxonomy): domain Bacteria; phylum Cyanobacteriota; class Cyanobacteriia; order Gloeomargaritales; family Gloeomargaritaceae; genus Gloeomargarita. The sequence goes on along the minus strand of CALHCP010000140.1, from coordinate 11,711 downwards.
GATACCCCGGCAACCGCCGACCGGATTTTAGAATTTATCCGGCTATCGCAAATCCCGATGTTAACCATTAATCTGCTCTATGCCCTGCCGAAAACGCCTCTATGGGCACGCTTAGAGAAAGAGGGACGGTTAGTCTTTGATGAGCAGCGGGAATCGAATGTGAATTTCCTTTTGCCCCACGAACAGGTCGTGGGTATGTGGCGGCAATGTATTACCCAAGCCTACACGCCGGAATTTATTTACGAGCGCTTTGCCTACCAGTTAAAACACACCTATCCCAACCGGATTGCCGTGCCGAATAGCCCCGCCCGTACCTCCTGGGCCAACCTGATCAAGGGGCTGGGATTGATGTTTAATATCCTGGTGAAGGTGGGGTTGTGGAGCGATTATCGGGAGACTTTTTGGAAATTTGCCAAACCGGCTTTGCAAAAAGGGCAGATTGAAGCGATTATCAGCACCGCTTTGGTGAGTCATCACTTGATCCAATTTGCCCGTGAATGTGCTCAAGGTCAAGAATCCGCCTCCTTCTATTCCCAAAAAGTGCGGCAGCCGGTGGCCGTCACCACCAGTTATTAACGGTGACCCGCCGCCGATGTGTTATTGTAGTAATTCACTTGGGGGCGTGGCGGAATGGTAGACGCTACGGACTTAAGTTATTGAGCCTTGCGGGAGAAATCCCACAAGTGAATGCTCTCAAATTCAGGGAAACCTAACTCTACCGCGGTAGATACGGCAATCCTGAGCCAAGCCGCAGCCGACCTGCGGAAGGTGCAGAGACTCGACGGGAGCTACCCTAGCGAAGCCTGCTTCGTGGGTAAAGGGAGAGTCCGATTCTCCAGGGGTTGGTGCCCCCCGGCGAAAGCCGGTGGAGGATGAAAATCCGTTGACCCTAAAGGTCGTGAGGGTTCAAGTCCCTCCGCCCCCATCCTACCCAAATCCCCACCCCGGCGGCGGCCACTTCGGCTGCGATACTCACCAAGCGATAGCCGACGGCGGCGGCCAACACCGTAGCGGTGGGCACGATACCGGTTAAACCGGCGGTCAAGGTGGCCTCAAAGACCCCCAACCCCCCCGGCGCCAGCGGGATAATAAAGCCCAGCAACCAAGCCAACCCAAACGCACCGGTCAGATGGGGCAATGCTCCCCACGTCAGGGACACCCAGGTTCCCAAAACCAACAGAAATCCCAGCCCCCGCAGGCTGATAAATGCCAACGCCCCCAGCAGGAGGGGCAAGGGATAACCCCGCAGCGGCGGCAAAGGGGTATCTTGCCGCTGGCGCCGTCCGACCCAGGCCAAGACTCGGTTCAAACAGCGGGGGTGTATCCCCAGCAAAACCAGTCCCAAAACCACCAGCGGCCACCGCCACCCCTGCCAGCGGGTTACCCCCAACAGCAAAGCCGTCGCCGCCAGCAGTAATGCTTCTAGCAAAATACTGACCATGACAATGGGGGCGGGAATGTGCTGGGTTTGCGCCGCCTGGATACGCCCGTAAAAGTGCCAGACATTCCCCGGTATGTATTTGGCCAGATTGGTGCGCACGTAGAGGGGCACCGCCCAGCGGCTGGCCACCGGATACCCCAACCAGCCCAAACTCCAGCCCCACAGCCAGCCCGCCCACAGATGCGCCGCAGTTGTGACCAGACCCGCGGCCAACCACCAGGCCAGGAGCTGGGGCTGCCAAGGCAGATGCTGGACTTCGCCCCAGGATTGCCCCAATTTCCGCCCCAAAAAGCCCAGTACCAGCGCCCAGACCAGCCAACGCCAGGGTTTCACCGCAGCCGCGCCAGTTGGGGAACCAATGCCCGCAATGCCTGCCCCCGATGGCTCACCTGTTGCTTTTGCGCCGGGGTCATCTGGGCAAAGGTCAGCCCCTGCGCCGGGACGTAAAAAATCGGGTCGTAGCCAAACCCGCCCGTGCCGCGGGGAGCCAGCAAAATCTCTCCCACACAGACCCCCTCCGCTTCGGCGACGATTTCCCCCTGGGGATTGGCGACTGCCACCACACAGACAAAGCGAGCCGCCCGCTCCGGTTCATCCCCCAATTCAAACAACAGGCGTTCAATCCGTTCCCGATCGGTGCGCCCGTAGCGAGCCGAAAAGACCCCCGGTGCCCCGTCCAAGCTCTCCACTTCCAACCCCGAATCATCGGCAATCGCCCAACTCTCCAGCGCCAAAGCCGCCTGGGTCGCCTTCATCCGGGCATTTTCGGCAAAGGTATCGCCCGTTTCCTCCAGCATTAAATCCAGCGGCGGAATCAAACAATTCCACTGCGGCAGATACGCCCGGATTTCCCGAACCTTACCGGGGTTGGTGGTGGCCACCACCAGGTCAAAAGGGGACATCGGATTCATCGGGAGGGGCAGGGGTGACCGGCACCGAGGGGGACGGGGTGACGGCGGCGGGCGGGGGCAGCGATTCTTCTCCCCCCAAAGCGGCTCCCACCTGCACCGGGAAAATCCGAGATGCGGTCAATTCGGGTCGGGTCGTGCGCGTCCCGCCGGGTAAATCCACCTTGACCATCCCCAGACGCCCCTCCAGCAGGACATGGTCCCCCACTTTGAACTGTTGTACGACCTGTTCGGCCAAATTGCCCCAAACCACCACCTTGAGCCGTCCTTGGGGATCATCCGGCCGCAACCCCGGAAACTGCACCAACATATCCGTCACCGCCAGATTATTGTCCTGGGTGTAGCGCAGTTGCGGTTCCTGCATGATTTCTGCTTGGAGAATGCACACGTTCATGGCACCAATGGCAGCCGGTTGACATCAGGTGAATTTGTGTTCAGTATAATCCTAAATCTGCCGGGGATGCGCTGGTTGCTGCACTATCTCGGGTTATTCCCCTCGATCTCTAGGGGGTGGGCTATGCAATCTCTGCCGAATTATCCGTCCCAGTGGCAATGTTTAATGAACCATTTGGGGCAATGGCAAGGCACCTTTACGGAGGTATCGCCGCTGGGAACGGTGGGGCAGTCCCGACCCAGTGTAGTCACGTTAGCCGGCTGCGATGAGAATCGCCGGATTCGCCAGACGATTGTGGTCGCCGGTAACCGTCAGGTGTTGGAGTATGGGGGACTGGGGCGGGGCATTTTATTATGCGCGGATGGGGCATTTTCCCAGGGTTCCCTACAGTGGGGGCCGTTGGGGGAGTTCGGCGCGGAATTGGGTTTGATCGACGGGGACCAACGGGTGCGCTGTGCCTTGGTTTATGAGAACAGTCAGTGCCGGCATTTAACGTTGATCCGAGAGCAACGGGGAGCAGGCCGGTTGGGGCAAGGGGAGCGGCATTTAATTACGCAGCTTTATCCCGATTGGCGAACCCCGGCGGCTTTGTCGGGAGGGTTGACGCGGCAGCGTTCGGCGGCTCAAGTGACGCTCCGTTGGCAACTGGAAACCGAAACGGGGGTATGGTGCGGGGTTCACCAAGCCGACCATCGCTATGAACAAGGGCATTACCGACTGTTGGTTTTAGAACCGGAAATTTGGGTGTGGTTTCCGCCGCGGGTGCCCCAGGGGGTGGCGTTTCACCTGGGGTTGCTGTGGCGAGGGCAGGCACTGCTGCGCCGGTATGACCGGACGGGCGCCTGGGTGGATTTGACGCAGGTTCAGGGGGTTGTGGTCGCCGATGGGTATTAGTATGATGATGGATAATTTGTAAACGATTGTAAGTAAATCCTGGACTCCTGCTTATGGCGGATGACCTACGGGCGGTACTGGAACTGGCAACGGTAGAAGAGCTGGAGGATTTGACGCGGATTTTGTTTGGTCGTCGGTTCAACCCTTTAGATTACCTGTGTACTCCTACCCCGGAGCGGGTGCAGGCGCAAGACCGCCAGGGGTGGTTGGATACGCTGGAAGCGCGCCTGCGGTTTTTGGCCGCCGATGGCATGACCGTATTGCAGGGGCGCGCCGGGCAGATGAGTTATCATCAAATCCTGGTGCAGGTGTGCCGTTACCTGAAATTGCCCTGTAGTGAGACGTTAACGGTGTTAGATTTGGAATCGGAGATTTTTTTGCACGTCCTGGAACGCTCTTGGGAAAAGCTCCCGGCTCACAAACAGCGGCAATTGCAAACGGAGTTGGCGCAGGAGCTGAGCGGCCCTTGGCAACGGGAGGCTCTGCAAGCCTTTTTACAAAAGGGGAGTGTGGTGGCGGTAGGCTCGGTGCTGCGGGCGGTGCTGCTCCGTCAGTTGGCGGGTTATACGGCGGCGGTGCAGATGACGCGGACGGCGTTGGTGCAAGGGGCGCGTTTGGTGGCGGTGCGGGGAGCCACGGCTTTGTTAGGCCCGGTGTTGTGGGGTTGGTTTTTGGCGGAACTGGGTTGGAGTACGATTGCCACCAATTACGCCCGGGTGATTCCGGCGGTGTTGACCCTGGCGCAAATTCGTTTACTGCGGGATGAATCCCTGACTTGGGCACCCGCTTAGGCTGGCTGGAGATCGGGCTGGCAATTTTACCCTTTTGGCCGGGGCTGGGGCTGGCGGTCTGGGCCGGGGGCTTGCTGGCGGTCTGGGTTCGCCGGGGTCGGGTTTTACTCCGGCAACGGGAAACGTGGTGGTGGCTCGGACTGGCGGGTTTGCTGGGGGTGAGTGCGCTGCAGTCCCCGGATGTGCCGGGAGCCTTGCTGGGGCTGGGGAATTTCTTGCCCTTTTTTGCTTTTTTTCTGGCGGTACGGGAGCAGATGACCCCGGCGCAACGCCAGACCTGGGTCAGGATCATGGGCGGGACGGCCATCCTCGTCGCCGGGATGGGAGTGGCGCAATCCTACGGGGGACAGGCGACGGTGACCCTTTGCGGGCTGGAGATGAATTGGCATCCGCGGATTCCGGGGCGGGTGGACTCGATTTTCAGTGATGCGAATGTCATGGCTTCCTACTGCGTGATGCTGCTGCCGGTGCAGGTGGGATTGGCATTGCATGCCCCGGCGAATACTCGACAACGGTGGGGTTGGGCCGGGGCGGCGGGGTTGACCCTCTGGGCACTGCTGTTGACCCGCTCGTTGAACGGGTTGGCGGTGGTGGGGTTATTGAGCATGGGCGTAAGTGTGCTGCACCGCCGTTATGGGCTGGCGGGGCTGATTGGGCTGTTGGGGCTGGGAATCATCGGCGCCGGGTTGGATTGGCCGGGGTGGCGCGCCGTGATCCCGGAATTACTCTGGGGACGAGTGCCGAAGTACGCTTTGGGGCAGGCGGAGGATTTACGCACGGTGCAGTGGCAGTTGGCCTGGGCATGGTTTTGGCAACGACCTGGGTGGGGATGGGGGTTGCGTTATTTCCCGACGTTGTACCAACAGAGCACGCAGAGTTGGGTGGGGCATCCCCATAATTTCTGGGTGATGTTGCTGGTGGAGACGGGGGTGGCAGTGACGGGATTATTGACGGTTTTAGTCGGGCGAGTGGTGTGGCAGGGGTGGGGGTATTGGCGCACCAGTAAGGATTGGTGTTATGGGGGGATGTGGTTGGGGTTTGTGGGCATCACCTGTTTTCATGGGTTGGATGTGACCTTGTTTGATGGGCGGGTGAATGGGTTGGCGTGGTTGTTGCTGGCGGGATTGACCCATGACCCCAAAGTTGCCACGGGGGATTGAGGTACATATAGCAATCCTACGTGAGTTCAGAATGAGCGGTCGCCGGGCGCAGCTCCCGCTTGGGTTTTCCCTAAACTCGGTATGCCAGCGAGATGATTTGCTGCTGGCTCCAATAAATACAGGTAAATAGAGGTGCCCTTATAAATAATAAATAAAAAATAAATATATGAGGTGCCCCCTAAAAACTTTTGAACCCTAAATGAATTAACACTTTCACCAAATGCTCCGGCAGAGGCGCAGTGACGGTTAACCGTTCTCCCGATTGGGGATGCTGTAAATGCAATCGCCAAGCGTGCAGGGCTTGCCCCGGCAATTGGTGCGTCCATTTGCGGCTGGAACTATACACCGGATCCCCGACCAAAGGCTGTCCTAAATGACTGCAATGCACCCGGATTTGATGGGTTCTGCCCGTTTCCAAACGAAATAAGACCCAGCTATACGCCCCCTGGGTTGCCAACACCTGCCAATGGGTCACGGCGGGTCGCCCGGTAGGAATCACCGCCATTTTTTGCCGCTGGTGGGGATGCCGCCCAATCGGGGCGGTGATGCTGCCGGTCTCCTGGGGTAAACGCCCGTGAATCAAGCCGAGATATTCCCGCCCCATGCTGCGGGTTTGGATTTGCCGTTGCAGATGCTGGTGCGCCGTAGCGGTTTTGGCCACGACCATAACGCCGGTAGTATCTTTATCCAAGCGATGGACAATGCCGGGACGCTGTTGATCCCCCATCGCCGGCAAATGGGGGCAATGGGCCAGCAGGGCATTGACCAAGGTGCCCTCCCAATGGCCGGGAGCTGGATGGACAACCAACCCCGCCGGTTTATTGAGAATGAGCAACTGGTCATCTTCGTACAAAATATCCAAGGGCAAAGGCTGGGCAGGTGTATCCAAAGGGGTTGGGTCAGGCATCTGCAGGGATACCCAATCGCCGGGACGCAGGGGGTGATTTTTGTCGGTTTGCACCTGCCGGTTGACTTGAACCTGCCCCTGTTGAATGAGTTTTTGCAGGCGACTGCGCGACAAGTCCGGCCACTGCTGCGCCAAGCCCTGATCCAGGCGGGGCATGGGCGTAACCACCTGAAATTCCCGCAGATTCATCGCTGCTCTCAACTGAATCGATTGCAATCTATGGCATCGCTAGCAGTCCTACATCAGTTCAGAATAGCAGTCGCCGGGGCGCAGCCCCCGTCGTTGGTTCTCCCTAAACCGGATAAACTCAGCGTTCCGGCGAGATAATTTTCTAAGGGTTCCCGTCAGTAGCGGTGCCCTAATGGTAATTTTTGTAATTTTGAATAGTAATTTTGACCGACTCCCCAAGGCCAACCGGGCAATCACAGCTACAGGCTACCGGGCGCACCGGCAGGCAGGCAAACGTCGGGTTGCAATCTCAGCGTCCACGCCAAATCGCCATGAGAATCACCACCCCTGCCAAGCCCAAAAAGGCTTCCGGCAGTCCGATGCGGGCGGCGATGAACCCCGTGACCGCCAAGGGTAAACTCAGGGCAATATTGACGGCATTATTTTGTAAGCCAAAGACTTTGCCCCGCACTTCCGCCGGGGTTTCCGTTTGCAGCAGGGTTTGCAGCGGAATCGCCACCAAGGCCGCCCCCAACCCCAGCACCAGGTTCCAGAGGAATGCTAAGGGCAGGCTATGGGTCGCCGCCGCCAATCCCACCAACGCCCCCCCCATCAGCAGGGAACCCACGCTACTCAACCGCCGGTACGACCACACCTGGGCACGCCCGACATTTAACAGCAAGGCACCCAAGGCGACCCCCGACCCTGCCGCCGCCAATAAAAACCCAAACTGAGAGGGACGCAGCAGTTGTTCTGCCAGTTGAATCGTGAGGACGACCAAAGCGGCAAAGACGGTGTAAAGTACCACCAAATGCGCCACCGCCGTGCCTAACTGCGGTTTGGCTCGCAACACCGCCCAGCCCTCCCGCAAGTCCTGCACCATTTGCCCCAAGGTTTGCACACCGCCGTCGCTACCCCGTTCTTGGGGGCGTAACCGCACCAGCAACAGCGCCGCCAGCAGGTACGCTCCCGCCACCACCAGTTCCCGCCCCTGGGGCAGAATGGCCGCCGCCACACTCAGCAGGGGGTCTCCCACCGCAAAACCGAGAATCAGTGAACCCATCATCGTGGTGGTGTACAGGGAATTGGCCGACAGCAGTTGCTCCTGGGGCACAATTAAAGGAATCACCGCCTGCTCCGCCGGGGCAAAAAATTGGGTCAAGGTGGAAACCGCAAAGGTAATCACCAGCAAGAACCCCCAATTCACCAACGGTTGCCACCGGAACCAAAATCCGGGGATGATCAGTAGCACCAGCAGCCCCCGCAAGAGATTGGTGGTGAATAAAACCCGTTGTTTGCGCCAGCGGTCCACAAACACGCCCGCCAGGGAGCCAAACAGCACCGCGGGCACGGTAAACGCCACCATGATGCCGCTGACTAAAGGGGTAATGCTGGCTTGGTCGGCAAACTGCTGATCCAACAGGGCAATCATCAGCACCAGATAAACCTTATCCCCAATCTGGGAAAAGACCTGGGCTAACCACAGTGCCAGAAAATTGGCGTTTTGCCACAGGCTCGCCAGACCCGCCGCCGGTTGGGGTTGGATGACATTCATGGACATGGCCGGGACGCTGGAGTGATCGTACTATACAGCAGGGGGGCAGAACGGATCGCCCGCTCCAAATGATATTCTGCATAGCCCCGCAGCAGGGGTTCCAAACTGCGCCAGGGAGCCAACCGGGGGACGGGTTGACCGGGAGGGACCGCCAACGCCTGGAGTAACTGCACCTGAGCCGGCTGCAAAACCCGACAAGGGGGCGTATCCGGCGGTAACGGTAAACGCACCAACCCGCCGAGCGGCACACTAAATCCCACCCGTTCTTGGGGAGAAACGGGTCGCCCTGACAGACAGCACAGGCGCACTTGGGGTTGCAACCCAGCCAGGGTGAGTAACCGCATCATCCCCCGCACCACCATCTCCCAGGGTTCCTCGGCAGGCAGGTCGGCCAAATCCGCCAACAGTTCCGTAAAGTTTTGGTACAGTTCCCCCTGGGCGAGATTGGCCAGGGCTTGCCCCAGCACCAACTCGGTAAAGTATTGCGCCACCACCCAGCGGGTATATTCCTGAGCCAGATAGTGGTGGGTGCGGAGTACGGTCGCCTGGATAATGCGGTCCAACGAGCGCCCCACCCGCAGTTCTAACTGATTCACCACCAACAACCCCGTCCGTCCCGCCAAAGGAGAGTGGGGCTTGCGGGCACCGGGGGCAACCACCCGTTGCACTCCCCGTTCCGGGCTGAGAATCGTAATCAGCCGGTCGGCTTCCCCCAAACTCTGGAGGTGCAGATTAATCGCGGTGATTTGGTAGGTGCGCCCCATACTACAGGGCAATGTTCTGCGGCGACGATTGGCTGCCGCTCACCGGTTCTGCAGAGAGGGTGGAACGCCGCCGCCGCCGCCGGGTGTCGGTGACCGCCGGTTCGGTGGGGGTTGAGGGAGGCTCGGCAACCACAGGCGCAGTTTCAGCAGGTACGGTAGCGGACTCCGCCACGGGCAATGGCGGTTCAGTCAGGGCGGGGGCAGCCGGCGGGGCAGGCAGTTCTTCCGGCAAGCACACCGACACCACCACGTCCTGTAAATGGGTTTGTCCGGTTAACAGCAGCGGCGATAACCCCATTTCGGCGTAAACCGTCTGCTCGGCGGCAGTCATCCCCACGGTAACCACCTGGGCCGGTGCCGGAGCCGGTTTGATAACACGACGAGCCAGAGGCTGGCGCTCCGGGGGTTCCTCCCGCAGGCCGTTAGGACTGCCGTTGCCCTCCGGACCGGTGGGACTGGCCACACTGGGCGTGGCAAAAGGCGGTGTTTCCTGTTGTCCCCGGGGAGTGGGTTTTTCGTAACGGCGTTGGCGGCGGCGATGATTGGGGCTGTTGCGCTCATTGCTGCCCAAGGGGGTCACAGGGTAGAGGGGGGTATTAAAGCCTAAATTCGGGTTGGGGCTGGCCGCAAACCCCAAATCCTCCAGATTTTCCGAACGTTCCCCGATCACCGCCCGAGCCGGGCCGGGCAGGGGGTCATCACTGCCGACTTGACCGGGTAAGCGCGCCAGATGTCCCAATCCATTGCAGGTGGGGCAGGTTTGGCCGAAGAGTTCGTAGATATTTTGCCCCTGGCGTTTGCGGGTCAGTTCCACCAACCCCAAATCGGAAAGATGGATAATCTGGGGACGCGCCTTATCGCTTTTCAGCGCTTTACTGAAATGCTCCAGCAATTGCAACTGGTCCCGCCGGTCTTCCATATCAATAAAGTCCACAATGATCACCCCGCCGATATTGCGCAGGCGTAACTGGCGGGCAATCTCCGTTGCCGCTTCGTAGTTCGTCCACAGCACCGTTTCCCGTGCCGTCGCCGAGCGGGTAAACGAACCGGAGTTGACATCAATGACAGTCAGGGCTTCCGTCGGTTCAATCACGATATAACCACCCTTGGGCAAATCCACCCGCGGTTTCAGGGCCTCCCGGATGGCGGCATTCACCCGGAAATACTCCAAAATCGGGGTCGCTTCCCGGTGATGATCCACCAAAACCCCCACCGGCGGTTTCCCCCCGCCCCAATTACTGAGTTGTTGTTTGACCCGGCGCATCCCGTCCGCCGTGTCGGTGACAATCCGATTCACCTGAGCACTGTAAAAATCCCGCAACACCCGTTGGACAAAATCATCATCCCGGTTGAGCAATCCCGGCGAGCGCGCCACCGCCGCATCCCGTTGTACCTTTTCCCACTGGCGTTTGAGGTTTTCCAAATCCTCCATCACCGCCTCTTCGCTCACCCCTTCCGCCTCCGTCCGCACCAGCAGCCCCATCTGGGAAGGTTTAATCAGCACGGCCAACGCCCGCAAGCGATGCCGTTCATTCTCATTACGAATCCGCTGGGAGAGAAACACCCCCCGCCCATAGGGCATCAGCACCAAATACCGCCCCGGCAGGGTAATATTGCCGGTCAAGCGGGGGCCTTTATTGCCGGTCGGCTCCTTCATCACCTGCACCAACACCTTTTGCTGGGGCATGAGCAGTTCGGTAATCGCTCCGGCCGTCCGTTTCAGCCGTAGCGGCCCCAAATCCGACACATGGATAAAGCCATTGCGTTCCGGGTCACCGATGTTGACAAAAGCGGCATCAATGCCCGGCAACACATTCTCGACTACGCCCAAAAAGATGTCTCCCACCTGCAAATTACCCGTTGCCACCACCAGTTCTTGAATCTGGTCATCGGCAAACACAGCGGCAATCCGATGTTGTTCTGCCAGAATAATCTGTTTAGACATTCATACTCCTTGGATGAACCCATCCCCCGGCGTTCACTGGTACGACCCGGTTCAACCTTCGCCCTCACGGGACCCACAAAAATCCATGAGCACCGACTAACTGCTGATTGGAACCGTGAAAACTTATTGCCCCGAAAACGGTCAGTAACCGACCCACTCGCACCAGGAATCATTCCAGGATTAAAGCATATTATAGCCTTGCCGGTGACCAATTGTTACCAACCCCAGGAGCCGGGTTGTCCCTTAAACGGTCCCACCAAATTAGCCGTAATCCAGCCGCCATAAAATCCTCCCGGTTGTGGTGTAACCACCTCCCCGGCAACCAAACACCGTTCACATTTTTGGGCATAAAACGCCAAATAGTCTTGAATGACCCGGAAGGCGGCGGTCGGGTGGGCATAGCTCCAGGCAACATCGCGGATCACCTGCCCCTCCACCTGCAAATCGTAGTAATGAGCCTGCCCTTTCCATTCACAAAAACTGGTACGCGCATTACGGCGCAGGTACTGCATTTGAATATCCTGGGGCGGCAAATAATAGACCGGCGGATGACTGGTTTCTAACACCCGGTATGCGCCTTGGGTGCGGGCCAGACAGAGACCGTGGGTGTAAATCTCAATCAGGTATTCGGTCGGTTCCACCCGCGGCGGTCGGGGGTAATCCCACACGGATTCTTTGGGCATGGAGTGGGTCATCGGTTGTCCTGCTAACTTATCCCCTGAATAAGTATCAGTTTAAGCAAGCCTGTATCTATAGCAAGGTGCCCAATTGGGGTTGCAGGGCA
>CALHCP010000139.1 GCA_937936705.1 uncultured cyanobacterium | reverse complement strand
ACCGCCGGTGTTGGTGAGTTATATCAGTCAGGTGATGACCCTCCTGCCGGGGGATGTGATCTTGACGGGGACACCGGCGGGTATCGGCCCGATGCAGCCGGGGGATGAGGTGGAGGTGCGGATTACGGGCATCGGTTCCCTGGGCAATCGGGTGAAAGGTTAAACCCCGGCGACGGCGAGCACACGGCAATCCTGCAGGAGTTCAAAACGGCGGTCGCCGGGGCGCAGCCCCCGCTGGGGTTTTCCCTCGTTGGAGTGTTCTGGCCAGAGAATTTCCGCTTGGTTCCTATAAATAGAAGTGCCCTTAATTAGATTAGATTATTGATTATTATTTTTTTGCTGGGCATCCATGCGGTTGTTGTGTTTGAGTAATGGCCATGGAGAAGACCGGATCGCCGGAACCATTTTGGCCGCCCTGCAACAGGAGCAATCCCAGGCGGTCTTACGGGCATTGCCGCTGGTAGGGACAGGGCACACCTACCGCCAGATGGGGATTCCCTTGGTCGGGCCGGCGCGGAATTTGCCCTCGGGCGGGTTTCTGCAAACAGGACTGGTGCAGGATGTGCGGGCGGGGTTGTGGGGGCTGGTCTGGCAACAGCGGCGAGCGGTGCGGGAATGGGCGCAGACGGCTCCCCGGGGTATCGTTTTGGCGGTGGGGGATATTTGGCCCTTGTGGTTGGCCTGGCAGAGTGGCCGGTCGTTTATTTTCGTGGCAACGGCGAAATCGGAGTACCATTGGCGGGATGAAGCAAGGCCGTTACCCAAAACCCATTGGCTAGAGGGGTGGGCGGGGTCGGTGTTTTACCCTTGGGAACGGTGGTTGATTCGCCGGTCGCTGGCGACCTTTCCCCGCGATGAGTTGACCACGACCTGGTTAAAACGCTGGCGGTTGCCGGTCACCTGGGTGGGCAATCCGATGATGGACGGGCTGGAACCGACCGGGGACTTGGTGGTACCGGGGTTTGAGGAAGCGATGGTGATCGTGCTGCTGCCCGGTTCCCGGGCCCCGGAAGCCTACCGGAATTGGGAATTGATCCTGCAAGCCCTGCCGGGGGTGATTGAGTGTTTGACGGCACCCCAGATTTTGTTTTTGGCGGCGATTGCCCCCGGATTAGACCGCGCTCCCATCGAGGCCGCCTTACGCCAATCCCGTTGGCCGGTGTTTCCGGGGGTGGGCTACGGTTATGGCCAGGTGGGCTTGGTGGTGACCCAGGAACATTTCAACGATTGTTTGCACCTGGCGCATGCGGGGATTGCTCTGGCGGGAACGGCGACGGAACAGTTGGTGGGGCTGGGGAAGCCGGTGGTGAGTTTTCCGGGGAAAGGCCCCCAGTACACCCGCCACTTTGCCCGCTATCAACAGCGGTTGCTGGGGGTATCGCTGCGATTGGTGGATGAACCCGCACAGGTGGGGGCCGTATTGCAAGAGATTCTCACCGACCCGGATCAGTTGGATTTGATCGCCCGCAACGGCCGCCGCCGGATGGGAACCGCCGGTGCCAGCGTGACGATTGCCCGGTTAATCAGCCAATATCTGCGCGGTTAAGGACACAGTTCTCCCGTCCACAAGCGGGGGGTGGGGGTACGGCGGCAGCGGTTTTGCCGACCCACGGCCACCAAGACCCAGCGATTTTGCCGCAGCCGCATCTCCAGGCGATAGCGCAGGGCGGCCACCGAGTCATCGGCCAAACCGTCAATGGTCATTTCCACCACCGCCCGGTCTGGGCTGAGATAATTAACGGTGAGAGTTTCCGAGCGCAGACCTTCGGGGAAGGCGGTTTCTCGTTTACCGAAGGTGCGAATGGCGAGGATTAAGGGGTTGGGGTCGCTTTCATGGCGAAACGGGGCAATATCCACCGGGGCATAGGTGCGGGGCATCGCCTGGGCGACTAGAGGTAAGGTGAATCCCAGGCACAGGCAAGCTACCCAGGGGAGGGATTGGCACAACAGCGGATGTGGTTTCATCGTTAGTCGTAAGCAGCATTAGGTATGGACTGTTACTGGTTGGGCAGAGTTCCGGGTGCGACCGGGGAGCACCTGACCCAAGGGAACCTCTCTGAATGAGGGAGAATTAGGGAACAGCGGTCGCAGGGGCGCAGCCCCCGAATTGGGTTTTCCCGAAACTCGGTATGCCAGGGCGATGATTTTCTGCTGGCTTAAATAGAGGTGCCCTTTTGTCTGCCTGCAATAAATAGAGTTGACTTAGAATATGAGATAACTCGGTTCTAACCCAACCTTACTTCGCAGAGCGGTAGGTTCCCCTGGCATGGATTTGTATTGTACCCGCCCCGGTTGTCCTGGCCCGCTCAATCGCATTGACATTGATGAAGAACAACTGCGCAGTATTCCCCAAATTCATTGCCGCTCCTGCCAGATGCCGTTGATTTTGGCGGGGGCGTATCTGCCCATTAAACCCCTAGGGCAAGGGGGGTTTGGGGCAACTTATTTGGCGATTGACCGTTATTTACCGAATATGGAATACTGCGTGGTCAAACACTTTCGCCCGGAAGGGATGAACGAGCAAGAAGTCCTGATGGCGAAACGGCTGTTTTCCCGGGAAGCGACGGTGTTACAAAAAGTTGGCAATGACCACGATTGTATCCCGGATTTATACGCCTATTTCCCCCTAGAAGTGCCGAAATTGCACTACCCTAACCAAACCCAGGAGCATTTTTATCTGGTGCAGGAATACATTGACGGGGAAGATTTAGAACACGAATTAAGACGTTTAGGGCCGTTTGATGAGACCAAAATTATCGAATTACTCAAGGCTTTGCTGCCGATTTTAGATTTTGTGCATGGGCGGAATATCATCCATCGCGATATTAAACCGGCCAATATCATGCGCCACCGGCAGGGGAAAATTTATCTGCTGGATTTTGGCGCGGTGCGGGATGTGTTGGCCACCTCTAAATGGACGACGGTGGGGACAACGGGTTATGCGGCGCCGGAGCAGTACCACGGCGGGGAGGTGTATCCTTCGACGGATTTGTACGGGTTGGGGGTGACCTGTTTGCGCTTATTGACGGGTTTACCGCCGGAAGACCTGTACGATGCCTACAACGGCACCTGGCAGTGGCGGGATAAGGTACGGATCAGTCCCCATTTGAGCGGGATTTTGGACCGGATGGTGCGCTTGGTGGTGCCGGAGCGGTTCCAACGGGCACAGGAGGTGCTGGATCAGTTGAACCAACTGCCCCGGCAGGTGCAACTGCCGCCGAGTTCCAAACCGCTGCGCCCGCCGCCGCAGCCGACTCCACCGGTAGAACCGCCGGTGAGTAGTCTATCGCCCCCGCCCCGCTCCGTCTCGTCGCCGTTGTTGGTTTTGGGACAGATTTTTTTTATGGCGGCAGCGATTGGCCTGTGGGTAGTGGCGGCGGTTGTGCATTTAGCGGCTCCGGTGGGGGTTAGTTTACTGCTCGGTATGCTCCTGGGGGGGTGGGTGTGGTTTTGGGGGCGCACGTGGCTGCGGGTCTCCTGGCTGGCAGGGGTGTGGCTGGCTAGTTTTATGGTTTTGGCGTGGGTATTGCCGGGGTTAAATT
Organism: uncultured cyanobacterium; assembly: GCA_937936705.1. Lineage (GTDB taxonomy): Bacteria > Cyanobacteriota > Cyanobacteriia > Gloeomargaritales > Gloeomargaritaceae > Gloeomargarita. The sequence goes on along the minus strand of CALHCP010000139.1, from coordinate 9,808 downwards.
GGCGCTTGGGTTTGGGGTCGCTGATGTTGGGGTTGGTGACCGTGGGCATGGTGACGCTGGTGGAGTGGTTGCGCCAATCCTTGCGGTAATGGCCGCCAAAATTGCCTATTCTAAAGAAGGATAAAGTGTTCGTCGGGTGGGTTATGAGCTTGTATCGGATGATTTATATCAGTCGGGCGGTGCCGGGGTTGGGATACCAGGATTTGCGCGACATTATGAGCAAATCCGAGGTGAATAATAGCCATGTGGGTTTAACCGGGTTGCTGTGTTTTGGGAATGGTCTTTTCTTGCAGATTTTAGAAGGGAGCCGCCTGGCCATCAGCCAGACCTACCACCGGATTTTGCAAGACCCCCGTCACCACAGTGCGGAGATCATTGTTTTTGAGCCGGTTCTGCACCGGGAATTTGTCCAGTGGTCCATGAAATTGGTGCAGATTGATGAAAACAGCCCCGAAAAAATGCGCCGCTTGTATTGGAAATACTCCGGGGAAGTGGATTTTGCTCCCCAGACTATGACTCCGGCCCAATGCCTGCAATTTATGCTCGAAATTGACCCCGCCCGCAGTTTGGCTAAGGTTTAGGGGCATCCCGTCACCCAAACCATGCCAATTGGCGTTTTGCCTTGCGGTCTTAGCCCCAGCAGCTTGGTTCGCCGCCCTACGGGTGAAAGTTAGCACCGTTTTGCCCTCACCCCCGCCCCAGAACGGGGCATTCCTGCCCTGCGACCCCGGTTGGGGGTTCTAACATCCATTGGGACTGGAACCGTTGGCATCCGTCCGGTTTTGGGTTTCATACCAGGCTTGAAACATGAACACCGGCCAGAGGTACGCCTGCCAATTGGATTTTCCCTGTAAATGTTCTTGCCAGGTTCGGGTAATTGTTGGTGCATCCAAAAAACCTTGTTGTTGCAATTTTTGCGAGTTAATCAGTGTTTCTGCCCAATCCCGCAAGGGAGGAGTCCGTAACCATTCTCCTAAAGGTAAAGCAAACCCCTGCTTGGGACGTTCGGTTAAATGGGCGGGCACATATCGAGCCAGAATCTCGCGCAAAATCCATTTGCTTTTATCCCCATGAATCTTGTAACTCATGGGTAATTGCCAGGCCAGCTCCACTACCTTTTGATCCAGATAGGGGGCACGGGATTCTAAACCGACCGCCATGGTTGCCCGATCCACTTTGACTAAAATATCGTCGGGTAATTCCATCAAACAATCGGCGCACATAAAAATACTGATGGCATCGGTCAGCCCCGGCGAACAACCGGCCAATTGCTCAAAAATAGTCTGGGGTGCTTCGCCCAAGCTGGCAACTAAATCCGCTGTCAAGGGTACAGATAACCACCGGCTGCACAAATGTCGGTACAGTAAAGCCGGGCGAGATTCCTCTAAAACGGCAGCTAAGCGGGCCACATTATCGGCGGCTGAGTAGTAAGGGGTTGTGAATAATCGGTTCAGCAAATCGGCAGGAATTATTCTCAGTAAATTGGCTAATGGTTGGCGGATCCTTAAAGGTAGCCAGGCGATGGCTCGCCAAAGGGTTTGCCCATAACGATACTGACGATACCCCCCGAATAGTTCATCCCCGCCATCACCGGAAAGACTAACCGTGACGCATTGCCGGGTTAATTCGGCGACCAAAAACGTGGGAATTTGCGAATTATCGGCAAAGGGTTCATCATAGATTTGCGGTAACTTGGGAATCACCGCCATCGCCAGTTCCGGCGTGGTGATCAACTCGGTGTGGGCAGTGCCCAGATGTTGCGCCACCTGCTTTGCCCAAGGTGCTTCATTGTAGGTGGCTTCGCTAAACCCAATCGTAAAGGTTTTGACGGGTTGGGAAGATTGTTTTTGCATCAGAGCCACAATCAACGAGGAATCTACCCCCCCGGATAAAAACGCTCCCAACGGTACATCCGCCACCATTTGTTCCTGAATCGTTTCAGTCAGGACATTTTCTAATAATTGCACCGTATCCCCAGCCGATAACTGCCAAGGGGGGGCTTGCCGGATGACTTCTGTCAGTGACCAGTAAGATTGCGGCTGAGGGTTCTCGCCGGGATGGGTGATTTTTAACCAAGTTCCCGGCGGCAATTTATCAATGTTTTGGTAAATGCTATGGGAGCCGGGAATATAACCATAACGCAGCAGTAAATGCAGCGCCTCAGGGTTGATCTGCCCCGACCAAGCCGGACTGAGCCGCAGGGCTTTTAACTCGGAAGCAAAGACAAAACCCGCCTCCGTCCAGCCGTAATACAGGGGTTTTTCCCCCAGGCGATCCCGCCCCAGATATAGACACCGTTCCTGGGGATGCCACAGGGCCAAGGCAAACATCCCCCGACATTTTTGCAAACAGGGGACAAATCCCCAGGCGGCAATTCCGGTGAGTAACACTTCGGTATCCGAATGCCCCTGAAAGACATAACCCTGCTGCCCCAATTCCCGCCGCAACGCCCGAAAATTATAAATTTCCCCGTTAAACACCAGGACAAGCCCCGTTGGGGAAACCAGCGGCTGTGCCCCCTGGGGAGACAGGTCTAAAATGGCCAGCCGCCGATGCCCCAGCCCCACCCCCACCGTTTCATCCACCCAAATTCCCCCCCCATCCGGCCCCCGGTGCGTTAAAGTCGCAGTCATTTTTTGGACGGTTAAGGCCAATTCCCGCCCCGGCTGCCGCAGCCACACCCCCGCAATGCCGCACATGGGTTACTCGCGCACCTGCACCAACCGCCAGCCCGCGTACACCGCCGCCACCCGATAGCGACTCCGGGGCAGGCTAAAGTTCGGCTGCACCCACGCCCAACTGCCCGGCGGTAAAGCCGCCGGTTCGGGATACCATTGCCCCAAACGGGGAGTATAAATACTCAGCAAAATCTGCGCCTCATCGCCGTTGCCCTGGCGGACGAAATGAACCTGCACCTGCTGGAGCAATTCTGCCAGGGGGGGTTGTTGGAGAAAAGGTTTTACATCCGGGCGGTAATTCCCCACCAAACCCATTGCACCCAGCAGCGTCAAGGTCAAATAGGGTCCCGCCACCATCAGCCCCAGCCACACCCGCACCCCCGGCCACACCCGCCGCCAGCGATACCGGCACAGCCAGCACAGGGGCAACCAGACCCAACACCCCCCCAACCCCAAGGCCGGCCAACGGTAGAGAGCCACTTCCGGCACTTGCGCCACCAAGCGGGGGTACAAAATCGTCGTCAACAACACCAACGTCCCTCCCAGCAACCCCAGCCCATAGGCCCAGGTGCGCGCCACCCACCGGGACTTGACCCCACCCGCAAACATCACCCCGACCCGGGTCAACCCCAGCCCCGCCCAGAGGGACAACCACGGCAGCAGCATTAAACTGTAATGCGGTAAACGGGTGGCAATCGCGCTCAAACCCAAGAAGACCACCAGGGGATACCCCCACAGCAAGCTCCGGTAGCCCCCCGGCACCGCCCGCCACCCCAGCAACGCCAACAGCGGCCAGGGAAACCCCTGCAGCGGCACATTCCAAAGGTAATAGAACACCCCATTCCCCTGGCGCGTCCGCACCACCGCCCGCCCCACAAAACCCGTCAACGCCTGTAGCGGTGCCCAGCCATCCTGCCACGTCACCAACCCCAACCAAACCAAGAGCGGTGCCACCCCCACCGCCACCCCCGACCAAAGCCAAGGACTCTGCCAATGCCCATGCCGGCGCCGTTCTAAGATTAAATACGGCAAAAGTGCCGCCAGCGGGATCAACCCCATCACACTGCGAAACAGTATCCCCAGCCCCAAACTCACCCCCGCCGCCAACCGCCAGCCGTTCGCCCCGGCGGCGACCGCCTCCGCCCGCAGCAAACACCACACCCCCACCACCCCCAGCATCACCGTGAGAATATCCGGGGTGGCCTGGCGACTGTAGGAAAACCAGATAAAATGCAGATTCAGTAATAACGCCCCCCACCAAGCCGCCGCCGGTGCAATCAGCCGTTTACCCAGGTCATAGAGCAACAAAGTGGTAATGATACTGGCCAGCACCGAAGGCAAGCGCGCCGTCCATTCGCTCAAGCCCCCCAGGGAAAAGCCCGCCGCCAACAGCCAATAAAATCCGGGCGGTTTGTGATAATGCACCGTATCCCAGGAGCGGGGCACCAACCAATCCCCCGACACCAGCATCGAGCGCGCCCGCCACACGTACAAACCCTCATCGTAGGGCAAAAAACTCTGCTCCGCCCCCTGCCCGAATAACAGCGGGATCAGCAGCAGCAGCAAACTCAGGTAGGGCAACCAACCACGCCAGCGCACAGGCAGCTTAGGGATAAAAACTCAACTGCGGCAGACCCAACGTTTCCGGCCAATTGCGGGTGATATTCAAACATTGGACGGCCTGACCGGCCTGCCCCTTGAGCAAATTATCAATCGCGCTCATGACGATCACCCGGTCGGTGTGGGGGTCGAGTTCTAAACCGATATAACACATATTCGTGCCCCACGCCCATTTGGTATGGGGATAGACCCCCGGCGGCAGCACCCGCACCCAGGGTTTTCCCCGGTAGAAGGCTTGGTAAATCAGCAACAAATCCTCCGTGGTCAACCCCGGATCCCGCACCTGGGCATAGACCGTCGCCAGAATCCCCCGCACCATCGGCACCAGATGGGGAGTAAACTGCACCTTCACCGGTTGACCCGCCAAATCCGTGCAGATTTGCTCAATCTCCGGGCGATGGCGATGCCGCCCCACCCCATAGGCACTGATGGAATTATCCGCCTCCGCCAGCAGTAGATGAGTTTTCGCCTGCCGTCCCCCCCCCGAAGTTCCCGATTTCGCATCAATCACAATACTGTCCCAAGCCACCAACCCCTGGCGCAACAAGGGAGCCAATGCCAACAAACTCGCCGTCGGATAACAGCCCGGACAGCCCACCAGCCTCGCCTGGGTTAACGACTCCCGATACAGTTCCGGCAGACCGTACACCGCCTTAGCCGCCACCGCCCCATCCGTGCGTTCAATGCCATACCAAGTCTGGTAGGTTTGAATATCCCGGAAGCGGTAATCCGCCGACAGGTCAAACACCTGACACCCTTGCGCCAACAAGTCGGGAACCAAACCCGGAGCCACCCCATTCGGCAGCGACAAAAACACCACCTGCGCTTTCTGGGCAATTACCCCCACATCCACCGGCTCGACCACCCGATGCAGACAATGCCCCAGGTGCGGGTAAATGTCCGCAAACTCCTGCCCGGCGCTGCTGTCCCCACCCAGATACACCAATTCCAGATGGGGATGGGTCAGGATCAGCCGTACCAACTGCACCCCCCCGTAGCCCGAAGCGCCCACCACCGCCACCGGAATTTTTGCTATGTCCGTCACGCCGTCCCCCAGGGTTTTGCCGTTAGCCTAACATGAGTTGCCTCGTTTTGCAGGTGGGCAAAAATTACAGAACCAACTGCCACTCCGCCGTTTCACTGGTACGAGTGGGTTTACTCGTGGTGCCCACCACAAACGGCCCCCAATAGCGGCGGGAACCATCCAAACTAAACGCCACCAGAACATCCCCCGGATTCAACACCAACGGCCCCTCCGGCAGACCGAGCAGCAACCCCTCCCGTTCCCCTTCCCCCGGCGCAAAATCCCAATGGACAGGCTCCTCCTGATAACCCCCACCCGCTTTCCGCGCCAGCAGCACCAAACGCAGGGGCTGATTGGTGCGATTACTGACCCGCAACCCCCGCAGATTCTGACTGACCGCCATGGGAGTAGGGCGAGCCGGTACGGAGGGGGATATAACCAACCCTAACCCCAGGGCAACCATCACCACCGCCAACACCGCATACCCCCACCGCCCGCGCATCCTTCCCTCCCTCAGGCCAACATCACCGCCAGTTTATCAGCCAGTGCCGCAATCCAGCGCTCCTCCTGGCGAGTGTAACTGCGGGGAGCGTTTGCTCCCACCACCAACACCCCCTGGTCGCCAATCGGTTGTACAATCGCCGCCTGGGTATTGGCAGGCAGATAATCCAATTCCACCCGCCCCGGATACAGATTCAAATTTACCAGATAAACCGGCTTTTTTTGGGTTAACACCCGCCGGAGAATTGCTCCCGGTTGCACCTGCGGATTTGCCCCTAAAATCCCCCGGCGTAAATAGGTTTTCCCCGCATAATAAATAACCACCGTTTTCGTGGGTGTGGTGGTGAGCAAAGTATGGGATAACCAAGCCAACTCCTGCTGTAAGGTAGGGGATAATTCGGGAGCGATTTCAAACCCATTTTCCCCGATCAATTCAACCGCATTAGCAGGTTGGGGTTGCAGGTTTTGCCAGAGTAATCCGGTTAAAATGAGGACAGCACTCAAAATAATTCCCAAAGCATCGGCACGAGTTTGCGCCGGGGTCAAATACTCACTGACACTGCGATTAACCAGCAGTGCCACTGCTCCCCCACTGCCTACCATCAAAGGTAACCAGTACCACCGATTCACTCAGTATTGACCCACCCCAACGCTCAAACGATTTCATCATAGAGCAATGGAACCCGATGGGAGAACCAAGATTCTGGAGAACCCCATTCGGGAGCTGCGCCCCGGCGACTGCTGTTCCCTAATTCCTAATTATCAATAGGGCAGAACCAGCGGAAAATCCTCTCGCCGGAATGCCGAGTTAATGGAGAACCCAAGTCGGGGGCGGTGCCCCTGCGACCGCTTATCCGTAATTTATCGAGGTTCCCAATAGAGATTCCCTAAGGTTCAACGCACCAACCGTTGGGCGGTCAAGGCAGTCGGCGTGGGAGTTGTTCCCCCCTGAGCATCCCATCATTCTGTTCTTGCCGGGGCGGTTCTGGCCGCTCTTCTGACTCTGAATAGCTAATGGCCCAGAGGCCAATCCCGGCGACCATCAACCCTAAAATAATCGCCCAGATCACCTTCCAAATACTGAGCGGATGATCCCCCAAAACTTTCCCCGTCACCCCGCAGGCCAGCACTTGATAAGACTTACCCCGATAGCGATAACTGAACATCCAAACCGGGAGCAAAATATGCTTAAAGGTGACGGCATTGTAACTGGTTTTAATGCTGTGAATCCGTTGTTCATCCCCGCCTATATCCGCCCGGACATCTTCACGAATCACCGCATCCATTTTCTGTTGGGCAAGGGCAAAGGCTTCCCGCAAGGCCACCTGATAGCGTTCCACCCGATAGCCGGTCAAGTAACTGGTTTCATAGGGTCTTAACCCCTCGGGAGAATAGCCCAATGCCACCAATCGCTCCAACCGTTGCGGGGGCACCGAACGGGTGGCGGCCACGCATACATCATCAAAAAACCGTTCCACCCACCCCTGCGCCGGATGCCAACGCACATAGCGCACCTGGCGTTCTTGGGTATTCCCATCGCTATCTCGGTAGGTCTCGGTCACATAGTAGGCTTCCCCCCGCTCGCCCCGGTAAAAACTGCGGGTATAGCTGTCAAAGGTCCAAAAGGGCAGATACATCCCCTGGAGATTTTCCGGCTGCGCCAACTTTTTCAGGTCATTGGGGGCAAACCAATTCTTGCCCAACCACTGCTGACATTGGGCAAAGGTATGTTGGCGGGTCATCCTAAAAGGCTGTACCGCCTGAGGAGCCAGGATGGGGTTGGCAGTGCGGGGCTGCACCTGCAAATGAGTGCCGCAAAAAGGGCAGTTTTCCGCCACATACTTGGGGTCAAAGGTGGTCACCGCCCCACAGCCCGGACATTGAATCTCCTGAGCCGTGAGGGTCACCTGCTGAATCGTGGCTTTGGCTAAAAAGGTCTCGTAGGGCTGCTCGACAATCTCCGCCTCCGTTTGGGGCACATCCCCCTGCCAGCCACAGTAGGTACAATGTAATTTCTGGGATTGCGGCTCGAACTCCAAACCCTTCGCCCCACAGGCAGGACAACTGTGGTAACGGACTGGTGCCTGAGGGGTTGTATCCATCGGTTTATACCGCCGGCGGCGGGGGCGGCATCATGGCTAACCGACTGGCCAACTCCGGCACTTCCCCCGCTTTTACCCAGGCGGACATCCCGGCTTTCCACACGTAGGTATCCGGGGTCAAGCCCTGCTGAAGCAACTGTTCCAGGGGAAAAGGGCCAAAATTCTGCCCGCCCCGGGAAAAGTGCCATTGTTCCACCGGCGGCGGGGGTGGGGGTTGAACATTCGCCTGGTTCGCTTGCCCCAAATTGTTGGCTAATTGCTGTGCCATCGCCATTCCCATCCCCCAATCCATGGCCGGATTGCCGCCTTTGGGATTGTTGGCCGCAGCCTCAATCGCATTGGCCGCCTGGAATTGGGTGTATTGGTTCATATTCCCCAAAATCCCCATCGAGGTACGCTTATCCAAAACTTTCTCGACCTCCGGCGGCAGGGAGATATTTTCGATCAGTAATTGCGTCAGTTCCAAACCGAAACGCTCGATGTCGGGTTGAATTTCGGCCCGAATCTTGGCTCCCAAATCCCGATACTGGGCGGCTAAGTCCAAAACCGGAATCTGACTGCGCCCCACCCAGGCAGCAAAACTAGAGACAATTTCATTCCGAATTTGATTGCTGATCTCATCAACTTGGAATAAACCATCGGTGCTGACCAATTGCTCCAGCATATCTTTGGGGTTTTTCACCTTCATGGCGTAGGTGCCAAATGCCCGCACCCGCACCGGCCCAAAATCCGCATCTCGGAGCGTAATCGGATTTTGGGTGCCCCATTTCAGATTGGTAAAATTCCGGGTACTAAAAAAATAAACCTCCGCTTTGAAGGGGGAATTAAAGCCATAAGGCCAAGCCTTGAGCGTACTTAAAATCGGTAAATTGCGGGTGTAAAGCTCAAAGGTACCTTCCTGAAAAATATCCGCCACTTGCCCTTCATTCACAAAAACCGCCATCTGCCCCGGTCGGACGATTAACTTAGCCCCCTGTTTAATTTCATTGTTAAACCGCTCAAACCGATAGACCATCGTGGTATTGGTATTATCGAACCACTCGATGACGTCAATAAACTGACCCCGGAACAGATTACCGATGAGTAACGCCATGGTTTCCCTCCTGGGGAGCAAGGATTTGCTTTACTATATCACAAGGTTAACAGTGGGCACATTCATGGCAGAACCGGGGCAAATGAATTTATTTAGCGCGCCGCAATGGCGGGCGATGAGCGTTCCGGGCATTTACAAAACGGGACAACCCCAGACGGATTGGAACCGGGAACAATTCCACGCCTGGAAGCAAAAAATGATCCGCTACCAGCACCGGCAAACTCAAATCATCTCTCAACAAACGGATTTATTTCCCTTGCCAACTGCGGCAATTTCCGGTGTGATTAATCCCTTGATCCTCCCGGCGGAAAGCAATCAATTTTTCCGCCTGCCCAGCCGATTTACCCACGGTGATCCCTGTATTTATTTTGTTTTAGACCGGGCGGCACCGTTAATTCTCTACATTGGCGAAACGGTGAACGGACGGCAACGCTGGCAAGGCCACCACGATTGCAAAACCTATTTAAGTTATTATTTAGATGACCATCGCCGTTATCAATTACCGACGCAAATTCATTGGGCGTTTGCTTGGCAGGTACCCCGGACTACCCGTCTGCGCAAACAGTTAGAACAAGCATTGATCCGGCATTGGTTACCTCCTTTTAATAAAGAAAGTTGGTCCTATTGGGGCGCCCCCTGGCGGATTCGTTATCAGGCCAGCCCGGAGTAAATTCTGCATGGCTCGGTCGCCATCTCATCATTAGGGATAAACGGTCGCCGGAGCGCCGCCCCCGTCTTGGGTTCGCCAAAATCTTGGTTCTCCAATCGAGTCCTATTGCTATATATTGAG
>CALHCP010000138.1 GCA_937936705.1 uncultured cyanobacterium | reverse complement strand
AAATTTACCGACGCTAGGCATGGCAAACCGAGACGAGGAACAGTTTCTGCGGTTGCAGGCGGAGGCGCAAGCCCCCTATCGCGGCCTGCGGCAGTTTATCTATGTGGCCTTTGCCCTGTCCGGTTTGGCGGGGGCGTTTATTTTTGCGACGGATTTGCTGGCCGGGGAGGGGAATCTCCGCACGGGGCTGAACCTGCTGTTGCAACTGGGGCTGGTGGGGGCAATGGTTTGGCTGTGGCGCTGGGAGCAACGCGTCGGGCAACGGCAGCGGGAACAGCTCAGACGGGAGCGGTTTAGATAATTTCGGGAACCTCTAGTGCTTGGGACAAGCGGTCGCCGGGGCGCCGTTCTCCATCAACATCAACTCGCTATATTTTCGGCTGGCTCCCATCAATTGAGGTGCCCTTATGTTAAGATTAAATTTACATAATGTAGTTCATCTGGGTGGATGGCTTGAGTGGATGCGATAGCCGAAGTTTCTCAGCCCGTTAGCTGTCCCTTGTGGTTAGAAGAATTGCACCGGCATCCCACCCCGGATACTTTTTTGATGACTAAGGCTTTTGAATTTGCCGAACGCCTGCACCGGGGACAGAAGCGTAAGTCGGGGGAGGATTACATTATCCATCCGGTGGCGGTGGCGGGGCTGTTGTGGGATTTGGGCGGGGATGCCCAGATGGTGGCGGCCGGTTTTTTGCACGACGTTTTGGAAGATACCCAGGTGACGGCGGAAACCCTCACCCAGGAGTTTGGCGCGGATGTGACCCGGTTGGTGGAGGGGGTGACCAAACTCTCTAAGTTTAGTTTTTCCAGCAAGACGGAGCGGCAGGCGGAGAGCTTTCGCCGGATGTTTTTGGCGATGGCGCAGGATATTCGGGTGATTGTGGTGAAGTTGGCCGACCGGCTGCACAATATGCGCACATTGGAATATCTTTCTCCCGAAGCGCAACGGCGTATTGCCCTGGAGACTTTGGATATTTTTGCGCCCTTGGCCAATCGCCTGGGCATTTGGCGGTTTAAGTGGGAGTTGGAGGATTTGGCGTTTAAGTATTTGGAGCCGGAATCCTACCGCCAGATGCAACGGTATGTGACGGAAAAACGCGCCGACCGGGAGGAACAAATTCAGCAGGTGGTGAGCCAGTTAGGTGGACGGCTGCGGGAGATGGGGATTGGCTTTCAGGAAATTACCGGGCGGCCGAAGCATCTCTACGGCATTTTCCAGAAGATGCAACGCCAGCAAAAAGAATTTCACGAAATTATGGATGTGGCCGCCGTGCGGATTATTGTGAATACGATTGATGAATGTTACCGGGCGTTGGCGGTGGTACATAATAGCTTTACGCCGGTGCCGGGGCGGTTCAAGGATTATGTGGGCTTACCCAAACCGAATCATTATCAATCCCTGCATACGGTGGTGATCGGGCCGCAGGGCAAACCCTTGGAGGTGCAAATTCGCACGCTGGCGATGCACTATGTGGCGGAATACGGGATTGCCGCCCACTGGAAGTACAAAGAGGCGGGCAGCAGTACCAAGATGAAGGGAGCCGATGAACGGTTTACCTGGTTGCGGCAGTTATTGGAATGGCAACACGATTTGAAGGATGCCCAGGAGTATGTGGACAACGTTAAGGATAATTTTTTCGACCAGGAAGTGTATGTGTTTACCCCCAAGGGGGATGTGGTGGATTTGACCGCGGGGGCGACGCCGGTGGATTTTGCCTACCGGATTCATACGGAGGTGGGCAACCACTGCTGGGGGGCGCGGGTGAACGGCCGCTTGGTGCCCCTGCATACCCGCTTACGCAATGGGGATATTGTGGATATTCTCACCCGCGAAAATGCCCGTCCCAGTTTGGATTGGTTGAATTTCACGGTGACCCATACGGCGCGTAACCGCATCCGCCAGTGGTACAAAAAACTCAACCGGGAAGACCATATTGCCCAGGGGAAAGCCCTGCTGGAAGCGGAATTGGGGCGGGGTGGTTTGGATAATTTGCTCAAATCGGATGTGATGGCCATGGTGGCGCAGCGGTGCAATTATCCGCAGGTGGATGACCTGCTGGCCGCCTTGGGCTACGGGGAAGTGAGTTTGAATCAGGTGATCGGTCGCTGGCAGGAGGTGGTCAAGCAGCAAACCCAGGTGACGGAGCCGGAGGGGGTGCCGCCTTTGGGGAAATCCACCAGCAGCGGCGAGATTGCCGGACTGCACGGCTTAGCTCACCATTTGGCGCAATGTTGTCACCCCATCCCCGGCGAACCGATTGTCGGCGTGGTCACCTTGGGGGGGCGGGGGATTTCCATCCATCGCCAGGGTTGCGCCAATCTCAAGGCCATTCCGGTGGAGCGGCTCTTGCCGGTGAGTTGGGCGGGGGTGGAAACCGGCCAGCGGTACCAAACCTACCCGGCTGTGATCCAGGTCACGGTGATTGACCGGGTGGGGGTACTCAAGGATATTCTCAGCCGTCTGAGTGACCAGCGCATCAATGTCAGCGATGTCCACATGACCACGCGAGCTAACCAAACGGCAGTCATTACCCTGCGGGTGGATGTGCAGAATGTCGAACAGTTGGAGACGGCTCTCAGTCACGTCCGCAAAATCAGTGACGTGCTGCACCTGCAACGGGTGGGGCAGGAAAAAGTGACTCCGGCGGATTAACCGAACCAGTGGGAGGGTTCCCGGCCGGCTTCGACCGCCCCCGGAATGTGGTGGCTAATCCAGTCGCCCCGTCGCTCTAAAATGTCCTGAATCCCCTGGTGGAGCAGTTTTTCGATCTCTAAACGCCGCGCCGTGCAAGACCGCTGGCCATCCCACCCCCGTCCCGGCGCCACATACATCCCCGCCCCGGGGAGATGGTTGAGCACATAGGCCACCAACTCTTGCCGCAAATCGGGAATCGCAAAGGCTTGTTGATAAGGATGGTGGGGATAGCTGTCCAACACCGCTTCCACTTCGCTGATGATTAACTGCTCATTCAGGTTAACCATTGTTTTAACCATGACCGGCACCTGCCAAGAAAAGAATCGGGATTGCGCCCTTACGCACCATCTTGGCACAATATAAAGAAGATATTAAGAAAACTTTGCAATCTACGCCGGGGAACTGAGCAGCTGCAAACCACATCACCGCCGCACTTTAACCCCAGGCACGCCGACTATGCAAGCGGTCACCGGTCAACGCTTTTCGGTCTTTGTCCTAACATAAATTCCCCGGAATGCCGGTGATGATGAGGGTTGACTCGTATTTACATAATCATAATTTTGTTTAGTAAACTTCAAATAGGAGATTGCGATTTTGTAATGATGAATTATTGTTGGCGGGGGTACCGGATCGGCTATCAGGAGGCCGGGGCGGGGGCGGCGGGGCAGCCGGTGGTGTTGGTGCATGGGTTTGGGGCTACGAGTGGCCATTGGCGGCAGAATTGGCCGGTGTTGGGGCAGCATCATCCGGTGTTTGCTTTGGATTTGTTGGGGTTTGGGGCTTCGGACAAGCCGACGCCGGGGGCAGAAATTCGCTATACGTTTGCCACGTGGGGGGCGTTGGTGGCCGACTTTCTCCGGGAGGTGGTGGGACGGCCGGCGGCGGTGGTGGGCAATTCCATCGGCGGCATTGTGGCGCTGCAGGCGGCGGTGCTGGCTCCTGACCTGGTGTTGCGGGTGGGGTTGCTGAATCCGTCGTTGCGGTTGCTGCATGTGCGTAAGCGGCAGGCACTCCCCTGGGTGCGGCGTTGGGGGGCACCGGTGTTGCAAAATCTGCTGGGCTGGGAACCCTTTGGCCGGTGGTTTTTTCACCGGTTGGCTCGTCCGCCGGTGATTCGCCGGATTTTGCGGGAAGCCTATGCCCGTCCCGCGGCGGTGACGGATGAACTGGTACAAATGCTGTACCGGCCTTCCCAAGACCCCGGTGCGGCGGGGGTATTTTTGGCGTTTGTGCGTTACAGTGATGGCCCTTTGTTGGAGGATTTGCTGCCCCAGATGACCTGCCCGGTGTTGATGGTGTGGGGGGAACAAGACCCCTGGGAGCCGTTGGCTTTGGGGCGGGAGTTAGCCCGGCAATTCCCGCAAGTGACGCAGTTTGTGCCGCTTCCTGGCGTCGGGCATTGTCCCCAGGATGAGGCACCGGAGTTGGTCAATCCTTTGCTGTTGGCTTGGTTGAGGGGCGAGGCGGCTTAAGCGGCCAGCCAGTCCCGGACGGCTTGGCGAATAAAGGCGGCATCGGGGGGATGTTGCCAAGGATTACCGGCTCGGTGTCCCCAAAGGGAGGGAATCGGCCGACATACCGCTCCGGGAATCAAAGCCGCTTCGGCGGCACAATCGGCCACCGGGAAATACAAATCGGTGGTGGCGGGCATGACCAGGGTTTTGGCTTGAATGGCTTGCAGCGCCCGCCGGTAATCCCCCTGATAGAGCGGGTTTTGCCCCACATCACAGTGCAACCAGGTGTCAATCATGGCCAGTAAATCGCGGGGGTCGCGTCGCCGGTAGTTCCTCTCCCAGCCCCGCTCCAGATAATCCGCCAGGGACTCATAGCCCAACTGCCGGTAAACCTCCGCCCGGTAAAACGCCTGGGAAACCGCCCAACTGGCATAAATCCGGGCAAAGGCACAAAATCCCCGTTCCGGTATGCCGTGAAAGGTCTGGCCATCCCAGGTGGGATCCGCCGTCAACGCCGCCCGCAGACTCAGCAAGAAGACCTGGTTGTGGGGCGTGGTTTTCGCCGTGCCACAGAGAGCTACAATCCGCTCCACCCGCTCCGGGTAGAGTGCCCCCCAGTGATAGGCCTGTTGAGCGCCCATGGACCAGCCATAGACCAACGCCAGCCGTTCAATCCCCCACACCTCCCGCAGCAGGCGTTCTTGCAGCGTGACATTATCCCAATGGGTGAAATAGTAGCCCTGTTCTGCTAGCCCCGGCAGTTCCCCGTTGCTGGGGGCACTGGACAAGCCGTTGCCCAGCATATTGGGAATGATGATAAACCAGCGGGTCGGGTCGAGAATGCCCGCCGGGGCAATCAGCCAATCCAGGTCTGTATGGTGTGCCCCGTAGGAGGTGGGGTAGAGAATGACATTGTCTCGCCGGGGAGCCAATTCCCCGTAGGTTTGGTACACCAGGCGCACCTGGGGCAAGGTCAACCCGCATTGTAAAGTTACCGATGCCGCCTGCCAAACCCCCGTCATTTCAGGAATTGCGCCGTAATCTCTCGGTTGGCGGCGATGTACCCCTGGGCGACATGGGCCAACCGGTTCCGTACCCGCAGATGCGCTTGCGGGAGCGCATGAAAGGGAATCGCCGGGCACAGATGATGTTCCGCATGGAACGGCATATTCCACATCAACAGCCGCACCGGCCAGACCGTCAACGTGGTGCGGGTGTTGGTCAAGGGATGGTTATTCTGGCTGCAACCCGTATGTTCCGCAATCAAAATCAACCGTAAAAAGGGTTGCCCCACCGCCAACGGCAGCAGCCAATAGGTGAAAAACCAAGGCTGACCTGCCCACAGGGAAAGCGCCAGTCCCACCCCGTACACCGCAAATTGCGCCGCCGTCGAACGCCGCACCGGCGCCTGGGCATCCGGGGCAATGTAGGGACAGCCGTGGAAATCCCCCCGCAGCACGCGGAAATGTCCCCGCAGTTTCCCCAGCCACCAGGGCAGACCGCTCATCTGCCAGAGGTATGCCCCCCAGGTGGTCGGTACCGGGTCCTCCAGTTCCGGGTCTTGGCCGGGAATTTGGGTGTAACGGTGATGCCATTTGTGATACCGGCGGTAAAAGGCACTGTTATAAAAAGACAACACGCCCGCCAGCCAAGCCACCGCATCGTTCAAGCGTTGGGTGGCAAAGGCCGTCCGGTGAACGCATTCGTGTACCGTAGCAAACATGGAGGCCAAACTGAACCCATACACCGGCAGCGCCAGCCACGCCCAGACCATCCCTTGATGCCAACCCCAAGCCCAGAGCAGACCACTGCCCACCAGTACCCCCAGATGGCTGAGCAACTGCCGCCATCCCTGGGCATCGGAACGTTGATTCAAAAGCGCCAATTCCGCAGGCGATAGGAGTTCATTCAGTTTGACCGGAAGAGTAGCAGAGTTGGATGCAGACATCGCCGTATTACAATTAAACAATCAACCGTTGAGCCAATTTTATCAAGCTCATCTCAGGTGAGCTACTCTGCCTTGAGCGTCCCCTTGATACTCGCCCGGCCAAGCTCAATGATTTCAGGACTGACGCCGAGTTAAGGTTCCCCTTTTGTTCATACAGCCCTTTCACTGGTCAGAGTATATAGCAATCCTAATTAGCATGGCAGTCCCAGGGGGGCAGTCCCCGACCCTGGTTCTCTGGAATCTTTGTTCGCCAATCAGGTTGTACTGCTATATTTATGCAAATTTATGCAAAATAATGCAAAATAATGCAAAATAAGCGGTCGCAGGGGCCCATCCCCCGTCTCTGGTTCTCTATCAACTCAGCAAACTCAGCATTCTAGCGAGATGATTTTCTGCTTGCCCCGCACGGCTTTAATGCCGGTTGGACTAAACGCTAGGCCAAGCGATAATTTTTACCGCCGCCCCCGGTACGTCCATCGCTAGGCCAATTGTCTATCTTAACGTCTGAACCGTCCCCGTCGGCCTTGCCCCAAAATTCTTAGCCCTATCTTAGGCCAATAATACGAATCCCTATTGGACCTGGACTAACGCCCCCAAATCTGTAAAGCCCGTGAAATCAGTGTATTAGGCTTGTTTGTGGGGAAGCGGGCGATGGGACTCGAACCCACGACGTTCAGCTTGGGAAGCTGACATTCTACCACTGAATTACGCCCGCAGTGCTTAAACAGCATAGCATGTTACTTGGAAAGTTGGGGACAGGTAATCAGGATTTTATCCACCCGGTTCCCGTCCATATCCACAATTTCAAAGCCCAATCCCGCCCATTCAAATTGCTCGGCGACGTGGGGAATGTGCCCCAAATGGTCGATAATTAATCCGGCCAAGGTGTGATAGGAACGATTTTCCGGCAGTTCGGGGATGGGAAACAGCTCTTGGAATTTATCAATCCCCAACAGACCGTCCACCAACCAGGAGCCGTCTTCCCGTTGGATGGCGGTGGGTTCGTCGGCATCATCGACGGAAGGAATATCCCCAATGAGTGCCTCTAAAATGTCTTTGAAGGTGACCAAACCCTGAATCACGCCGTATTCATCCACCACCAGAGCCATCTGCGAGCCGGATTGACGCAGGAGTTCCAACACCTTGAGAGCGTGGGTGTTTTCGGGCACGTAAAGCGGTGGACTTAACTGGCGGGTGAGGTCAAAGGGTTCCCCCCGAATCGCCTGAGCCAACAGGTCTTGGGCAGAGACAATGCCAACAACGTGGTCTAAATCTCCCTGACAGACGGGGAAACGGGAATAACTGTTATCACAAATTTCCTGTTGGTTTTTGGCGGGGGTGTCTTCCAAGTCCAGCCAAACAATATCCGGGCGGGGCGTCATCAAAGCGCTGATCCGTTGGTCGCCGAGGCGAAAGACCCGCTCGACCAAGTCCTGCTCCGATTCGGCAAAAGTCCCCGCTTCCGTGCCTTGCTGGAGGAGCAATTTAATTTCTTCCTCGGAAACCTGCGGTTCCTGCATCGGTTGAATCCCCATCAGGGTCAAGAGGGTCTGCGCCGAAACGCTCAAGACCGCCACCAGGGGAGCCATCAGCTGCGATAACCAAGCCAGCGGCACGGCCATAAAAATGGCAATCGGTTCGGGGTAGCTCAATCCCACCTGTTTGGGTACCAATTCCCCCAAAATTAAGGCGATGTAGGTGCTACCGATGGCCACCAGCAGGGTTGACAGCACCGAGGCATAGGTTTTGAGGAAGGGGATTTGGGCTAAACTGGCTTTCAAATTCTGCCCCAGGGTGGCTTCCCCAAATGCCCCGATGAGGATGCCGATTAAGGTAATTACGATTTGGATGGTTGAAAGCATGCGGGTGGGATTGCTGGCTAAATCCAAAACCCTTTGGGCACCCGTATTACCGTCGTTGGCCTGCTGTTGGAGACGGACTTTGCGAGCCGAGATAATGGCCAGTTCTGACATGGCAAACAGACCATTAATCAGGGTCAGAACCAAAATCAGGCTGAGCGCAGACAACGTGTTCATGTATAAAGGGTTAGGAAGCCACCCTAGTACCTCATTATGACCCCAGCCCGCACAATTTGTCTCGGTTTCCTTTTGGTCATCAGTGTCGGTATGGTTTTGCTGCTCGGCCCGTGGGCAACCCAAACCCACCAGTGGAGCGACCCGGTTACGGCTCTTTTTAGTGCCACTTCAGCGGTGTGTGTCACCGGTTTGTCCGTGGTAGATGTCGGTACATTTTATTCATTTTCGGGACAATTGATACTGCTTTTATTAGTGCAATTGGGCGGTTTGGGCTACATGACTTCCATGACGCTGTTGTTTTTGGCGTTGGGGCGGCGGTTCCGGCTCAAGGATAAGCTGGCAATGCAGCAGGCGCTGGATCAAAGTGGGTTGGGGGGGATTCCGGGCTTACTGCGGTTGATTCTGACGGCCACGGTGCTGCTGGAGACGCTGGGGGCACTGCTGTTGTGGCCGGTGTTTGGGAAACAGTACGGTTGGGGGCGGGGGCTATGGCTGGCGGTTTTTCACAGTGTGAGTGCCTTTAATAATGCCGGGTTTAGTTTATTCCCCGATAGTTTGATCGGGTATCGCCAATCGGTATGGGTGCTGGGGGTGATTTCCCTGCTGATTATGGCCGGCGGCGTCGGTTATCCGGTGTTGTCGGATGTTTGGTTGCGGTTGCGGCGGCGCAGTACCCATTTGAATCTGAATACCAAGGTGGTGCTGAGTACCAATGTCTTTCTCTGGGGGGTGGGGACGTTCCTGTTTTGGGTGGTGGAAATGGGCAACTCGGCCACGCTCGGCAATTTACCGCTATCGGAACAGGTGTGGGCGGCTTGGTTTCAATCGGTGACGAGTCGCACCGCCGGCTTCAATAGTCTGGATATTGGCACGTTTACGGTGACGGGGTTGGTGTTGACGGCGGTCTTGATGTTTATCGGGGCGAGTCCGGGGGGCACCGGCGGCGGGGTGAAAACCACGACGATTCGGGTATTGGTGCGGGCAACCCGGGCGATTTTGCGCGGCCATGAGGAGGTAATCATTTATGAACGGGAGATTCCGCCGATTCTGATTTACAAGGCGATTGCGGTGTTAATCGGCTCGCTGGGGGTGGTGATGCTGATGATCACGCTGTTGTCTCTGACGGAGGCGGAACAGCCCTATGGCTTTTTGCCGTTATTTTTTGAAACGGTTTCTGCCTTTGCCACGGTGGGGCTGTCCACCGGGATTACCGGGGGGTTGACCGTATCGGGCAAGTTGCTGTTGGTGATCACCATGTACGTGGGGCGGGTGGGGGTGTTGTTGCTGATGGCGGCGATTGTGCGGGAACCCCGGCCACTGCGTACCCATTACCCCCAAGAGACTTTTTTGGTAGGGTAGAACTAGCATCTGGGGGAGTTCATGCCAACTTTCTGGAACCGTCGCCGTCAAAATAGTTATCAATTTGCGGTGATTGGGTTGGGACGGTTTGGTCGGTCGGTCTGCCGCACTTTGAAAGGGATGGGCTGTGAGGTGCTGGGGGCGGACAAAAACGAACATTTAGTGACAACGGTGTTAGACGATAATATGGTTGACCATGCGATTGAATTGGACACCACGGATCCGGTGGCGTTGCGGGAAGCCGGTTTTTTGGACTTTGAAACCGTGATTGTGGCAATTGGCAATTTTGTGGAACAAAGTGTGATTACGACCTTGAATTTGAAAGAGGGAAATGTACCCAGGATTATTGCCAAAGCCTCCTCGGATATTCATGGGCGGTTGTTAGAAAAAGTCGGGGCGACACGGGTGGTTTACCCGGAGAAACAAATGGGAGAACAACTGGCTCGTTCTCTGGTGCGTCCGAATATTATTGAACGGTTAGAACTGGACCCGGAAAATAGCATTGTGGAAGTGCGGGTGCCGGATGCGTTTGTGGGCAAAAGCATTGTGGATTTGAAACTGCGGAATGAGTACGGCATCAGTGTGATTGCCCTGGGATGGGAGGGGGCTCCTTTTGAGATCAACCCCAACCCAACGGTGCCTTTGGAAGCGGGGATGATGATGTGGGTGATCGGGAGTAACGATGACCTGAATAAAATTACCGATTTGGGACGATGAAGCGCCTAGGGTTGCCTCTGGTTCTGATGCTGGTGGCGGGTTGTACGGCTGTTAAAACCGGGGTTGCGCCGGAGGCGGTGCCGGCCAGGTCTGCCCCCGCCGCCGAGGTGGCTCCCTTCGCCAAATCGGCCGATGTAGCCCCGGCCGTTGCCCAACCACCTCAATTGGTCAAAACCGCCCATGTGTCCCTCCAGGTGACCGATGCGGCCACGACCAGTCAACAGGCTATCACTTGGGCACGGCAAGCGGGCGGAGAATTGCTGGGGCTAGAGGACAGCGGCGTGAGCGGCGAGATGCGCCGTTTGCGCCTGGAATTTCAAGTTCCCGCCGACCAACTCGATGCCGTCCTAGGGCAATTCACCGGCTTGGGTACCCTGGAAAGTCGGCAAATCAGCGCCGAAGATGTGAGCAGTCAACTGGTGGATTTGGGGGCGAGATTACGCAATTTGCGGAAATCGGAGGAATTGCTGCTGAAAATCATGGAGCGTTCCGGTTCGGTGGGGGATGTGTTAAAAGTCACCCAAGAACTCAATCAGGTGCGGGAACAGATTGAACAACTGGACGCCCAGCGGGTCAACCTGCAGAACCGGGTGCGTTACGCGCGCCTGCACTTGCATCTAATCGCTCCCTTGGTGGCCGCCCCGGCGCCGGGATTAGGGAAGCGTTTGGGGGAAACGTGGCAACAGGCGACGACGAGTCTGGGGAATGTTACGGTGGGGTTGATCAACGCACTCCTGTGGTTGTTCGTATTCAGTCCCTATCTTGTCATACCGGGATTCATTATTTTCTGGTGGCTGCGGCGACGTTCAGCCCCGGTCGTTCCTGCGCCGCCCCAGCCCCCCCAGCCATCGGAGCCAGCCTGAGCGATGACACCGTAAAACCCGGTGCGACCTGAGTTTGCCCATCGGTGCCATACGCATGGGTCCATGGGTCGTGCGATGGCAATCCTCCATGAGTTTAGAATGCCGCTCCCCGCCTGGGTTCTTCAGAATTTTTGTTCTCAAATCCGGTGCCATTGCTCTCGCTATCTGGCCGGCGGGGGGAGCCAACCTTGGGGTTTTTTGACCATCATGGGGTATCATCAAAGGCGAACCCTGCACCAGCATCTATGCGTCGGCGTCATTATCTCTATCTCAGTACCTTGGCGGGGTTGGGAGCCGTGGCTTGCCAATCCAAGCCGGTGCCGCCGCCGGAAACGACGCCGCCGGCCGGACAACCCGTTTTTTTGAACGGAGCCGGAGCCACATTTCCTTCATTTTTGTACCTGAAATGGTTTGCGGAGTACCAAAAACTCTATCCCGAAGTCCAGATTTCCTATCAACCGATCGGCAGTGCCGCCGGGATTCAACAGTTTCTGACGGGGACGGTGGATTTTGCAGGGAGTGATGTGGCGCTGACCGATGACGAAGCCGGTCAGGTGAAACAGGGGGCGTTGTTTGTGCCCATGACGGCGGGGAGTATTGCGGTGGTTTATAACGTTCCCGGCGTGCCAACGGGTTTGAAACTGTCTCGCCAGGTGTTGCCCGCCATTTTCCTCGGTCAAATCACCCGCTGGAATGACCCGGAATTAGCCGCATTGAATCCCGAATTGACCCTGCCGAATTTGCCGATTACGGTCGTTTATCGTTCCGACGGCAGTGGTACAACGGCCATTTTTACCAGTCATTTGAGTGCCATTGACCCCCTCTGGAAAAATCAGGTGGGTACGGGGTTGACGGTGAATTGGCCGGTGGGGACGGGGATTAAAGACAATGCCGGGATCAGTGCCCAAATTCAGCAGGGGGAAGGCGTTATCGGCTATGTGGAAAATGCCTACGCGCAACAACTGAAGCTGGCTACGGCGGCCATCGAAAATCAAAGCGGTAAATTTCTGTTGCCGACACAAAATTCGGTGGAAAAAGCCGTTGCCGATGTGAAATTGGATGCCAAGTTGCGGGGGTTCATCCCTGATCCGGTCTCTCCAGAAGCCTATCCGATTGTCAGCTATTCGTGGTTTCTCATCTATCAAAAATATGACGATAAAAGCAAAGGCGAAACCCTGAGAAAATTCATGAAGTGGGCGTTGGTAGAAGGGCAAAAATTTGCCCCGGAACTGAGTTATGTCCCCCTCCCCGGCGCGGTGGTGGCACAGGCGCAGTCATTGTTACAACAGCATACTTTGGTGGCATTCAGTTGATTGGGGAGGCAAACGGATGGTCTTACGGCTGCATATTGGTGGTACTCGTCCGCACCCGGATTGGAAAATCGTGGATGTGGAACCCCGCCCGGAGGTGGATTATGTGATGAATGCCGCCGATTTAAGTGCCTTTGCCGATGAATCGGTTGATGTGATTTATACCAGTCATGTTTTGGAGCATTTTCACCACACATTAAATAATGAATTATTGCGGGTATTGATGGAATGGCGACGGGTCTTAAAACCGGGCGGCAAGTTAATGATTAGTGTGCCGGATTTGCGGATATTGTGTTGGTTGTATTGCAACCCCAATTTAATGCCCGAAGAACGGATGCACTTAATGCGGATCATCTTTGGGGGGCAAACCGATGAATATGATGTGCATAAGGCGGGGTTAGATTTTGATATTTTGGGGATGTATATTGCCCAGGCGGGATTCAGCGATTATGAACAGGTCAGCGAGTTTAATTTATTTCCTGATTGTAGTCGGATTCGCATTTTGGATACGTTGATCAGCTTGAATGTGATTGCGACCCGCTGAGTTTCCGCCTGGGGCAGTGTCGCGCGCCGGTCACCAATGTTACGATCCCGGAGGAATGGTTAGGGACGGAGGATGCTCAAAGCTGGAATTGTGGGGCTGCCCAATGTGGGAAAATCAACCCTGTTTAACGCCCTGGTGGAAAATGCCAAGGCGGATGCCCAAAATTATCCGTTTTGTACGATTGAACCGAACCGGGGTGTGGTCAATGTCCCGGACGAACGTTTAACCGTGTTGGCGAAACTTTCCCGTTCGCGGCAGATTGTCCCGGCGCAGATTGAATTTGTGGACATCGCCGGGTTGGTGGAGGGAGCCAGTCGCGGGGAAGGGCGGGGCAACCAGTTTTTGTCCCATATCCGCCAGGTGGATGCGATTGTCCACGTGGTGCGTTGTTTTGACGACCCGGACATTATCCATGTGAGCGGCTCGGTGGATCCGGTGCGGGATATTGGGGTGATCAATCTGGAACTGGCTCTTGCCGACTTAGAGCAGGTGGAACGCCGGCAAGACAAGCAAAAAAAGCTGGCTCGCACCCAAAAAGATGCCCAAGCCGAGGTGGAATTATTACAACAAGTGGCGGCGGGATTAAATCAGGGGCAATTAGTCCGGCAAATGGATTTAACCGCAGAACAACGGGCAATTTTACGCCCTTTGGATTTATTAACCGCCAAACCCATGATCTATGCCGTCAATGTCAGTGAAACGGATTTAGCGACGGGTAATGCCTGGACGGTTCAGGTGGAAGCGCTGGCGCAACAGGAGCAGACGCAGGTGGTGCGCGTATCCGCCCAAGTGGAAGCGGAATTGACCGAACTTTCGCTCGCCGAACGAGCCGATTATCTGGCCAGCTTAGGGGTGAAAAGTGGTGGGTTACAAGCCCTGATTCGGGCGACCTATGATTTGTTGGGGCTGCGCACCTTTTTAACCACCGGAGAGACGGAAACCCGCGCCTGGACGATTAAGGCGGGGATGTTGGCTCCTCAGGCCGCCGGGGTGATCCATACGGATTTTGAGCGGGGCTTTATCCGGGCGGAAACGATTAGTTATGAGGATTTAGTGCGGTGTGGTTCGCTGGCGGCGGCACGGGAAAAAGGGTTAATTCGCAGTGAAGGCAAAGAATATCTCGTCCAAGAAGGGGATGTGATGGTGTTTCGGTTTAATGTTTGATCGAACCGACCGCTACGGACTCCATATAGCCACATAACTTAATGGGTGAAGCGATCGGCTGGAGAACCCAGAATGGGGGCTGCGCCCCTGCGACCGCCTATACCCAATTCCATGGAGGTTCCCTGTCGCCACATAACTTAATGGGTGAAGCGATCGGCTGGAGAACCCAAAACGGGGGCTGCGCCCCTGCAACCGCTATGCTCAACTCAGGTAGGATGGCTGCGTTGGGGTTTCCCCCATCCCTGCTAAGATGCAAACGGACCCCTGGAGGCCAGCGCATGAGTTTGTTTGATTGGTTCGCCAACCGACCCAAGGCCGCCCCCCTCAGTCAGGAGCAACAACAACGGGAAATCGCCGATGGTCTGTGGACAAAGTGCATTGCCTGTGGCGCTTTGACCTATACAAAAGATTTACATCTGAATAACAAAGTCTGTCCTGAGTGCGGCTATCATCATCCGGTCAAAAGCCATGAACGCCTGAAACAACTGCTGGATGCCGACACTTGGCAACCGTTGAATGAACATCTGACGGCCAGTGACCCCCTGCATTTTGTGGATCGCAAACCCTACAGCGAACGGCTGCGGGAAATGCAGCACAAAACCGGCCTCAGTGATGCGATTCAAACCGGATTCGGTAAGGTTGAGGGAGCGCCGGTCGCCTTGGGGGTGATGGATTTTAATTTCATGGGCGGCAGTATGGGTTCGGTGGTGGGGGAAAAAATTACCCGCTTGGTGGAGCAGGCGACCCAAACCCGTTTACCGGTCATTCTCGTCTGTGCCTCCGGCGGGGCGAGGATGCAAGAAGGGATGTTGAGTTTGATGCAGATGGCGAAAACGGCGGCGGCGTTGGGGCGACACCGGCAGGCCAATTTACTGTATATCAGCGTCCTGACCCATCCCACCACCGGCGGGGTAACGGCCAGTTTTGCCATGCTAGGGGATTTAATCTTAGCCGAACCGAAGGCATTGATCGGTTTTGCCGGACGCCGGGTGATTGAGCAAACCTTGCGGGAGAAATTACCCGATAATTTCCAAACGGCAGAATACCTGTTGCAACACGGGTTCGTGGATATGATTGTGCCCCGCACCCAACTCAAAACTACCCTTGGCCGCTTACTGCGTTTCCATACACCGGTGAGTCAACCGGTAGGACATCGCTATGTGACCCCCGGATTCCTGCTAAGCTAAAGGGTGCTGCTGTTGTGTTGGGCTTATCAAGGAGAACTATGGTCAGAACGTGCCTGTGGCTATTACTGAGTCTGTGCCTCTGTCTGGGGTGCGTAGCTCCGGCGTGGGCGGTGGAGTTGGATGCGGCGACCCGCACCGTACCCTTGAATGATAAGGGTGAAGTCGCTACTTTAACGTTACAAGAAGCCCAACGGGGCAAACGGTTATTCAACGCCAAATGTGCCACCTGCCATGCGGGCGGGATTACCAAAACCAACCCGGTGGTGGGACTTGACCCGGAATCCTTAGCCTTGGCGACCCCCCCCCGGAATAACATCGAGGCGCTGGTGGACTACATGAAAAATCCCACCAGTTACGATGGTTTGACCCCAATTGCGGAAATCCATCCCAGTCTCGCCAGTGCCGACATTTATCCCAAAATGCGGGACTTGACCGAGGATGACTTGTACGCTATTGCCGGACATATTTTGATTCAACCGAAAGTGCGGGGGATCCAGTGGGGCGGCGGCAAAATCCATTACTAATCGGGGCTTTGTTGGTCGGCTGGGTGGTGTGGACGTGGTTCATGCCACCGGCCTTGGCCGCCCGGATCGACCCCTACGTGAGTCGCTATCTCAAGGTGACTGAGCCGGTGCGTCTGAAGGCGGATGCCACAGGTGCCGAGCAATCCTTTACCGCGCAAGACCTGAGTGCGGGCAAACAGTTGTTTGAAAGCAATTGTATTAACTGCCATGTGGGGGGAGCCACCCTGCCCAACCCGCGGGTATCCCTGTCGTTGCAGGATTTACAAGGAGCCAACCCGCCTCGGGATAACATTGCCGCGCTGGTGCAGTTTACCCGCTTGCCCCAAAATTACGCCGGGACGGAGGATAGCTATATCTGCCGGGAATTGGCTCCCCAAGCGGCTACGGATCAAGAGTTGGCGCAACTAGCTGCCTTCATTTTACAGGCGGCAAAAGTGGCTCCCGGTTGGGGAAGCAAGGATTTTTAAGAAGCCATAGCTACGGCGACTTTTTCTTGCAATTCCCCGGACTGGTACATTTCGATCAGGATGTCCGAACCGCCGATAAATTCCCCATTGATAAACACCTGGGGAATAGTCGGCCAATTGCTGTATTCCTTGATCCCTTGCCGGATCTCGTAGTCACTCAGCACGTCAAAGGTTTCATAGACCGCCCCAACCGCATTGAGGATTTGCACCACATTGTTGGAAAAACCACATTGGGGCATGAGTTTGGTGCCCTTCATAAACACCATAATTTTGTTTGCTTTGACCAGAGCATCAATGCGAGCCTGAACTTCCGAAGGCATGGTTGTCTATCCTAGAATTGCCGATTTATTGGGTTATTATACCAAGGGGTTCGGCGAGGCACCAGCAAAACCGTTACTGAATTGAAAATCCCATGCAACATTCCCCGCTCTATGACTGTTATCAAGATACAGCGAAGTTAACGGAGTTTGCCGGGTGGCTGCTGCCGGGACAATTTATCGGTTTAACGCCGGAACACCGCGCGGTGAGAACTCAAGCGGGATTATTTGACATTTCCCACATGGGGCAAATTGAGATCCAAGGGGAACAGGTTTTAGACCGTGTTAATCTCTTAATTCCTACGGATATTGCCGGGCTTAAACCGGGGCAAGCCTGCTACACGGTTTTGTTGAATGAGCAGGGAGGAATTCTCGATGACATCATCCTCTACGTGCAGAGCGATACCCAGGTGAAACTGATTGTCAATGCGGCCTGTACCACCAAAGATTTAGCCTGGTTACACCGCCATTTACCCCATCTGGCCATTCAGCGCACCCCTGGGGTACTGATGGCCTTGCAAGGCCCGCAGGCGACCGACATCCTTCAAGCCTTGACCCCCGCTGCCTTGGATGTCATCCCGCGGTTTGGCCACCAGAGGGTCAGCACCACCTTCGGGTCGCTTTGGCTGGCTCGCACCGGCTACACGGGGGAAGACGGCTGGGAAATTCAGGCGGAACCGGCGGTGGGTCAAGCCCTCTGGCGGGCGCTCCTGCAGCGAGGGGCAGTCCCCTGTGGGCTAGCGGCACGGGATATGTTGCGGTTGGAAGCGGGACTACATTTATACGGACAAGATATGGATGAAACCATGACACCGTTGGCGGCGGGATTAGGCTGGTTGGTGAACTGGGAGAAGGGGGATTTTAGCGGGCGGGCTGCGTTGCTGGCGCAAAAAAAACAAGGGGTCGCCCAGAAATTGGTAGGTTTGCGGGGGACGGGGCGGCGGATTTTTCGCCCCGGCTATCCGGTGCAAGCGGAGGGGCAAACGGTGGGACGGGTGACCAGTGGAACCCTATCCCTGAGTCTGGGACAACCGATTGGGTTTGCTTATGTCAATACGGATTGGGCGAAGTTGGGCACCGCCCTCACGGTGCGGGTACGGGAACAGGAGTTGCCGGTTACAGTAGTAAAAAGAACGTTTTACACCCGGCCTGAGTGAATATGACCCTGACTTACCCAAATGAATTACACTATACTGCCAGCCATGAGTACGTTGCCCTGAGGGATGATGTGGCGGTAGTGGGAATTACGGCCTTTGCGGTGGATGAATTGGGGGATATTACCTACCTGGAATTGCCCCCGGTCGGTCAGACGGTGCAGCGGGGAGAGCGGTTTGGCACCATTGAGTCGGTGAAGGCGGTTTCGGATTTGTATGCGCCGGTCTCGGGGGTGGTGACCGAGGTGCATAGCGAGTTGGTTGATGCCCCGGAACGGATTGCGGAAGACCCTTATGGGGTAGGGTGGTTATTAAAAATTAAAATCACCCAGCCGGAGGAAACCCAAGAATTGCTAACCGCAGCCGCCTATCAGGCGCAGTTGGGTGGGTAGGGGGTGGAATTGACATCCTCCGGGGATGCCTACGGCGACGAGAGGTGGCATCGAGCCGCCCCTGGGTCACTGCGGCGGGTTCCTAAGCCGAGGGCGCAACCGTTGCTCTTATCTCCACAGGCGTTACTTCCGGCATGGCCTGCCCCAGGCCGCCTTGGGTATGGGCAACGGCTGGATTATAGGACGGCGCAGCCGTCCGCCCTATCCTTAACCAAACGGGGCGGTGGCCGGCGACCCTAGTTGAGGATGGCAGTCGCAGGGGCATGGTTCTCTATAAACTCCCTATCCCAGGGGAATGATTTTCTACCGGTTCCCACAAATAGAGGTGCCCTTTTGAAATAACTGCTAGTCATCGCCCTTGGCGCAACGCCGTAGATAGGATTTGAACCTATGACCGACCGCTTAGAAGGCGGATGCTCTATCCCCTGAGCTACTACGGCTTTCTCTAAGTAAAGTTTACAATTACAACTAGATGGCCATGGGAGGCAATGATGACGGGTCTGACGGGTTTTTGTCTATACACCGGTTCGCTGGTCGGTTCCCTTGCGGGTTCGCTCCTCGGTGCGGTCGGCGGTGGCATTCTGGGGCTGTGGGTCGAACCCCTGTGGGGTAGTTTGGTCGGCTCTCTGACCGGCTCGCTGGTGGGTTCCCTGGTGGGAGGAGAACTGGGAGCCGCGCTGGGGTTATGGGTGGGGCGGCAATTGGAGCGACCCGCTGCCCCCAAACCCGCCATTTGGGAACCGGCTTAACCCCGGAAGCTGGCGGCGATCAACCACAGGTCAACGGGCAATAGAATCAGCACACACAGCCCGATGGCGGCATACATCCAGGGTTGGGCAAGGGGTTTCAGGCTGGCGGTCGGTAAGCCGGTGTAATGGGTGATGGTGGTCAGCAGACGGCCAAAACCCGCCACCCGCATGGGGAGCAGATAACCTTGACCAGCGGCAGTAACCAGGTAATGCACCCTGCCCCCTTGCCCGGTAGGACGGGTGTGGATGTGGGTCAGGTCACGCCAATCCACCGACCAGCCCGCTGCCAACCACCGCGGCACCCAAGCGGGATAGACGACTTGTAAGCCCTGCTCATCCACTCGCACCTGTTGGCTGAGCAGACCGTGCAGCAGTACCAACCCTAACAGCACCCCTAGCCCCAGGCTCCAAGCGACCCCAATTTGCCCTTGGAGGCGAGCCAAAAACGGCAGAGGCAGCAACAAGACCCCATAGAGTCCATAGAGGGGATAGCGCACCAAGGCCGAAATGTGCCAGGTCAGCGGCGGCTCAACACCACCCAATCCGTCAGCACCCAGGGCAGCAGCCCCAGGAGCAGAATGATGAGTCCCATCACCAGCAAAACCGGTGTCCATTGTTCCATGAATGTTACAGCAAGATACTTCATCCAGGTTAGCTGGCCAGAGCCGGGTTCAACCACCCCACCAACGCCCGGCGTAGGGTCTCCAAGCCAATCCGCTCCCGGGCGGCAATGTACAGAGCATGGGGGTACAACGCCTGCGCCTGCCGCAGGGTCTCACTGTCCACCTGATCCAGCTTATTAAACACCATCCAGGTGGGGGGCGGGACGGGAGACATTTGTGCCAGACAGCTTTCCACGGCCTGAATTTGCGCCGGCCAATCGGGATGCGATAAATCCACAATGTGGAGCAGTAAATCTGCTTCGGTTAACTCCTCCAAGGTCGCCCGAAAGGCATCCCACAGGGGCGGGGGGAGATTTTCAATAAATCCCACCGTATCGGTTAAGACAATCGGTTGCGGGTCAGCCGCTAACACCAACCGGCGGCTGGTGGGGTCAAGGGTGGCAAAAACTTGGTTGGAAGCATAAACTTCGGCGCGGGTCAAGGCATTGAACAAGGTGGATTTACCCGCATTGGTGTACCCCACCAGCCCCACCGTCGGCACTTCCCGCCGTTGCCGTTGCTGCCGCAGGCGACTGCGATGTTGGCGCAACTGTTCCACCTGTTTTTGCAGATGTGCCAGCCGCCGTTGAATCGTCCGCCGTTCTGTTTCCAAGCGGGTTTCCCCCGGCCCGCGGGTGCCGATGCCGCCCCCCAACCGGGAGAGGGCCTGCCCCTGACCGGTTAATCGGGTTAAACGGTACTGCAACTGCGCCAATTCCACCTGCAACTGACCGGCCTGGGAACGGGCGCGCTGGGCAAAAATATCCAAAATCAATTCGGTGCGATCCACCACCTGCATTTCCAATTCCCGTTCCAAATTACGCACCTGCGCCGGGGACAAATCGCCGTTGAAGACCGCCACATTCACCCCGTGCAACCGTCCCGCCCGCCGTACCTCTTGGATTTTACCGGCTCCTAACCCCTGGGGAACCGCCCGCATCTGCACCACCGTAGCGGCCACCTGCGCCCCGGCGCTGGTAATCAATAACTCCATTTCCTGCAAACCCGCCTGGAAGCTGGCTACATCCGTGGTGGCGGGTCGGGTTCCCACCAAAATGACCCGCTGGGTTTCCGGTGGGCTGGGAGTCACCGGGTGGCGCGCTTGTTCCGCCTGTTGCAGTTGGGTCAGCCAATCCTGTTGCGCCAATTCCGGGAGCGCTAACCGCTCGGACAAGACCCAAGTGGTCGCCCCTGGATACGCCCAATAAGCGTACTGATGATGAACCGTTACCAGGGCATCCCAACGCTGCTCCATCAGGGTGGTTAAGTCCCCACCACTCGGCGCATCGGGGGACAACCGGGTACTCAGACACCGCCAGCCCGCCAGCCGTCCCGCCCCGTAGCGCGGCAGTTCATACAACGGCACCCGCGTCGTTTCCGGGGTGCCCACCGCCACCCGCATCACCTGTCCCCGCCGGTTCACATAAAGACACAGAGGCGCCGCAATCGTCGTCGTGACCTGCCACAACCGTTGTCCCAGTTCCGGGGTGATTAACACATTTTGAGGCAACCGGACTCGGTACAACCGTTGCAACTGGCGCAATTGAGCCGGTTTCAAGCCCCGCAATTCACCGTACAGACCCGTTCCTGCCAAAGGCTAACGCACGTCAAAGGGTTTAAGTAATAAAATAACCAATACCAGCAGTCAGAGCAAGGGACTGAAACTCGCTATTGATAAACAAATTCACCTGAACCGATTGCCCCATGTTCACGCCGCCCCTCAGCCCGGAATTTATGAACCTGTGCCAGGGTCAGGTGGAACTGCTGGGTCATGTCTTCCAAGTCGCTCGCTGTACCCTTTATCTACGGCAACCGGCCGAAAATTGGTCGTTTACCCCGGTGGCCACCTATCCGCGCACCCAGGCGGCTTTACCCGGTGGTTCCTGGTTGACCCATGCCAAACCGGAACAGTTGGTCTTGCCCTTGGTGCAGGGGGAAGTCTTGCTGGGGTTGCTGGTGCTGTTGCGGCCGGGGATGTTGTGGAGTGATTGGGAACGGGAGCAATTGCAACGGGCAGCCCAGGCCTTGGTGGCCGCCTGGGGGTTGGAGCAGCAACGGCAGGCGTGGCAAACCCGTACCCAGACCCTGGTGACCCAACAAACGCAAACCCAGGAATTGTTCGCCACCGTTTTGCACCAACTGCGCAGCCCCCTGAGTGCCCTGAATACCTTTGCCAAACTCCTGCGCAAACGTCTGCAATCCGCCAAAGACCAGGAGGTGGTGACCGGTATGTTAGCCCAAACCGAACGCATCCAAGAACTCCTCAACCGTTTAGAACCGACTGCCCCTCAACCCCTCTTACCCGGGGGTGCCGTCCCCTTGCTGCTCCCCGGCCTCACCCTGGAGCCGGTGCGGGTCGCCGATGTCCTCACTCCCTTGGTGACGGCGGCGCAGTGGACGGCGCAGGAGCGGGGCTTAACCCTGGACGCACAACCCATTCCCCCGGATTTAACTGCCCAGGCGGATGCCCTCGCCCTGCGGGAAGTGGTCAGCAATTTACTGGACAACAGCCTCAAATACACTCCCGCCGGCGGCCGCATCGAGGTGGGTGCCCAAGCCACCCCCGCCGGGGTGCTCATCTGGGTAGCGGATGACGGGCCGGGGATTCCGCCGGCAGAACAAACCCGGGTTTTTGAGCGGCATTATCGGGGTCAACAAACTGCCGACCTCACCCCTGGCAATGGTTTAGGTTTAGCCGTGGTGCAAGAATTGGTGCAGCAAATGGGCGGACGCATTGTTCTGATCAGCCCCCCCGGTACCCGCATGGAAATTTGGCTGGCTAACGCCGGTCAAAGTTAAATTTGCGGGGGCGGGCAGGTTTGCCTGGATCCAAAACCGGACGTTCCGGGCGTTCGGGTCGCTCCGGGCGTTCCCCACGGGTGCTCTGTGCCGCTTCGGCGGCTTTCCTGGCTTCGCGGGCTTGGGCAATTTTATCCAATACTTCCTGGGGCACCTTTTCCAGAAGCAGGGCGGGCAGGGCGTACTGCTCATCCCCCCACGCCTTGCGGCAGCTCAGGGTCGCCATCGGTTGACCGTTGGATTTGATGTAGAGAGATTTGACGGTAAAAATAAATTTGGCTCCCTTTTCATTGCGGAACCACACCGGATCCCCTTCCTGGATGTTCAGTTGGTCAAGGGAAAACTCTTTTTTCGGCATGGAGGGCGGACTCCCAAAGAGCAAGCAAAAATCAGGATTTTAACTGTACAGCATTTTAGCCGACTTTGTGGGTTCTTTTCTGCTTAAAATTATGTCACTGATGTCACCCTGGAGACCGGGACGAGCAAAAGCGATGGATGAGACCACCGACCGTTTGGCGGCTGAACTGATCACCCAGGCGCAACGAGCCGGAGCCACGGCGGCGCAGGTGCAGATCGAAACCCACACCGCGCAGCCGGTGAATTTTGAGGCCAACCGGCTCAAAGCCATCGAACGCACCCAAGCGGCCACCCTGGCGCTTTGGGTGTGGCGAGACGGACGACCGGGGGTCGCGGTGGCCGCCGGCGCGGTTGACCCCGCCGCCCTGGTAGCCAAAGCCCTAGCCGCCTCCGCGTTAAACTCCCCCGAACCGCCGGCGTTCGCATCCGGCGGCACGCAGCGGTTTGCCGAAGTGTTCCCCCCCTTAACCCCTGCGGATTTGATCCCCTGGGGGCAAGCCCTGATCGAACTGGTACGCCAAGAATTCCCCGACGTGCTCTGCCAGGGGGGACTCAGTTGGGAGGAATCCCTGACCCGCTTGGTGAATTCCCAGGGCTTGGACTACAGCTACCGGACAACCGCCCTGGAGGTGGGTCTGGCCTGCGAGTGGGTGCGGGGGGACGATTTCTTGGCCGTGGCCGAGCAGCAGCGGACAGACCACCGCTTTCAGCCGGAACCCCTGGGACAACGGTTATGCCAAGCCCTCGCCTGGGCGAAACAAAACGTCCCCATCCCCGCCGGTCATTGGCCGGTTCTCCTGACCCGCAAAGCCGCCGATTTGCTTTGGGAACCCGTCCAAGCCGCCCTGAATGGCCGCCAAGTCCTGGACGGGGCTTCCCCCTGGGGCAACCGACGGGGGGAACGGGTCGCCCATCCCCATCTCACCTGCCGCCAGCAACCCCAGGTGCCCCTGCACGGTTGTCCCTTTGATGATGAGGGGGTCTTGACCCAACCCCTGACGCTGATCGAGCAGGGCATCCTCACCCGCTTTTACACCGACCAGTACACCGCCCGCCAATGGGGGGAACCCAGCACCGGCAACGGCTTTCGCCCCGGTCTCACCCGTGCCCCCTTTCCCAGCCTGGTGAATTGGTGGGTCGAACCGGGTGCCCTGAGCGATGCGGCGCTGTTGCGGCAGTTGGACACCGGGCTGGTGGTGGACCAGGTCTTGGGCGGCGGAGCCGATATTTCCGGGGACTTTGCGGTGAATGTGGATTTGGGCTACTGGGTGCAAGGCGGCCACATCCAAGGCCGGGTCAAAGATACCATGATTGCCGGCAATGTGTACGAGATACTGCAAGCAGACCTGGTTTTGGGCGCCGAGGCAGACTGGCAGGACGGCAGTTTTACCCCCGCCGTAATCGTTGATAAAATCACCATAACCTCCAAAGACTAACCCCCCATGAGTCTCAACCTGCGCCTCACCCCGGCGGCCGTGACCGCCATTCATCACTGGCAGATGCGCATCGGGCAGGAACACACCTGCTTGCGGTTGGGGGTGGCGGCGGGGGGCTGTGCCGGTTATGTCTATACATTGGATTTAGAATATCCGGACACCATCCGGTCGGGAATCGATCTGGT
The DNA here is from genome assembly GCA_937936705.1 of uncultured cyanobacterium. Lineage (GTDB taxonomy): Bacteria > Cyanobacteriota > Cyanobacteriia > Gloeomargaritales > Gloeomargaritaceae > Gloeomargarita. Next base: position 1,011 of record CALHCP010000138.1, on the reverse strand, counting down.
TACAGAAGTGACAGGCATCACGGTGGTCATCCGCGCCGATCAGCAACGTTTGTTGGCAGGTTTAACCTTGGACTACACGGAGGATTTAGTCGGCGGCAGTTTCCGGTTTAATCATCCCGGCGCCCGCCAGACCTGTAGTTGCGGGCAGTCGTTTACCCCCGCGACCGAATCACCATAAGCGAAAAATAAGATAACTGCAAATCCGGGTAGAGTTGCAAATTGCGATAAATGCGCTGCTGCGGCCAGCCCACCCACTCCACCACATAGCTGGCAGCCAGTAAATCATGGGTTTGCAAACACTGCCAAATATCTCGGTACTGCTGCGCCATTTTCAGCAGGACAATCACTTCCGCCTGGGTCAAGGCCGCGGTTAAATCCGTGCGCCGATGCACCGCCGGCAGGATCAGTAAACGCTCCTGCTGGCTGACTAAAGGCATCCCCACCGCCGCCGCCGCCGCACAGGGGGAACACACCCCCGGAATCACCCGAACGGCAATTTCAGGATAGGCAGCCAACCCCTGCGCCAGATAAGTAAAAGTGCTGTAAAAACTACTGTCCCCCTCACACACAAACGCCACATCCAACCCTTGCCGCAGCGGAACTGACAGCTGCGCCACCGCCTGCTGCCAACATTGCTGGGTGAGTGCGACATCAGAGCTGAAGGCAAACTCCAGTGGTAAAATCGGCGTGGTAGGGGGGACATACTGCTGAATAATTTGCGCCGCCACCCCCGGCGCATGCCGGCGGCCTCGGGGAACGGCGATCAGCGGCACCCGTTGCAAAATCTTCCAGGCTTGGAGCGTCATCTGTTCGGGGTCTCCCGGGCCGCAACCCACCCCGTAAAACGTCCCAGGCACCGTCTAGCCCCACCCCGCCCACAGCAGCAGCCCCACCGACAAAGCCGCCAACATCACCGGCACAAAGTCATTGCTGCCTACCGGCGCCACGCCAACGATTTCCCTGGGTTCCGGGGCAGGGGAACGGCGGGGTTTTCCCCAAGGGAGAGGGGGC
>CALHCP010000137.1 GCA_937936705.1 uncultured cyanobacterium | reverse complement strand
ATAAACGCCCCCGCCAAACCGGACAGGGCAAAGGCCACATAGATAAACTGCCGCAGGCCGCGATAGGGGGCTTGCGCCTCCGCCTGCAACCGCAGAAACTGTTCCTCGTCTCGGTTTGCCATGCCTAGCGTCGGTAAATTTTGCTATTTTTGATATTCTTATATTTTAAGTGCCGGTGTAGCTCAGCGGTAGAGCACTCGATTCGTAATCGAGCGGCCGTGAGTTCAAATCTCATCACCGGCTTGGCCATTCCTGATGGTTTGCTTTATGGTTGAATGCCGGTTTAAGGCTAAATGCCGACCGCCCCAGGGCGAAATTGCCCAAAATTGATTGAGGCGAAACCCTTGCCATAGCCATCCTACATGAGTTCAGAATAGCCGTCGCAGCGGGGTAACCTCTATTGATTCAGACTTATTCAGAATGAGCGGTGGCAGGGGGGCACCCCCCGCTGTGGTTCTCCGTCAGGGGGGCGTTCTGGTCAGAGAATTTCCGTTTGGAGAGGGGCCCATCCTACTGCTGTAGGCCGACCCGGCACCCAAGCTCTGCCCTGAATTGGGGTTCCCCAAGGGATGGGTTCCCTGCGGCAATCATATTAGGTATTTGTACTGATGAAAATCGGGAATGATTAGCCAAACTAATCCCACCTATCTCAAACATTCATGGGTGTATGATTGCCAAGGGTGACCTGGGGGACTTATGCTGAAAATTGAAGTAAGCTAAGTTCGCTATCCCCGTCCCTATCAGGGTTTGAGCGAGTAGCCATTCTTATAATTGACAAACATTTTTTGTCAATTGTAACTCGATTTTTACATTGTGCAACAAAGGAGTTGAATTCATGCCGATTGCAGTGGGAATGATCGAAACCAAGGGGTTTCCGGCGGTGGTGGAAGCCGCGGATGCGATGGTGAAAGCCGCGCGGGTGACTTTGGTGGGGTATGAAAAGATCGGGAGCGGTCGGGTGACGGTGATCGTGCGGGGGGATGTGTCCGAGGTGCAGGCGTCGGTGTCGGCGGGGATTGAGTCGGCGAAGCGGGTGGCGGGGGGAGAGGTTCTGTCCCACCACATCATTGCCCGTCCCCACGAAAATCTGGAGTACGTGCTGCCCATCCGCTACACCCCAGAAGTGGAACAGTTTCGGGTTTAGTGATCACGGTAGGTTAGGAGGATAATGTCATGCCAATTGCAGTAGGAATGATCGAGACCTTGGGGTTTCCGGCGGTGGTGGAAGCCGCGGATGCCATGGTGAAAGCGGCGCGGGTGACCTTGGTGGGGTATGAAAAGATCGGCAGTGGCCGGGTGACGGTGACGGTGCGGGGGGATGTGTCCGAAGTGCAGGCCTCCGTGGCAGCCGGGATTGAGTCCGTCAAGCGGGTGGCAGGGGGACAGATGTTGTCCCACCACATCATTGCCCGTCCCCACGAAAACCTGGAATACGTGTTGCCCATCCGCTATACGGAGCAGGTGCAACAGTTCCGGGAAGATGCCAGCAATGTCCGTCCTTACCTGCGCCCCTAATGCAAATCGGTCGGGTGGCGGGCACGGTGGTCAGTACCCAAAAAGAAACCACGCTCCAGGGGGTGAAATTCCTCCTGGTGCAGTTGGTGGACATCCAAGGGCAATTGACGCCGGGGTATCAGGTGGCGGCCGACCGGGTGGGAGCCGGGGTGGACGAATGGGTGCTGGTGACGCTGGGGAGTTCCGCCCGCAAGATTGACCGGGGCGACCCCCTGCCGGTGGATGCCGCCGTGATTGGCATCATTGATACGGTGACGATTGCAGGACAATTACTATACAGCAAACGGGCGCAGGCTCGTAGTTAGCTGATTCGATTCATTCATTCCTGGATTCATGCCCAGAGAGTGAATGGGGATCGCGACCCACTTCTGAATGTTGCGTTGAGGCAGAGGTTATGACAGTGCGTAGTGCGGCGGCTCCCCCCACCCCGTGGTCGAAAAGTTTGGCGGAACCGCAGATTGACCCGACGGCGTTTGTGCATTCTTTTTCGAATATCATCGGCGATGTGCGGATCGGGCCGGAGGTGTTGATTGCGCCGGGGACTTCGATTCGGGCGGACGAGGGCAGTCCTTTTCACATTGGAGCGGGGACGAATTTACAAGACGGGGTGATCATCCACGGCCTGGAGCAGGGGCGGGTGACGGGGGAGGACGGCCAGTCCTATTCGGTGTGGATCGGCGAGGACAGTTCGATTACCCATGGGGTGCTGGTGCATGGCCCGGCCTACGTGGGCAAAAACTGTTTTATCGGGTTTCGTTCGACGGTATTTAACGCCCGGGTGAATGACGGTTGTATCGTGATGATGCACTGTTTGATCCAGGATGTGGAAATTCCGGCGGGGCGGTATGTGGCCTCCGGTTCGATTATTACGACCCAACAGCAGGCGGATCGGCTGCCGCCGGTGAGTCCTGAGGATGTGGCCTTTGCCCAGCATGTGGTCGGGATCAACGATGCCCTGCGGGCCGGGTACCGCTGCGCCGCCAATATCGAATGTATTGCCCCATTGAAACAAGGAACTGCGATGAGTAACGGACATCAGGGTTACGCCGGTGCTACCCGGTTGGCGCCGCAGGTGGTGGAGCAGGTGCGGCAGTGGTTGCAGCAGGGCTATCGCATCGGCACGGAACACGCGGATGAGCGCCGGTTCAAGACCAGTTCTTGGCGCAGTTGCAGCCCGATTGCTTCCACCCACTTGCCGGAGGTGGTGCAGGCGCTGGAAGCCTGTCTGCAAGAGCACCAGGGGGAATACGTGCGCCTGCTGGGGATTGATACCAAGGCGAAAAGACGGGTGGGGGAACAGGTGATCCAGCGCCCTGGGGATCGTTTCACCGCCGCCCCGGCGACGGCTGCTGCCGCCCCGGCAACGGCCAGTCCGGCTACCGGTGCGGCACGGGTAACCAACAGTTCGCTGGCGCCCGACTTCAGCCAACAGGTACGGCAATGGTTACGGCAGGGCTATCGGGTGGGTGCGGAAGTGGCCGACCCGCGCCGGTTCAAAACCGGTTCCTGGCTGAGTGTGGGGTTACCCGACTCCCGCCATGAGTACGAGGTGGTGGCCGCCATTGAAAACCTCCTGAGCGAATCCCAGGGGGATTACGTGCGGCTGCTGGCCGTTGACCCGAAGGCGAAAAAACGGGTCGGGGAAGTGATCATTCAACGCCCGCCAGGCAGTCCGACCCCGACGGGGCAGCGGGCGGGGACAGGGGCAACGGTATCCCCTGCGGCGGATGGGAGTCCCAGCAGTGCCAGCGGGGGTTCTCTGGGGCAACAGGTGCGGCAATGGCTGCTCCAGGGGTATCGGATCGGTGCGGAAGTGGCCGACCCGCGCCGGTTCAAAACCAGTTCTTGGCTGAGCGTGAGTTTGCCCAGCAGTAGCCATGAGGGGGAAATTACCCAGGCGATTGGCCAGCTTTTGCAGGAATCGCCGGGGGACTACGTGCGGTTGATTGCCATTGACCCCAAATCGAAGCGGCGGGTGAGCGAGCAGATCATCCAACGCCCCCAAGGCAGTCCGACCCCGACAACGGTGAACTCGGCGCCTGCGGCCGCTTCCTCAGTGAGTACGGGTGCCTCGGCGGCTACCGGTGGGTTAGACGGTGCGGTGGTGGCGCAGGTGCGGCAACTGCTGGCGCAGGGGTACCGGGTGGGAGCCGAACACGCCGATGCCCGCCGGTTCAAAACCAGTTCCTGGTTGAGCGTGAGTCTGCCCGCCAGTCAACGGGAAGGGGAAGTGTTGTCCGCCCTCGCCAGTGTGCTGCGGGATTACCAAGGGGAATACGTGCGGTTGTTGGGGATTGACCCCAAGGCGAAACGGCGGGTGCTTGAGCAAATCATTCAAAAACCCTAACGTGTTGACCATTCCTGCCCCAGTCCATACCACCAGCCACATCCAGGGGGAGGTGACCCTGGACCCCCAGGCGGTCGTCGCGCCGGGAGTCTGTCTGATTGCCAATCCCGGCAGTCGCATTCGCATCGGGGCGGGGGTTTGTTTAGGGATGGGCACGATTCTCCACGCTCACGGGGAAGGGATCGTGCTGGAAACCGGGGTGATTGTGGGGGCAGGGGTTTTGCTGATCGGGACGGTGCGGGTGGGGGCGCAAAGCTGTATTGGGGCCGCCAGTACTGTGTACAACGCCACCATTGCGGCGGGGCAGATGATTCAGCCGGGGTCGTTGGTGGGGGAAACCGGGCGGACGCCCCCGCAGGAGGAGGTCATCGCAGCGCCAGCGGCACCCGCCGCCCCCCCAAGCGAAGAAACCGTTGGGGTGGAAACCAGCCAAGCTACCCACACCCAGCCGACGGTGGTGGGATTGCAGTATTTCAATCAATTGCGGGTGACGCTGCGCACCCGGGGGGGCGTCTAATGGGAATAACCAGAGCTGTAGCCATCTGACCTGATTGACGCAGCCAGATGGGGGAGAACCCAGGTCGAGGGCGGCGCCCCGGCCACCGCCATTCTCCACTCAGGTAGGATGACTATAGATTACGATTGATTACGCTGTTTGGCAGGATATGACAATTTAGGGCGAAAAACCGGGGATGATTGCGTATTTCTGTTAAGTTTTAGATACGAGTTTTTGAGGCGACTGCTGTGAATCCAATGAGCCGTTATCGGTTTGTCTGTACCCTGACTTTTGGGGACATTTACGGTCAGGTGATTGCCTGGCTGGTGGTGATTTTTCTCAGTTTAGCGGTATCTCTATCGGTATTTGCCACCAGTCCCGTTTTCGCCTTGGCGGCCGTGGGGTTGATTTTGGTGCTGTCTTTACCTTTTTTGTTGTTTGCGTTTGTCACCACCTTATTTAGCCATGTGGAAATGTACGCCGTCGAATCGGCATTGCAAACCCGGCGGGTGCGGCCGGCTGCGGAAACGCCTACCCCCACCTCGGAAGTGACCGCCTAAGCATGGCTGCGGAGCTGCTACTTCCCTACGGAGTCAGCACGATTACTCAGGGTTGGCGCAAGGTCGTGATTGTCGGCACGGGGCAGGTGGGGATGGCCTGTGCTTTGACGATGGCGGTGCGCCGGCGGGCGGATGAATTGGTTTTGCTGGATGCCGACCGGCCGCGCGCCGAAGGGGAAGCCCTGGATTTGGGTCATGGCCTCCCCTTTTTGGAACCCCTGCGGGTGCGGTCAGGGGACTATAGGGATGCCCAGGGTGCCCAAGTGGTGGTCATCACGGCAGGGGCACGCCGCGGCCCGGACGAAAGCCGTTTGGTTTTGCTGCAAAAAAATGCCAACATTCTCCGGGAGATCGTGCAAAACCTGCTGCCGGTCGCGGGCGAAGCGGTTTGGGTGGTGGTGAGCAACCCGGTGGATGTGATGAGTTATTACGCCTGGCAGTGGTCGGGACTGCCGGCGGCGCGGGTGGTGGGTTCCGGGACATTGCTGGATACGGCTCGCTGGCAAACGCTGCTGGCGCAGAAATTAGGGGTAGCGCCCAGCAGTGTCCATGCCCCTGTCCTGGGAGAACACGGGGAGCAAGCCGTGCCCCTGTGGAGTCGGGTAACGGTCGGCGGTGCGCCCTGGGACATGCCCCCGGCGGAACGGGAACCCCTGTGGCAGCAAGTCTTACGGGCAGGGCAGGAAGTCATCCGGCGCAAAGGCAGCACCAGTTACGGCATCGCTCTGGCGGTTGACCACCTGGTCGCCGCCATCTTGGGACATCAGGAGCGGGTTTTGCCCGTGAGTTGCCTGGCCGAGGGGTATTACGGTTTGGGGAAAGTGTATCTGAGCTTACTCACCGTCGTGAACCGGCAAGGGGTCAGCCGGGTGGTGAATGTGCCCCTGAATGAGAGAGAATTGGCGGGGTTAGAGGCGGCGGCACGGGTGCTCGAGCAAGCACGGCTGGGCATTGAGGGGTAATCTTTGCCCAAGCCATCCCCCACCGACAGGGACGAGCCAGCAAACATAAGCCAAAACTATTCAAACAGCCGCTAAAGCCGCGTAACTATAACTAAAAATAATCAATCCCCCTGATCGATCCGGTCAACGCCCTGGGTAACTTAGCAATGGGGAAAACAAACCCCTCAACCAATCAACTCTCTTTCTAGGAGTACATCCATGGCTGCTAATTTGAAAGTAAAACTGCTCCAGCACTTGGCGAAGAAAAATGCCAACGAAGGGTTTACCCTGGTGGAATTGCTGGTGGTGGTGGTGATCATTGGTATTCTGGCCGCGATTGCCCTGCCCTCCTTCCTGGCTCAGACCGCCAAGGCCAAACAAGGTGAAGCCCGTAGTCACCTGGGTTCTTGGGCGAAGGCGCAAAAAGCCTTCCGTACGGAAAACAGTGCTTTTGCTGAGGATTGGACAACCTTGTCCTTGGGTTTGGCTACGGAAACCCGCAACTACGAGTATGACAATACAGTAGAAGGGGATGACGGGACGCAAGCTGCTGCGACTGCTACGTCCAAGTCTGAAGACCTGAAAGGCTATGGCGCCGCTGTGATCGTGTTCACCAAAGTAATTAATACGGGTACCGGCACGGAAATTGCGGTGGATATGCCCGACGGTCTCTGCGAAGCCTTGAACCCCGGTCAGGGTGCCGCAACAGTTCCGACCATTGATACCGAAACCGCTGAAGCGGACTGCACTCCGGACGTTAACTTCCGGACGGGCAGGGTGGGCAAGTAGTTTGATTGAGTACCTCCAATTTTTCTAGCATAGGTCG
>CALHCP010000136.1 GCA_937936705.1 uncultured cyanobacterium | reverse complement strand
ACAGGTCAAAAGTTGGCATAACAAATTGAACCCAAAACCCACAGGCAGAAATGACCTGGGGTGCTGCAAAGGCAAAAGTTCCTGGCAGTAGGCGAGAATGCCGCCTCCCTCTCCGGTAACAGGATTGGGAAGCCGCTTATGCACGCAAAGCGTCATAAGTGGAGCATTCACAGGCCAAATGAGAGGCTAGATGTCTAGTTCCGCCAAACTCAACCGGGAAGCATAGGTTTCGATAAATTCGCGCCGGGGAGGAACTCGGTCACCCATCAAAATGGTAAACAACCGATCCGCTTCAGCAGCATCTTCAATGGTGACCCGTTTGAGAGTACGAGTTTCGGGATTCATCGTCGTTTCCCACAGTTGTTCCGGCATCATTTCCCCCAACCCTTTGAACCGTTGAATCGTGTAGTTAGTATTAGCCGGTAATTCTTGTTTGACCCGCTCCAATTCCCGGTCGTTGTAGCAGTAAATAACCTGGCGGGGACGGGCACGCTCCAGTTTGTACAACGGGGGACAACCGATGTAGATATGCCCCATTTCAATAATGGGACGTTGATACCGATAGAAAAAGGTCAATAACAGGGTGCGAATGTGTGCCCCGTCCACATCGGCATCGGTCAGTAAAATGACCTTATGATACCGTAATTTGTTCACATCAAACTCTTCTCCTTTGATCCCCAAACCAATTGCCATAATCAAGGCTTGAATTTCAGCGTTTTTGTAAACCCGCGCATCATCGGTTTTTTCGATGTTAATGATTTTGCCCCGCAGGGGGAGAATTGCTTGAAACTGTCGGTTTCTCGCTTGTTTAGCACTCCCGCCCGCACTATCCCCTTCCACGATAAACAGCTCGGATTCTCCAGGGTCACGGCTACTGCAATCGGCCAATTTGCCCGGCAAAGTGGAAGACTCCAAAACCGATTTACGCCGCACCAACTCCCGCGCCCGTCGAGCCGCTTCCGCCGCTTGGTAGGCTTGGATAGCTTTGTCTAAAATCGCATCGGCAACTTGCGGACGCATCTCCAAAAATTCGGTGAGAATTTCCCCCACCAAAGAGTCAACAATACCCCGCACTTCCGTATTGCCCAACTTGGTCTTGGTTTGCCCCTCAAATTCCGGGTTGGGCACCTTCACAGAAATAATCCCCGCTAAACCTTCCCGAATATGCTCCCCCGCTAAATTGGCATCTTGCTCCTTGAGTTTATTGCGCTTACGAGCGAGATTATTTAACGTGCGGGTTAAGACCGCTTTTAACCCCTCTAAATGCGTACCACCATCTACCGTGCGGATATTATTGGCAAAACCGAGAACATTGTCGGCATAGGCATCGGCACACCACTGCAAAGCCACCTCAATGGCAACATTATGGCGTTCCCCTTGCACATAAATCACTTCCTCGTGCAAGGCTTGTTTATCCCGATTGAGATAACTGACGTATTCGCGAATCCCGCCTAAATAACAAAAGGTTTCCATGCGGGGCGATTCCTTGCGGTAATCGCGCAAACTGATCTGCACCCCCGCATTCAAATAGGCCAATTCCCGCAGGCGGTTGGTCAGGGTGGCAAAGTCAAATTCGGTGGTTTCTTTGAAAATTTCTGCATCGGGACGGAAGCGCACCGATGTCCCCCGCCGTTCCTCCCGCAACGGCATACTCAGCAAATCGGTGACCGGTTTGCCCCGCTCAAAGCGCTGGCGAAACTCCTGCCCTTCCCGCCAGACCGTCACTTCCACCTCCGCCGATAGGGCATTGACCACCGACACCCCCACCCCATGCAACCCGCCGGACACCTTATAGCCGCCGTTGTCCCCACCAAATTTGCCCCCGGCGTGCAGTACCGTCATCACCGTCTCTAAAGCCGATTTACCCGTCTTGGCATGGATGTCGGTGGGAATGCCCCGGCCATTGTCCGTCACCGATACCGAACCATCCGGCCACAAATCCACTTCAATGTGGGTACAAAAGCCTGCCAATGCCTCATCCACCGAATTGTCCACCACCTCATAAACCAGATGGTGCAACCCCTTCGGCCCTGTACTACCAATATACATACCCGGGCGCTTGCGTACCGCTTCCAAACCCTCAAGAACCTGAATCTGTTCAGCACTGTAGGCAGCGGTCATGCCAAAATCCCCCAGAAGTGAGTTTGAATTTAACACACCTTAAATCTCTTAAAATCTTAGCACAAAACGGCTAAAAACTTCCTAAGAATGGAAATAAGGGAAATTTTGCCAAGGGGGTGCAATCCTGGCTTTAATCGTGATCAGTGGGCCAACGGCAACCGGCAAAACCGAGCTGGGGATCAAATTAGCACAACGGCTAAACAGTGTCATTATTAATGCCGATTCCCGGCAGATTTATCAGGAATTGGATATCGGCACGGCCAAGCCCACCCCCCTGCAACGGGCGCAAGTGCCCCACCATCTGATTGACTGGGTGGCTCCCACCGTAGCCATCACGGTGGCTCAGTATCAGCAGCAGGTGCAACAACTCCTGACTCGCTGGCATGGGCAGGGGAAAATACCCCTGTTGGTGGGCGGCAGTGGGCTATACCTACAAGCGGTGGTACAGGGATTGTGCATCCCCCCGGTCGCACCCCAACACGAATTACGGCAGCAGTTGGCCACCTACAGTCAACGGGAACGTTATCACTTTTTACAGCAGATTGACCCGCTCAGCGCCGATAAAATTCATCCCCATGACCCGGTACGCACCCTGCGGGCATTAGAAGTGTATTACGTCACCGGTACACCGTTATCACAGCTCCAGGGGCAGCGCATCCCCCCTTATCCCGTCTTATTTCTCTATTTAGACAGTGAACAATTACACCAACGCATTAGGCAACGTACCCACCACATGATGGCGCAAGGATTGGTGGCAGAAACGCAGTTTTTGCGCCAAAAATACGGGGACGATCTCCCGCTATTAAAAACTTTGGGCTATCGGGAAATCGGTGATTACTTACAGGGTCGTCTCACCCTCGAGCAAGCCCAGACATTGATCATTCGGCATACGCAGCAATTGGCCAAGCGCCAACGCACCTGGTTCCGGGCGCAAACGGGTTTGGTGCATATCAATAGCGACCGCCCGGATTGCGCTGATTATAGTTGGCAAAAAGTTCAAGAATTTCTCACCGCCATTCGCTATTAAAGTTAGGGTTTGGCGATGCCACCCCCAGACCCCTCGCCTAAGCCAACGGGATGGAGCGCGGATGCCGTTGCATCAGCCGCCGGACTTCAGCCGCGTGGTAAGAACTGCGGGTCAAGGGTGAAGCAACCACCTGCAAAAATCCCATCCCTTCCCCGACCGTGCGCCATTGGTCGAATTCCGCCGGAGGGACATACCGGACAACCGGGAGATGCTTGGGGCTGGGTTGCAAATACTGCCCCAAAGTAAGAATGTCACAGTCCACCTGCCGTAAATCCGCCATCACCTGCACCACCTCATCCCAAGTTTCCCCTAACCCCACCATAAGACCAGACTTGGTGTAAATCTGAGGACGTAACTGCCGGGTCTTTCTTAGTAACATAAGACTGCGTTCGTACTCACCTTGAGGGCGTACTCGTCGGTACAATCGGGGTACCGTTTCTGTATTGTGATTCAGGACATCCGGGCGGGCATCCAAAATCACCGCCAGAGCCGCCCAATTGCCACACAAGTCGGGGATCAGCACTTCAATGGTAGTTTCTGGACAATACTCCCTGACTTTGTGGATACAATGGGCAAAATGTTCTGCGCCCCCATCGTCTAGGTCATCCCGGTTAACCGAAGTAATGACAACGTGTTGGAGTCCCAAGCGTTGCACGGCTTCGGCCAACTGAACGGCCTCGGCGGGGTCGGGAGCAGGGGGTTTTTTGACAAAATCAATATCACAGTAGGGGCAGGCACGGGTGCAGGCCGGCCCCATGATCAAAAATGTGGCAGTGCCTTGACTGAAGCACTCCCCGATATTGGGGCAGGAGGCTTCCTCGCAGACCGTGTGTAAGCGCAAGTCCCGCAGGAGGTGCTTGACTTGGGCGAAGGTTGGCCCTTGGCCTAACTTCACTCTCAGCCAGTCGGGTTTACGCCCAGAAGGGAGAGATTGGTTCATGGATTTGATTCTAACAGACCGATTGAACCGATAGGAAAACCATTATTTATGACATATTCATCAAATGGGTAGAGCCAATCTGGCCAGAACGCCCCAATGACGGAGAAACCAAGCGGGGGGTGCCCCCCTGCGACCGCGGCGTACCGAGTGTATGGAACACCCAAGTCGGGGGCGGCGCCCCTGCGACCGCCGTGCCGTAATTTTATTTATAGAGGTGCCCTTAAGATGCTGGAGAACCCCAGAACGACCGCCGTTCCCGATTCAATTAGGATTGCTATTGATGCGCCCTTAAACGGCGATTTCCAACTCCGGCTCCTGCCGCAGATAGCTCTGGATAAAAATATCCAAATTCCCATTTAATACACCGGTTACATCGGGGGTTTCTGTTTTGGTGCGGACATCTTTGACCAATTGGTAGGGGTCAAAGACATAATTGCGAATTTGATTGCCCCAGGTGGCAGCCACCGCATCCCCGCGAATTTGGGCAATTTCCTGCAGACGTTGTTCCTGCAAAATCACCAATAGCTTTGCCTTTAATAAAGCCAGGGCTTTTTGTTTATTTTGTAGTTGGGAACGCTCCTGAGTACAACGTACCGTCAACCCGGTGGGAATATGCACGATCCGCACCGCTGTTTCCACCTTGTTCACGTTTTGGCCGCCTTTGCCCCCCGCCCGTGAGGTGGTGATTTCCAAGTCAGTTTCGGGAATGTCCACCTCTTCTACCATCTGTTCCTCTAACATCGGCATTACTTCCACGCCCGCAAAACTGGTCTGGCGTTTACCGTTGGCGTTGAACGGAGAAATCCGCACCAAGCGATGGGTGCCCTTTTCCCCCCGCAAGTATCCATAGGCATACCGACCTTGGATTTCCAAGGTGGCCGATTTGATCCCCGCTTCTTCCCCTTCGGACAAGTCGGTGAGCTGAACTTTGTACCCTTGCCGTTCCCCCCAGCGGGTGTACATGCGCAGCAGCATTTCCGCCCAATCCTGGGCATCTGTCCCGCCTGCCCCGGCGTTGATCGTTAGTACCGCTCCCAGGGGATCGTAGGGCTGGGAGAGTAGCCGTTCCAATTCCCAACGATCCAATTCCTGCTCCAATCCGGCCAGGAGATGCAACCCTTCATCCCAAAGGGCTGCATCCGCTTCTACGTCCAGCAAGTCGGCAATCGTTTGACAATCTTCGATTTGAGCCTGCCAACGGCGCAATTGTTCCAGGCTGGTCTTGGTATCGTTCAGCGCCTGCAAAGTGGTTTGTGCCCGGTGCGGGTTATCCCAGAAATCGGCTTGCCCGGCCACCTGTTCTAAATCTTTCAGTTTCGCCGTCAATGCCGTTGGGTCAAAGGTAGTCCTGGGCATGACCCAGGCGCGTGCGGAGAGCATCAATCTGCCGTTTGAAGTCGGTTAATTCCATGGTGTGACTCCTGCCAAGCTGAGTAATCACTATACCACCCCAGGCGCAACCTTCGCCGGTAACTGATCCCCGGATATAGTATGATAATAATTCGGTGAGTTTTGGGTCGGTGCCCGAGTGGTTAATGGGGGCGGACTGTAAATCCGCTGGCTCTGCCTACGCTGGTTCAAATCCAGCCCGGCCCACCATCTTCGCCCGTGTAGCTCAGTGGTAGAGCACACCCTTGGTAAGGGTGAGGCCACGAGTTCAATCCTCGTCACGGGCTTTTGTCCGGTGCCGCGCTCTTGGTCATCGGTGCCAGGTGGCGGGCCTGATGCCCCATCACCCTAAGGGAACCTCTATCAATTACGGCACGGCGGTCGCCGGGGCGCCGCCCCCGACTTGGGTTCTCCAGCATCTAGGGGTTTCGGCGAGATGGCTTTCTGCCGGTTGCCATTCTCCTAGAGAATCTCAGCAAAATTTACATAGTCAGGCGGCTGCTCGGCAATGACAGCCCAATTTTGCAATCACTTCTCAGTTGTTGCAGTGAATGGATGGGAGACCTCAGCTCCATTAAGACCACAGGGCTTCCCAATCAGGGCAGGTTTCTAAGCCCACGCCGTAGGGGTGCATGGCACAGACCAAAAGCTGGCCGTTGTACACTTGACCGTGATAGTGTTTACAGCCGATACAGGCGGGTTGCTCCATCACCAGGGGGTCGAGGGTTTGGGTCAGGGGTTGCATTAAGGCAATGAGAGTTCCCTCCACCCAAGCGGCGGTCTCTGCCAGCGGTACTTCCCACTCCAACAGGGTTTGGTCTAATTCCTCATCCCATTGGTCGAGGATTTGTCCCCATTCCTGCCCGTGCTCATCCCAAGTCAAGATGGTCTCGACCACCAAATGATTGAATTGCTTCCACCAGTCATTCATGGCGCATCCTACCCACTCTGTTCCCATTGTACGGGAATGCTCAAGTTGACATCCTCCCCGGCTTAAAGGCGGGAGATTCCTACGGCGCTCAGGGGCAGCATTGCCTCGGCGGGTTCCTGCTTCCGACCCCCACCGGGGTTCGCTCCACAGGCCACACACGCGAACCGGGCTTGGGTCTGGCGGTTT
>CALHCP010000135.1 GCA_937936705.1 uncultured cyanobacterium | reverse complement strand
ACGCAGGCGGGGCGGAATTTATTTCATACGTTCCGGCAGTTCGGATTGCATCAGGGACAAACGGCTAACTTCTGGAGCAATCCAGCCATTGCCAATATCCTTGCCCGGGTGAATGGGGGTTCTGCTTCTTATATCAATGGGTTAATTCAGGTTTTGGGGGGCAATAGCAATCTATTCTTGATGAACCCGTCGGGGATTGTGTTCGGGCCTAGTGCTTCCCTCAATGTTCCTGCTTCATTTACCGCGACGACTGCGGACAAAATCATGTTTTCCGGGGGGACTTTTAATGCCTATGGAGACAATCAATATAGTCAATTGGTGGGGGAACCGATTGGGTTTATTTTTAGTAGTAATAAACCGGGGATTATTATCAATGAGGGGGATTTACGGGTTAATCCGGGGCAAAGTTTGAATTTGCTTGCGGGTCAGGTGATTAACACCGGCACCTTAACGGCACCGGGCGGTTCGGTTTCGGTAACGGCGGTGCCGGGAGAACGTTGGGTACGCCTATCGCAGCCGGGGCATTTGTTGAGTTTGGAGTTTGACCGTTTGGAAGCGGCTAATATGGCGGTGGATCATACGATTCCTATCGTTCGTTTACCGGAGTTGGTGGCGGCGCGGGGGGCACAGGCCAATCCACGTTTAACGGTGCAAAATGATACGGTTAAACTGGATCATACGATGATTCCTGAACAAGCGGGGACGGCAATCGTATCAGGAAAAATAGATGTCGCTTCAGGGAATACAACCGGTGGTCAGGTTGCTATTTTGGGACAGCAAATCGCTCTATTGAAGGGTGAAATTGATGCCTCCGGTGGGACGGGTGACGGTCAGGTCTGGGTGGGGGGTAATTATCTGGGGCGGGGGCCGTTGCCCAATGCTCAATATACGTTTGTCAGTCGGGATAGCCTGATCAAAGCCGATGCGTTGCAGGCAGGAAACGGTGGAGAAGTGATTATTTGGTCGGATCAAACGACTCGTTTTGGCGGCAACATCAGTGCCAAGGGGGGAGTCAACGGGGGCAATGGGGGATTTGTGGAAGTATCCGGGAAAGAAAATTTAGATTTCACCGGGCAGGTAGATACCTCTGCACCCCAAGGTAAGCAAGGGACGTTATTGCTCGATCCAAATAATATTGTTATTGTGTCTGGAATTGGGGGTAATGATGCCCAATTGGCAGACGGGAAGATTCTATTTGGTGATTCTCCAGGGGCGACGTTTACGATTGGCACCGGTGTACTGGCAACACAGTTGGCCTTGAATGACGTCGTTTTAGAAGCGTCAAATGATATTGTATTTACGACCAGTTTCTTTGCGTCTGGCTCTGGTACTGTATTATCTGCTGAAGCTAATAATAATATCAGCGTCAACGGCTTCCTATTCCTGAGTGGGATCGAGTTAGAATTTGCGGCTGGAGGGCGTATTACGACAGGCAGTATTTTTGCTTCTAAGGGCATTCGGATGGATGCTGAAGGGACTATCCGCACCGGTGACTTATTTACCTCAGGCGGTAATGTTGGCATTGGCAGTGGGTTACGGACAGCCAGTGTGAGTAATCCGAATGTGCCTAGTGATATTGGTCTAAACAACTTGGGCGTGAATCTATCGCGAGCAGGATTTCGGACCCCAGGAGGTGGGGATGTAAGTATCGGTAATGTGACGACTCAAGGGGGTGATATTGGGATTGCGACTGTTAAAGGTAAAGTAGAGACGGGGCATTTGGATTCCAGTTACTTCGGTGATGCGGGTAATATTGGTGTCGGAGCCTCTAGGGATGTCGTTATTCGCTCGGCTCGAGCGGAATCGGCGGTGGGGCAAGCCGGTAGTGTTGTCTTAGGGAGTCTGGAAAATGTACGTGTCACCGGCACGGGTGCTTCCGGTTTTAGCATTAGCACCAGAGGCGGTGGTCGTAATGGTGGAATTGGTATTGTACACAGTGGCTTCAACCCTTTTAGTATTGGGAATTCTACGGTGAATGGGACGGCGGGCGCCATTACAACCGGTTTATTTACCCTGTCTCCATCGAGACAATTTTCTTTCTTGCAACTGATCAATCCGAGTTACTTCTCATCCGGCGATCTGGATGATCTGATCGCAGGTAGTATTGCCATTGTCCCTCTCTTTTCTTTGTTTGGGGACTTTAACAGTGCCCTATTCGGAACTGAATTTAAGAGTTTACCCCGTGAATGGGAGCTATCGGAGGATGATGTATCTTTAGACACATCTGATTTCACGCGGTTGGCGATTGCCGAGGCATTGGGGGCGGGGGATTTGGCCGCAATTTTGGCTTTGGATGACTTATTTAGCAATGAATTTAGTAAGTTTTTAGGGGTTAATCCCGTTAATGACTTAAATTCTGTGGAAGCGATCGGCAATATGCTCAGCCGGTTGCAGCAAGAAACGGGTAAAAAACCGGCAATTATTTATTTGATGGTGGATGAACGGCAGTTGAGTATTGCGGCAGTCACGCCGGGGAGTCGCACGGGGGTCGCCGGGCCGGGGATTTTGCAGTTTGCACCCGGTTTATTTTCCTCAACCCAGCCGCTGCACTATCTTGCCCAACAGGAAGCGAAGATTCAGCCGGTGGTGCGGGGCATTCCTGAAGCCAAACGTTCGCAATTGATGCCGGTGGTGGAGCGATTCTTAAACGCCCTCAAAGACCCCCGCCAGCGCACCAGTAATGCCTACCTGAAGGATGCTCAGCAGTTGTACCGGTGGTTGATTGCACCGATTGAAAGTGAATTGCAAGCCCAAGGGATTGATACGCTGCTGTTTTCGATGGACAGCGGCTTGCGGCTCCTGCCGGTGGCGGCTCTGCACGATGGTAAGCAGTTTTTAGTGGAACAATACAGCACCGCCCTGATTCCCAGTGTGAATTTGGTGGATACGCGCTATCGGGACATTCGCAAGAGTCAAGTATTGGCGATGGGTGCCGATACGTTTAGTAATCAGCCGCCGCTCCCGGCGGTGCCGGTGGAATTGCAAGTGATTTTGCAGGAGTGGCCGGGGCAGTCCTTTTTGAATCAAGACTTCACGGTGCAACGCCTAACGCAAGAGCGTTTACAGGGAGGCTATCCGATTATTCACCTGGCGACCCATGCGGATTTTGCGCCGGGTCGGTTGAATAACTCCTATATCGAGTTCGGTAATAATCAACGGTTGAGTTTACCGCAGGTGCGGGAGTTGCCGTTACGGGAACCCAATCCGGTGGAATTATTTACCTTGAGTGCCTGTCGGACGTCGGTGGGGGATGTGAGTGCGGAATTGGGTTTTGCGGGTTTGGCGGTGCAGGCGGGGGTGAAAAGTGCGGTGGCCTCGTTGTGGTATGTGTCGGATGAGGGGACGTTGGCCCTGATGAGTGAGTTTTACAAGAATTTGCGGCAGGCACCCATCAAGGCGGAAGCACTGCGGCAGGCGCAGGTGGCGATGTTGCGGGGGCAGGTGAGCATTAAAGGTGGGGAGTTGCGGGGGGTGCGGGGCGGGATTCCGGTGCCGCCGGCGATTGCCCAACGGGGGGATCAGTTACTGAATCATCCCTACTACTGGGCGGCCTTTACCCTGATCGGCAGCCCCTGGTAAGAGCAGGCGATGGGACGCCAACCCACGGCGTTCGGCTAGGGCAGATCAAATGCCCATAATGATAGGGTTTCAGGTGCTAGTTCAATTACAATTACTTTGGGTGGAAAACCTGTATTTCTGTTATGGCACGACAATACCTGATTTCCATCAATTACAAGGCACCTCTATTTATGGGAGCCAGCAGCAAATGATCTCGCTGGCATACCGAGTTTGTAGAGAACTAGAGACGGGGGCTGCGCCCCGGCGAGTGCCGTTTCCAATTCCATTAGGACATTAGGATTGCTATCTATGTCGTTGCAGGCTC
>CALHCP010000134.1 GCA_937936705.1 uncultured cyanobacterium | reverse complement strand
ACCGGTGATGCCATTCGTCAGCAGTTTCTGGAGTTTTACGCGCAGCGGCAGCATCAGGTTTTACCCGGTGCCTCGTTGATTCCCAGTGACCCCACCGTGCTGTTGACCATCGCCGGGATGTTGCCCTTCAAGCCGATTTTTTTGGGTCAGCAGGCGGCTCCCCACCCGCGGGTGACCACGGCGCAGCGCTGTTTGCGCACCAATGACATTGACAACGTGGGGCGCACCGCCCGGCACCACACCTTTTTCGAGATGCTGGGCAATTTCAGCTTTGGGGATTATTTCAAAGCCGAAGCCATCGCCTGGGCGTGGGAACTGGTGACCCAGGGGTTTGGCCTGCCGCCGGAGCATCTCGCGGTCAGCGTGTTTGCGGAAGATGCGGAAACCCTTGCCCTCTGGCAGGAGGTAGTGGGTTTACCGCCGGAGCGCATCCAAAAAATGGGAGCCGCGGACAATTTTTGGGCGGCAGGTCCGACCGGCCCCTGCGGCCCCTGCTCGGAGATTTATTACGATTTTGCCCCCCAAGCCGGTGCGGTTGACCTGACCGACGAGGAACGGTTTGTGGAAATCTACAACCTGGTGTTCATGGAATTGAACCGGGATGCAGCCGGGCAAGTGACGCCTTTAGCCCACAAGAACATTGATACCGGCATGGGATTAGAACGCCTGGCGCGCATTCTGCAAGACGTGCCGAGTAACTACGAAACCGATTTGATTTTTCCCTTGGTTGCCCAAACCGCCGAGTGGGTGAATCTCAACTATGCCCAAGCCAGCGCCGAGCAACGGTTATCTCTGAAAATCATCGGGGATCACATCCGGGCGGTGGTGCATCTGATTGCCGACGGGGTGATTCCCAGCAATGTCCGCCGGGGTTACGTGTTGCGGCGGTTGATCCGGCGGTTGGTGCGGCATGGGCGTTTGCTGGGGTTGCGGCGGCCGTTTACGGCTGAGTTGGCTCAGACGGCGATTGCCTTGGCCGCTTCGGCCTATCCCCACGTGCAGGAACGGGCGACGGCCATTGAAAATGAACTCAACCGGGAAGAACAGCAATTTTTGAAAACCCTGGACGTGGGGGAGCAATTGCTGTTTGAGGTGATCGCCCAAAAACCTGCGGTGATCAGCGGTAAAGTCGCCTTTGACTTGGCGGCTACCTACGGTTTTCCGGTGGAGCTGACGGCGGAAATGGCGGCTGAACAGGGCTTGACGGTTGACCTGGCGGCCTACGAACAGGCCATGACCCAGCACCGGCAATTGTCCCGCGAAGGGCAGGAAACGGTGGATGTGTTGGCCGCTAATCAGTGGCACGAACTCGCGGATGAGCTGGGAGCCACCGTATTTACCGGGTACTTAAATATCACCGGCACAACAACCGTCCAGGCCATTTTACAGGCCGGCGAGCGGGTCAGTCGCGGGGATGCAAGTGGCGGCGATTTACTGGTGATTCTCCCGGAAACGCCCTTTTATGCCGAATCCGGGGGGCAGGTGGCGGATACAGGCTACATCCAAAGTACCGACGGAGAGACCCAATTCCGGGTGGTGGATGTCCAAAAAAAGGCCGACCTGTGGGTGCATTACGGTCGGGTGGAGTGCGGCGAATTGACCGTAGGCATGCCGGTTTACACGCAGGTGGATCGCTGGCAGCGCTATCGCACCCAGGCGCATCACACGGCCACCCATTTACTGCAAGCCGCCTTACAAAAGCTGATCGACCCGCACATTAGCCAGGCGGGTTCGTTGGTGACGGCGGAGCGGTTGCGGTTTGATTTCAACTGCGCCCGTCCCCTGACCCCCCAGGAATTGCAGCAGATCGAATGGCAGATGAATGTATGGATTGCCGAAGGGCATCCGGCGCAGGTGTTAACCTTGCCCCTGGCGGAGGCCAAGGCGCGGGGGGCGCTGGCCATGTTTGGGGAAAAGTACAGCGACCCGGTGCGGGTGATTGACATTCCCGGAGTTTCGATGGAACTGTGCGGCGGCACCCATGTGTTGAATACCCATGAGATTGGCTTATGTAAAATCGTGTCGGAAACGGGTATCGCCAGCGGGATTCGCCGCATGGAAGCGGTGGTGGGTTGGGCAGTTTTGGATTATTTGAGTCAACGCGACCGGGTGGTGAAAGAATTAACCGAACTGTTCAAAGTTAAACCCGAAGAAATCGGCGAGCGGGTGCGGGAATGGCAGCAGGAACTGAAAGCCAAAACCAAACAAATTGAGCAACTGCACACCCAACTGGCGCGTACCCAAGCCCTGCAATTGCTCAACGAAGCCGAAACCGTGAACGGCTACCGTTTATTGGTCGGCAACCTAGGCCAAACCGATGGGGAAGCCCTCAAAAATGCCGCCCAAGAACTGCTGCAAAAACTGGGTTCAGGGGCAGTCGTCTTAGGTGCCGTTCCCGCCACCGATAAGGTCACCTTGGTAGCCGCCTTCAGCCCCGAAGTCGTGAAACTGGGGTTACACGCGGGGCGGCTGGTGGGGGATTGGGCGAAACTTTGCGGCGGGGGCGGCGGTGGTCGTCCCCAGCTCGCCCAAGCCGGAGGCAAAGACCCGCAAGCCCTGCCCCAGGCGTTAGAACGGGCACGGCAGACATTGCGGCAACAATTGGCTCATTCTTAAGGGCACCTCTATTGATTGCAACCAGCAGAAAATACCGAATTCATCGAGAATCAACCCGTTTGGTTTTTGACCCCCTCTCCCAGCTTGGGCTATCCATTACGCAAATCCTTCTGAAACTCCTTCTAGAAGCGAATTTGTTCATTTCCTTGTGCAAAGATCGATCCAGTTCCACTAACGCTTGCAACGACTTTTACGTAGAAATATTAGTGACCTGTTGATTCGAGCTGAACATAACCGTAAAGTACAGCATGAGTTGGGCTATCTGATCCCCGCTATCGAGCAAGCACCGGTTCTGGGAGAATGCACCATTGAGCGAGAGCGTCATCCCGAACGTCCCGCTCGACAGGCAACCTTAACGCTACGAGCCATGCCAGTCATCATTAAAGTGCCAACCTGTTACCTTAAATGCCTTACTGCTTGAAGAAGTCACACCACCGGAACAGGGGCAACCGATTCGGTGGCTGTTGCTGACCACTCTGGCAATTGAATGTTTTGAGCAAGCTTGGCAATGGGTGCGCTGGTATAGCACGAGATGGTTAATTGAGCGCTTTCATTACACGCTGAAAAGTGGTTGTCGGATTGAACAACTTCAGCTCGAAACGGCGGAGGGATTACTCAACGCCTTGGCCACTTATGCGATTGTGGCATGGCGATTGATGTGGCTGACTTATTGCGCCAGACTCTTCCCTGAGCAATCGTGTCAGAGCATTTTGTTTCCGGCAGAATGGCGGTTACTGCGGCGTAAGTTTGAGCCGAAAAATCGCTCTCAGCGGCCACCGACTATGCGGCAAGCAATAGGTTGGATGGCTCAATTGGGAGGGTTTCTGGCTCGAAAGGGGGATGGTGAACCTGGTCTCAAGACGCTTTGGCGAGGGCTGGGGGTACTGCATCATTTACGGGCAGGAGCGCAACTTGCTCCTACAACCTAAGCCTAGAGAGAGTTCTGCTGACTTTTGCGTAATGGATAGCCCAGAACGGGAGAGGGGAGTCAAAACCGAAACGGAGCGGTGATAGGGCGTCCTAATACGAATGGGTACTGCTATAATCCGGTCACGTTGCTAGGGGAAACTCTGTGAATTGAGGAACAGCGGTCGCCGGGGCGCAGCCCCCGTCCTTGGTTCTCCAAAATCTTTGTTCTCAAATCCAGTCACATTGTTAGAGCGGTACAATAGACCTACGGTTTTGGGAACCAAACAATGGTGATTTGGGTGAATGAACAACTCGACCCGGGGGGGTTAGTCCACGCTTGTTTAGCGACCTGTGACGAAGAGGTGGCGCGTCAATGCCATGCTAATTTTGAGACGAATCTGACCCCCGAACAGCGTGCCAACGGCTGGCAAGCCCGCCTGCGTCCGGTGGAATCCTGGGAACAGGTGCCCGTGACCGCCCTGAAATTGAGCTAAGATCGCTGGCAGGATTCAGGACCCGATTGCGATGGCGACCGCCCAGTTGACACCGAGTCAGCAGCGCATCCTGGAACTTCTGCAGGGGCAAACTCAAGCCCTCTCGGCGCAAGCGATTTATCTGCGCTTGAAACAACTGCGCCAGGGGGTTGGTTTGGCCACGGTCTATCGAGCCTTAGAAGTGTTGAAAAAAAGGGGAGCCGTCCAAGCCCGGTTATTGCCAACCGGGGAAGCGGTGTACAGCGTTTTAGCCGATGACCGCCACCACCTGACCTGCCTGCGCTGCAATTGCTCGATTCCTCTGGGGGACTGCCCGGTGCAAAACTTAGAGGATTACCTCCATCAGACGCACAATTTTCAGGTGTACTACCATACCCTAGAGTTTTTCGGTCTGTGCCAAAACTGCCAAGATGCGAACCCCGCCTAAGCCCCCACCGCCTCTTTGGCGGCGTACATCACTTCCACGGTGATGGTGGTCAACCCCTGCTCCCGCGCGAATTTTTCCGTGTTGCGTTTGACTTTGCCCCGCACAAAGCCCGGCACTTTGTTTAATTCTTGTTGGGCTGACGCTGTCCAAGCTAAATCCGTGTCCGCCGAAAGGGTTTTGGTGATCACTTCTTTGGTGTCGTGGCCGCCAAAAATTTCTAATAGGTGGTCTTCCATCCCTAAAGTAAACGAGTTGTACACTAAATCGGCAATTTGGTTGGTACCTTCATAGCCGACCCAAGGCCGATAGCCCAAGGGGAAATTTTGAATATGCACCGGCGCCGAAATCACCCCACAGGGAATGTGCAACCGTTTGCCGACATGGCGTTCCATTTGGGTACCAAAAATCGCCGCCGGTTCCGCCTGGGCAATGGCATCCCCAACCCGGGTATGGTCATCGGTAATGAGCACTTGGTCGCAGTAGGGGGACACCTGCGCCCGGAACCAATCCGCATCGTCGGTACAATACGTCCCCGCCCAGACCACATGAATCCCCATCTCTCTCGCTAAAATTCGCGTCATGGCGGCAGCATGGGTATTGTCCCCAAACACGACCGCTTTTTTGCCGGTTAAATTTTGGCAATCAATCGAACGGGAAAACCAGGCCGCCTGGGAAACAAAACGGGTTTGCTCATCAATAAAGGGTTCATAATCGGCGGCATAGCCCTGCCGGTTTAAGACCTGTTGAATTTCTCGGATACACTGCGCCACCGCCATCACCCCTATGGGTGCAGTTTGCACCAGCGGTAGGCCAAATTCCTGTTGGAGATACTGGGCTGCCAGCAGACCGATTTCCCGGTAGGGGACGAGATTAAACCACGCCTGCGGTAACCGAGCAATTTCGGCCACCATTGCTCCCTGGGGCAGGACAACATTCACCTGGATACCCAAATCATGCATCAATTTTGTCAATTCCCGCACATCGTGTTGATGATGAAATCCCAGGGTGGTGATGCCCAGAATATTCACCGAAGGCTGCGCGGTTTTTTCGGTCACGAGATGCCCGTTTTTCGCCGCTTTTTGTAGGTAAAAGCGAATGATTTGCGCCAGAGTGCGGTCGGCGGCTTGCAGCTCATTGACCCGATAGTGATTGACATCGGCCAACAGCACATCACAACGGGTTTGCTCCGTGGCGCGTTCGACAAAATTCTGCAAATCCTCCTGCAAAATGCTGGACGTACAGGTGGGCGTCAGGACGATCAAATCCGGGTGCTCTTCTGCATCCTTGCGGGTGATCTGGTTCACCACTTTTTCCTGCGAACCCTGAGCCAATACATGCCGGTCCACGATGCTGGCGGTGACGGGGGTAAAATCGCGCTCCCGCTCCAGCATCGAACGCATGACGTTGAAATAGTCATCCCCCAAGGGAGCGTGCATAATCGCATGTACCCGGCGAAAGGAACTGGCAATCCGCAAGGTGCCAATGTGGGCAGGGCCGGCGTACATCCAATAGGCAAGTTTCATGGGGGTTGCGGGGGGAAATGGCTTCTAACAGACTTCTATCAGATTAGGGTGCAGCAGTGGCTCTTTCCCTCAAGATGCAAGGATTTTTAATGTTTAGTCCAGGTGACCGGCGCGGTGAAGCCCAACCCATCTAGGGCTTGCCCTGGTCATGGGGGTACCGGTTTTGTTTCGGGCTACCAGCGGGGACTTGCCCCGCCAACATTTGCTAAACTATTAAGTAAATATAAACTTTCTTGGAGAACCTTAAACCCGGAGGGTTTTTGCTCGAATCACGCTCAAATGGGAGGTCATGCTGATGTTGGCTGAACTGATGCGGGGCTTGGTAGTGGGGCTGGCGCTGGTGCTGACTTGGTTGGGCATGGGTCAGGCGGCTTTTGCCCAAACTTATCAGATTAAAATGGGAGCCGACAATGGTATGTTGGCCTTTCAACCCGCCCAATTGACCATTCAGGTAGGTGATACGGTGGAGTGGTTGAACAATAAATTACCCCCCCACAATGTGATCTTCAGTGCTGTCCCTAATGGAGATAAGGAACTGGCTGCCAAGCTATCGCGGCAGGCTTTGGTGTACAAGGTGGGGGACAGTTTCCGCATTACTTTTAACGGCGATTTGCCCACCGGCACCTACACTTACTACTGCACCCCCCATCGGGGCGCCGGCATGCAGGGTAAAATCGTGGTGCAAGGTTAATCGGGAGGGTCATCCGTCATGGTCGCAATGCCCAACCTGCTATTTCTCGGGTTATTTGGGCTGGCACTGATTCTGTTGGGGGGCGTGACCTTGGGGGTGGGGTATCTCACCTGGGCAGAGTGGCGGGAACGACGGCGGCAACAAGTGCAAGGGCGTTCGCGCCCGGCAAACGGGCGGCGTTAGGGGCACCCCGTGGCTGCCGGCGTAAATCATCCGCACTGCCCCCGGCACCGGTTCTGGCTGAGTCCGGCCATCAGCGGGTTGGCATCGCCCACACCCACGCCAGTCCCGCCACCAAGACATTCAGCACGGGCAACAGGGAACAATAGAATGCCCAGCGTTCCCACCTGCGCCCATAGCACCACCAACTGAGGATCATCGCCGCTACCAACGTCGCCGGTAAGGTGAGTACGGCTGCGGCCAGCAACTGCGCCGCTGGCGTTCCCGCTTCCCCAATCGCCAGCAGCGACCCCTTTGCCCACGCCGGCACCACCACCGCCAGCAGTACCCCCAGCCACACCACCGTCATGGTGGTCAAATAAAACCGTAATACCCTCACCGACGCTTAAGCGAGTACATCCGTCAACCGTTGCACCCGGTCTGTCTCCAGCTTACCCCCGTCCCGGCACAGATAAATCCCCCGCCAGCCCACCGCTCTGGCTCCCAACACATCCGCCGTCCAGCTATCGCCAATGTGCCATAGGGGCGGTTCCGGTTGTCCCAGCGCTTGCCACGCCGCCTGAAAAATCCGCGCGTCCGGTTTCGCTGCCCCCACGTGGCTGGAAATGGTCACGCTCTGTAGCCACGGGCTGAGCCCCAAAGCATCCAAAACCCGGTAGAGCCGCCCATCAAAGTTAGAAATGACCCCCACCGGAATCCCCTGCGCCTGCCAAGCCTGCAATGCGGGCAGGGCATCCGGGTATAATTCCCAAGGGTCGGCGGTGGCAAAGGCGGCATACACCGCGGGGAAAAAGGCGGCAAAATCCCCAAGGGCAGCTAAGCCCCCCGCCTGGGCGAAGGTTTGCTCCGTGATCTGATACCAGTATCGGTACTCCGCCGCCGGAATCTCACCAGGGGCAAGCTCCGGGAAGGCACAGGCAGGAGCCGCCTGGAAAACCTGGATAAACGCCTGTTGTAAAGCAGCTGGCGACACCGTGACCCCAATTTTGGCCGCCCATTCGCTGTAAATTTGCCCCACCGAACCCCGCACGCCGAACAGGGTGCCCACCGCATCCACAAAAATCGCCCCCGGCTGCCCCATCAGGACTCTCGCACCGGCTGCACTGCCGCCAGGGTACGCAATTTCTGATACTGAGGTTCGGTGACCTTGGCGGGCAATACCCCCAGGGGCGGCCGGGAAACCACCCGGGGCAAAGGACTCCCGCTCCGTTCGGGACTGGAGCGACTCACCAACCGCTCAAAATCCCCAGGATAGTGGGGGTGCGGTCGTCCCTGCCGCTGCCAGAGATTCAACACCTGCTCCACGGAAATACTTTTGTAGCGGGCTTGATAAAGGGTTTCCACCACCGCTGGGCGAATCCACTCCTCCGGATACTGCTTTGCCCAGGCCTCCACCAGCTGAGCCGCCTGCGTCTCATCCGGTTCATACCGATACCGCACCAGCAGAGGCGCGACCTCGGCCACTACACGGGGAATCGGCGATACGGGAGAGAGCATAAATACTTTTATTAAAAAAAATAACCCAGTGACGGCACTATACCAAGAGAAATCGGAAATGTCCACCGTGGGCGGATGGAAGGAGAATCCAAGCCCCGCTGCCTATAGGGAACCTGAATTAATTATTTATTTTCTAAAGACCAACAGTCGCAGCCCCCGTTCGGGGTTTTCCAGAAGCTTAGCTCACCCATCCCATTATATTGCTGATATTGCGATAGCAGTATGACCTGATTTGAGAACCCAAATTGCGAAGCACCCAATCGGGAATCGCGCCCCGGCGACCGCTATTTTAAGCTCATGTAGGATGGCGCTGAGGATGGCGCTAGAGGTGCTGTTAATTTTTTATTTATATTTATTTTAATTTTAGATGTAGCTCGGTGAGCCGATGGGCACATCAACCTACGACCCCTCTTCTGAATTACATAAAACTGTATAACTGATATAGTTTGCTTCACTCTCAGGTATTGTACTGCATCAATTCCATGAGCCGCTGCCTTTGGTCTGCCCTGCTGGGGGCGACGCTACTGTTGACGGGACAACCCGCCAGAGCCACCGGTGACTATGCGGTGGTGGATGAATTCGGTCAGAGCCGGTATCGGGTCAATCCCCAAGCGATTTTTCAGGAACGCACCTTACCGCCAGGGCAAGTGACCTTTGACCCCCAGGAGTTGTTGATCGTTTTAATCAACACCCGCCGTTACTTCCGGGAGCAGGGGGAGCGGGATGTGGTGATCCAACGCCCCGGTCTCTTGGGGGGGCTGGGGGTACAGGTGGCGGATGTGACCCGCACGCTGGATTTTATGATTGATGTGCTGCTGGCGGATTTGACCGAAGCGCAACCGATTCGTCTTCAGAATTCGGAGTTTCTGCGGCAGCATTTCCGGGTGCTGGGCTGGCGGGCATATCATCCGCAAGGCAACCCCTCCCCGCAGTTGCGCCTGACTAAGTATGCGGTGTTTCGGCATCCTGGTCGTCGCCAACCCCAGGGGGAGTATGTCCATGCTTTGTACAGCATTAACGAGGAGTGGGCAGCCGAAAAGTTTTACCAGAAATACACCAAGCAAGAGGTTTTGAGCGGGGTGTATGCGCCCGGTCGCCCGGAGGCGGCCAAGGTGACCCCCTTGGCCTATTTAACCCGCGCCGGGTTGGAGGAAGCCTTATTGCAGGGGACGATTCTCATCCAGTTTCCCGACCGGACGACCCGTTATTTCAATGTGGATCGCCATAATGGGATTGCCTTTGTCCGGGGGGTGCCCCCCTGGGAGCAACAACGGTACTGGTACTTTCGGGAGGTGGATGCCATCCGCGGTTATGGCAGTGAAATCGGGAATAAAATTGCCATCCGCCCCGGTGTAACCTTCGCCGGGGATGTTTGGAATGTCGGGCTGGGACGGATAGTAGTGCTGGAACGCGCGCCGGGGCAGTTGATGCTGGGGGCAATCGCCGATACGGGGGGGGCATTTTTGCCCAATCTGGCGCAATTGGATTACTTGGCCGGCATTTTTGATGGCCGTCAGGAGTTTTTTGCCTACAACCGCCGTTTACCGGAATATACCCAAGCTTATGTTTTAGTTAAAAAGGATTGACGTCCCGCTGCTGTGACCCTCATTGCCGGTGTGTCTTGTGCTGCCATCTGCCCCCTCTGCCCAATTAATACGCTTGACGCCGCAAGGAAAGCCCGGCGAGACCTTTGGCTTGGTGGGGGCGACGTCTTGGACGGTGGGGCGCAGTGACCGGGCGGCGATTGTCCTGAATAATCCCTGGATTTCCCGGATGCACGCCCTCATCCAATGGTTGCCGGAGGATGGCTTCTATCTGATTGATTTGGGCAGTCGCAATGGCAGTTTTGTGAATGGTCACCGGGTGACGGTGCCGGTACGTTTGCAACACCGGGATGAGGTCATGTTTGGCGAGACCCGGATGCAGTTTATCTGTCAAGCCCCCCGCCTCAACCTACCCCTCAAGCCGGAATGGGAGGAGGAATGGGACAAAGCCACGTCGGCAATGAAGGTGCGGTGTTTGATTACGGTGGTGGTGATGGATTTGCGGGATTTTACGCCCTTGGCTCGGCAGGTGCCGGAGGAATTGCTGGCGCAGGTGGTGGGAACCTGGTTTCGCCAAGTGGGGGATATTCTCCAACGGTACGGCTCCCGGGTGGATAAGTACATTGGCGATGCGGTGATGGCGGTCTGGATTCATCCCCAGAATGCGCCGCATCCTTACGATTTGTTACGCATCCTCAAGGCGGTCTTGGGCACCGAAAAAACCACCAGTAATCTCCATTTGCAGTACCCTTTGCCTTTTGCGTTGCGGCTCGGCACTGGCATCAATACCGGCTATGCCATGGTCGGCAACACGGGCAGCGGCCAGCGCCCGGACTATACCGCCATTGGGGATACGGTGAATTTGGCCTTTCAACTGGAAGCGGCGACCAAGACCCTCAACCTGGACGTTCTCCTGGGGGCAACGACCTATGAACATTTATCGGCCGGCGATCTAGCCGGCTGGCTCACCCGCCACTGGCTACAACTGAAATATCAACCGGAACCGGTGCCGATTTGGGGCAGTACCTATGCGGAATTAAAGCAATTTTTGCACACCTACGGCTTCGTTGAACCCCCCACCCAAAATCCCATATCCGAAGGCCGTGGCTTTGTGTAGGATAGAGTCAGTGTCACTGAGCGCGTGATGGGGCACGGTTGCAGCAGGTTACAGGCATGACCAAGGCGCAAGACCCCTGGATCGGGCGGTTATTGGCTAAACGTTATAAGTTGCAGGCCATCGTCGGGCGTGGCAGCATGGGCAAGGTCTATCAGGCCGCCGATACGCTGCTGGGGGGGGTGGCGGTGGCGGTCAAGTTTCTCTCCCAAGCCCTGATGGATGAGAAAGGCAAGGAGCGGTTCGCCAGCGAAGCCCGCGCCTGCGCTTTGTTGGGGAATAAAAGTATCCACATTGTCCGAGTCATGGATTACGGGGTGGACGAGACGGAACTGCCCTTTTATGTGATGGAGTATTTGCAGGGGGAAAGCCTGCGGGAAATGATTGATGTCCAGCCTTTAACCCTGGAGCAGTTTTTGCCCTTAGCCCAACAGATCGCCCGCGGTCTGCAGGTCGCGCACCAGGGGATTGAGGTG
This sequence comes from uncultured cyanobacterium, assembly GCA_937936705.1. Lineage (GTDB taxonomy): Bacteria > Cyanobacteriota > Cyanobacteriia > Gloeomargaritales > Gloeomargaritaceae > Gloeomargarita. Next base: position 27,331 of record CALHCP010000134.1, on the reverse strand, counting down.
GACGGGCGGATTTGGAGCGTCGTCCACCGGGATATTAAACCCAGCAATATCTTTGTGGTGCGGGACCCCGGTTTGGGCATGCTGGCGAAAATCTTAGATTTTGGCATTGCCAAGTTTGTCAACGAAAACCCGGAAAGCAATCAGACTTCCCACTTTACCGGCACCTTGGCCTACTGTTCGCCGGAGCAACTCGAAGGTCGCAGTTTAGACCAACGCTCCGACATCTATAGCCTGGGTGTGATGATGTTTGAAATGCTCACCGGCCAGGTGCCCATCCAAGCCCCCATCGAATCCATCGGGGCTTGGTATCGCGCCCACCACATGCAAGCTCCCCCCTCGCTGCAGTCCATCAACCCCAAACTGCCCAAAAATAGCGAACTCGAAAAGCTCATCCAACATTGCCTTGCCAAAGACCCCCAAGACCGTCCGGCCAACATGGCCGAAGTCATCCAGGGGTTAGACCGGGTTGAACAAAGCCTGCGTCCCCAACCGGTGCCGCCTCTGCCCCGGCCGAGCGCCCCCGACGACCACACCTACCACCCGCAAGTGTCCACCGGCCCCAGTGTGGAGCACGCGGTGGAATCCTGGGATTTACTCAGTTGGCCTGCGGATAAACCCGTCCAAAAAATCGTCTTTCCCAAGCTCATCCCCGTCGGTTCCTCCCGCATCCCCAGCCTGTGGGCGATGTTGCCCCAGGATGAAATCAACCAACGGGTTTTGAATCGCTGTTACAACCAATTTCTCTTCGTCTCGACTCCCCACCCGATGGTGCTGTGGATTACCGCCCTGTACCAAATCAAGCAAGACCCCCGCTGGCTCCCCTGCTATCTGGACTTGAAACGCCCTGAAGGCCAGGAAATCTGCCGCTATTTGGGGGAAATCGGCCATTACTATCTGCTGTTATTCAGTTTGGAAGAACCGGATAAATTTCGCCATCGTTTGGAGGTTTCCATCGCCACCGCCCAGCGTCCCCTGTTGCAAGAATGGGCCGACCAGGGGCAAGTTTCTCGTCTCGCTCCCGCCCCCGACCTGAGCAGAGACCTGCTGCGCCGAGAATACGAACGGCTCAAACCCCAGATCATCAGCCGCCTCTCCCAACAGGTGAAAATATCCTAAATAACCACCCGCAACCGACCAGCGCCATCCCCACCCCCAACCACGCCCGCCGACTCACCCGTTCCCCCGCCGCCCGCGCCAACAGCAGGGCAAACAGGGGACTGGTACTACTCAGGGTTTGGGCAATCCCCGCCGGTGCCCATTTCAAAGCCGTTTGCTGCAGCCAAATCCCCACATAAGTACTCAGAAACGCCGTCCCGGCTAACCCCCACAGCCAACGGGGGTGTTTCCGCAGCGCCCGCCAACCGGGGGCACACTCCGGCCGCGCCACCCCCAACCCCAACACCAGCACCCCCGCCGTCAGCCGAATCGTGGTACTCCACACCGGCGTCAGGGGCGAATCCGCCAACGCCCACCGCGACAGCACCACCCCCGCCGCCTGGGAGAGCGCAAAAATCATTCCCCAGGCCAGCCCCGGCCAGAGATGAAACCGCTCTCGCACCGTCACCGGCCGTTCCGTCACCGTCACCGCCACCCCCGTCACCGTCAGCACCATACCCAGCAACCGCACCGGCTCGATCTGTTCTCCCAGCGTCAGCCAGGCCAGCAGCGTCACCAACATCGGCGACAGGGTATCCATCAATAAGGTTCGCTGCGCCCCCAGGGAATTTAACGCCGCAAAAAAAGCCGTATCCCCCACCCCAATCCCCAAAATCCCACTCACCGCCAAGCCCACCAACGGCCACCCCCCCACCGGCGGCCACCCTTCCCCCCGACCCGCCAAGGTCAGGGCAAACATCGCCAGCGCCAGTACCCCTTTCAGCCAATTCAACAACAGCGGCGCAAACGTTCTGCCCCAGTCCGCATAAATCCGGGACATACTCGCCCACAGCAAAGCCGCCCCCAGCGCTGCCCATTCCCCGCGCACCAGCCACCCCGCCGATTGTGTACCTCAATCTGCAACCGTTGATCATTCTGACATCCCCCCAAAGCTGATGCCACACATCCAGCGCGGGGTTCCTCCTTCAGCCAGCTGACCTATAGCAATCCTGTATTGAATATTTAGAAGTATTTAATTTAGAATGGCGGTCGCAGGGGCGCAGCCCCCGACTTGGGTTCTCCAGAATCTTTGTTCTCAAGCCCGGTTGTACTGCTACAGGACTTACGTTACCTTTTTGGGAAACCCTCACCCCCAGCCCCTCTCCCAGAGCAGGAGAGGGGAGACAAAACCCAAACAGGGCAGTGCCCTACGCCCCTGATTTGGCATCGTAAATACCAGTAATTAGCAATCCTAGTTCAATTTAGAATGGCGGTCGCAGGGGCGCAGCCCCCGACTTGGGTTCTCCATCAACTCGGTATGCCAGTGAGATGATTTGCTGCTGGCTCCGAATAAATACCAAATAAAAATAAAAAATAAAAATAAAAAATAGAGGTAAATACAGGTACCCTGCGGCATGAGGTAAACCCTAGGGGCGAACCGGCTCCCCTGCCGTTTCCAAGTAAGGCTGCAACCAGGCCGTTCCCCCGCTCATTGCCACCGTATCCGGCAATTCCACCACCAGCAAATAGCCCAAAAACGTGCCGTCACTTGCCTGCGCCAACACCCGTAAAATGTCCGCCATATCCCCCTGGCGCAATTCCCCCGCCGAGGTATAAACCTCCAACGCCGTCAGGCAGCCCAACGCCGGGTTCCACTCATGAGTCACCCCCTGGGGACGGGCAAACAATTCCGGCGCATCCCCCGTCCCGTGAATTCTTAGTAAGCTCCGCCCCAACCGCCCCGCCTGATAACTCTGATGCAAAGCAGGGTAATCCCGCCAACCGGGGGGCAGGCGTTCCTGGTACTCGGCCAACGTCCCCCGCCAAGGCGACGGTTGGCCAGGGAAAAATTCCGGCACCCCCGGCTCAAACGGCAAAAACAATTTCACCAACGGAAACTGCCCATAGGCACGAAATAACTCCCCGGCGCGCGTTTCCGTAATCCCCGCCAACCGCTGCAACCCCTGGGGCGTCTGCCCGTAGGTAAAAGCCCAGTCCAAGCCGTACACCGATTGGAGTAACAATTGCCGCGACCAGATTTGCCCTGCTTCTCGGTAAAATTCCCCCTGGTTATCCTTGACGATCAAGGTACAGGGTCGCCAGCGATCATTTCGACAAAAGACATACAGTTGCACCTGACCCGGTTGCGCCTGCCAGTTCAGTAAGGCTTCTAACGGGGGCAAGGGCGAGGGCGGTTGTTCTAAATCTTGCAGGACAACGGTGAGTAAATCCGGGGGCTGGGGAAAGCGTTGGCGGGTTTGGGCAATCAGTTGACTTTGTTGGGCAGGGGTGAGGCTGCCACTGCGAGCCAAGGCATTGAGTGCCAAGGCGACCCAGCGGGGGTGGGGGCTGGTGCGCACCACCTGGAGTAAACCGGCCTGTAATGGGGCACGGGTTTGGGGATGTTGACGGACATACAAATTACTCACTTGCAAGGCTTGGGTAATGATTGACATTTCGGTGGGAGTCAGATTTTGGGCTGCCGCCCGCCGGAGCATTGGGTGCAATGCCTGAAAAACGTAGGGCTGTTGGGGTTGCTGCAAGGCGGTTGCCCAGAGTAATCGGCGCCAATGGGTTTGATGCGTTTCCGTCAGAGGGTAGCGGTTCAGGTCGTAATGGGCGGGTTGCAGGCGTTGTTGTTCCTGTTGCAGTTGGGCTTGGCGGGCGGCTTGGGTGGCCAAGGGTTGGGGCTGGCCGAGGAAGGGGAAAGTGCTGCTGGCTAGGATCAGCAGGCCGCTCCCGAAGGCATTAGGATAAAAGGGTATGGTTTGGGGTAAGCGCATGGTGGTTTTACTGCTCTATCTGGCTCTGACGGGGGCGTATCTCCTGGTATTGCCGTTGGCTACTTATTTTTATCTCAAACAACGCTGGTATGTGGCGAGTTCGGTGGAGCGGGGGTTTATGTATTTTCTGGTGTTTTTCTTTTTCCCCGGTCTGCTCCTGTGGGGGCCACTGCTGAATTTCCGGAATCAACCCCGCTCCTTGTCCTGAATGACTACAGGCAACCTCTATTAATTCAAAATTAGCGGTCGCAGGGGGGCACCCCCCGCTTGGGTTCTCCGTAATTTGGGAGTTCGAGCCAGAAAATTTCCGCTTGGTTCCCATCAATAGAGGTCCCCTTTAACGGCTCAGCGGTCGCCGGGGCGCAACCCCCGTCTTTGCTCCACGGCTCTGCCGCGCGGGATATGGATAAACTCGGTATGCTGGCGAGAAGTTAGTTAACGAGCATGGAGGGATTTGAACCCCCGACACCCAGAACCGGAATCTGGTGCTCTATCCACTGAGCTACATGCCCAACCGGAATGGAACCGACACTTTCCAGTGTAACAATTACATCCTTTCGGTACAGTCTTGTTATCATACCAGATGAATTCCTTTTTGGGTTACTGTTCATGCGTGTTCGTCACTCTCTGCGATGGCTGCGGACGCTCCTGGTGGTGTTAGCGATTACCGGGCTGGTGATTTTGGGGGCAACGGGGTTATCTCAGGCGCAAAAGCCGGCTTCGGCCAATCAACCGACCAATCCGATTGGAGTTGACCCCCTAGATGCAACGGTCTCACCCCCAAAGTTGCTGAGCGTGCCGGGTGGTCGGAAATTGATGGATGAAGCGGCGCAGGCCATTGCCCGTAATGACTATAAGTTGGCGGTATCTAAGTTGCAGGATGCCCGGCAGGTGTTTAACCAGGTGTCCACCTTCCATTCGCAGTTGGTGAGCAGTTTTACCGGGATTGATAATCAGGTGGCGGAAAGTCAGCGCCGTCGCGCTGGGGAAGCGGCGGAAATGCGGGATCAGGCGACCTACCAACTGGCGCTGGTGCATCGGGCGCAACAGGAACCGGATTTGGCGGTGCCGCTGTTGGTGCAAATCATCCGCAGTCAACAGCCCACCCGGGAATTGGGACAAAAAGCCTATCAGCAATTGCTGGAAATTGGGTTTGTGGATGTTCCTTTCCCCCGCTTTGGGGATACGGCTCCGAAGCCATCCACGCCGGTGGTACCCGCCCAACCCCAATCTCGTCCGGCGCAACCGTCACCCGCACCTAGCCCGGCGCCGGCGCCCCGGTAAGGGTAGATGGATAACCGCCCCAGTTGGGATGAGTATTTTTTGATGCTGGCCAAATTGGCAGCCACCCGTTCCACCTGCTTGGCGGTGCCGGTGGGAGCGGTGATTGTCAAACAACGACAGGTCTTGGCGACCGGATACAATGGCCCGCCGTCCGGGTCCCCTCATTGTACGGCACAGGGTTTTTGCTATCCGGGGCTGCCCAGTTGTGATGCCAGCCGCACTTTACCTTCCCGGGCGATCCATGCCGAAGCCAACGCCATTGCCCAAGCCGCTCGTCATGGCATTGCTACCGAGGGGGCGACCATCTACGTCACCTTGGCACCCTGTTTGTCCTGCCTGAAACTGATCATTTCGGCGGGCATCCGGGAGGTGGTGTATGAAACCGCCTTCCACGGGGACAATACGGTGCAGGCCGGTTTCATCGGCGAGGGGCTGGTGCAAATGCGCCGGGTCGAACTGACACCGGCAGCGTTGCGGCGGGCGCTGGAATTTTTGCAGCAGCCAACCTCGCGTTTGCCCCAGATGCTCTAGGCACGACCCCGGAGAATCATTGCCATTTCGTTGGGTTTGGGGGAAGATTCCAGGGCGGTTTCTTCCGTGATGCGGCCTTCCTCGTAGAGCCGTTGCAGGCATTGGTTCATGGTACACATGCCGTCAAAACCGGAACGGGGAATGATTTGTTCAATTTCCTCCACTTCGTCCCGGCGGATATAGTCCTTGATGGCATCCGTGTTGATCATGATTTCGTGGATGGCCGCCCGCTTGCCATCGGTGGTACGTACCAACGCCTGGGCAATCACCGCCACCAGGGTTTCGGCGATTTGCACCCGCATGGGCGGCTGTTCTGAGGGTTCATACAGGTTGAGAATCCGGTCAATGGTTTTCACGGCGCTGTTGGTGTGCAGAGTCCCAAACACCAAGTGGCCGGTTTGGGCCGCTTTCATGGCCGTATTCACCGTTTCTCGGTCGCGCATTTCCCCGATCAGAATCACGTCCGGGTCTTCCCGCAGCGAGGCTTTCAGGGCATTGTCAAACTTGAGGGTGTGGATGCCCACTTCCCGTTGGCGGATTAAGGATTTTTTACTGAAATGGACAAATTCCACCGGGTCTTCGATGGAAATGATGTGCTTGGCTAAATTTTGGTTGATGTAGTCCACCATGGCGGCCAAGGTGGTGGATTTCCCGGAACCGGTCGGCCCGGTGACCAAAATTAACCCCTTGTGGTAATGGCATAAATCCTTGAAAACCGAGGGTAAATTGAGTTGTTCAATGGTGAGAATTTTCAGAGGGATCAACCGCAGCACTAAGGCCGGCCCGCGCAGGGAAATAAACAGATTAATCCGCACCCGAATTTTGTCTTGGAAGGTACAAGCACCGTCGAATTCCATGTTTTTGCGGAACTGTTCGATTTGTTCCGGTTGGAGCATTTCCGCCACCCAGCGGTCATAGGTTTCCAAATCGGTGACGGGCAAATCTTCGATAATTTCCATAACGCCCCGTCTGCGGAAGCGCGGGCGTTCATTCACCCCGACATGGATGTCGGATACCCCCTCGTCTTGCGCCCGAAAGACCAATTCTTCCATCGAGGGAATCCGAGAACCTCGGCTAGGAGCCGCCGGGGGAGCTTTCGGCACCGGGGGCGGCACCGGGGCAGTCACCGTAACCGGCGGGGGCGGGGCAACCGGCCGGGGAGGAACGGGGGGAACCGGGGGAATACCGCCACGGGGGGGCGGGGGAAGCGGGGTTGTACTCATTACCTTGTCCTCCAGGATGGAACGATCCAACAAATAGACCAACTGACGGTTACTGTACCCAAAGGGTGTCTTGATTTTATCTTGATTGAGGCTGTTCGGTCTTGTAAACTCATCGGCGAGAAGATGGCTTATGGCAGTCTGACTTGATTTGAGAACTAAGATTTTGGAGAACCAAGTCGCGCCCCGGCGACCACTATTCTCAACTCATGGAGGATTGCAATAGGGTTTCCCTAAAGTTCTGCTCAAAGCAAAAAGATGGCAAGCGGTAACTTGTTGATGATCAGGGCACGCTCTTGCAAGCGATGATCACCACCTCCAGCATCCATCCGTTGCAGCTCTCTCAGCAGTTGCTGCGGTTGGGCATACCCCTATGGCGCAACCGACAACCGCCGGATGACTAAAATGAGCTGCTTGCCCGGTTTCTAACTCCCCAGCCTGGATTCGAACCAGGGACCAATCGATTAACAGTCGATCGCTCTACCGCTGAGCTACTGAGGAATGCGTTTTCTATGATAACGAGCCTGGGTACCCTTCGGCAAGCATTAACGCAGGCACAGTTGCCCCTGCAGCACCTGAAATTGTTGCGCCCCCAGCAGCCAGCGGGGATCAAACCGCTCCAGGTCGGTGGCGGTAATGATGGTTTGCACCCGTTCGCCGATGGCCGTCAACAGGTGCTGTTGCCGTTTCAAGTCGAGTTCGGCCAGCACGTCATCCAGGAGTAAAATCGGGGTCTCGCCCAAAAGACTTTCCAATAGTTCCAATTCCGCCAGTTTGAGAGCCAGGACTAACGTCCGCTGTTGCCCTTGGGAGGCGTAGGCTCGGGCGGGATAACCGTTGAGGCTGAGTTTGACCTCGTCCCGATGGGGGCCCACCAGGGTGGTTTTTTGCCCTATTTCGGCGGGGAATTTGGCCGTTAGTTGGTTGTGAAATTGCTCGGCAATCACCTGGCTATTGTCTTCAGGGACGGGGACGCAGGGGGTGTAGGTGACGGTCAAAGTTTCGGCGGCCTGGCTGATGCGTTGATGCCAGGTGTGCGCCAGGGGTTGCAGGCGTTGCACCAAACGATAGCGGCGGCGTATCAAGCGCGTCCCGATGTGAATCAATTGCTCATTCCAGGGGGTGAGGTGGTCGGGACGGAGGTTTTCCTGACGCAGGAGGGCATTCCGCTGCCGCAAAACCCGTTGGTAATCCTGGAGGAGTTGGCTGTACAGGGGTTCAATCTGCACCAGGGTTTGATCCAGCCAGTCCCGCCGTTGGCCGGGGCTGCCCCGCACCAGTTCCAAATCCAGGCAGGAAAAAAAGACCGCCCGCAAATAGCCTAAAAAATCCATCTGCCGCCGCTGGGTTTGCTGATTCACCGCCAGGGTCCGCCTGCCGTTGACTCTGAGGGTCAAGGTTAATTGCGCCGGGTCGGGTTGCCGCTCCGCCTCGGCCTGAATGCGTGCCCAGGTCTGCCCGGCTTGGACTAAATCCGCATCCCGTTGCACCCGAGGGGAATGCAGGGTCGCCAGGAACAAAATCGCCTCCAGTAGATTGGATTTGCCCTGGGCGTTGTCCCCCAAGAGAATGGTCTGATTGCCCCTGAAGGTGATGGCCTGTTCGGTGTAGTTACGGAAGTGCCACAACTGGAGATGGCGCAAATACACCGGTCACCGCTGGGAAAACGTGGGAGCGTATTCCCCTAGACTTTGTTCCCACAATTCCACTTCCGCTTCCAGACGATACACCCATTCCTCGGTATCTTCCAGCACAGCGGGCAGACTGCCCTCACGGATGTACTGGCGTAGGTCGCAGATGGCTTTGCGGGCGGTAGCGGTGGAAGCCCGCGCCGTCAAAACTTCCCGCTTGGCTTGGATCGCCTGTACCTGCTGTTCCAGATGGTGCAGTTGTTGCTGCAGTTGCCGACAATGGACGCTCTGGTGCGCCAAGGCTTGCTGCAATTCCTGCCGCAGTTGGGGACACCCCGCCCCTTGCATCTGTCGGCGGAGCCGGCGTTGGGTGGCCACCACCAAGGCCACCGCCCGTTTCACCTGCCGGAGTTGCCGCTGTAAATGGTTGACCCACTGCTCCAGCAGTCGTTCCGGGTCAGGGGAATTGCGCCAAGGCCACAGATTCACCGGAGTGCCTCTAGGGATAAACACGGGCATTCACGCCCTTAGTTTTTAAGTCTGCCACAAATTGCTCGGCCTGATCCCGCAGCTCGAAGGCGGCCAGTTGTACCTTCACACCGGCGGGAAATTGCCAAACAAAGGCTTCTGGGACAATTTTTTGCGCTTCGATAAGGCTTTGCTCATTCTGATAGTCCGTGACCACATAGTACAACCCCGGCGTTGCCGTGGCCGCCGGACTGGCCTGGGGGCTGGCAGTGGGGATGGCACTCAAATCCGGCAATTCTTTCCGCGCCAGATTGGGCACCGGCGCCGTTTGGGGAGGGGGCACTACGGCCGTTTCCGGGGGCGGCGCCGGTACACTCAGTTGCGGGGCAACCGTCTGGCTGGGGCGTTTTGGGTTCAGGAGGTATAACCCGGCCAGGGTGCCCAGGGTAGCCACCGTCAGCCCGATGGCAAACCCCAACACGGGATGCTGCAACCCCCGGGGTACCATCGTCCGCTGCTGAGGGGCAGGGAAGGTTTCTAGCCACGGGTCGGTCACGGCCGCTTCCGCAACGGCTAAGGCTCCCGCCGGGTCTTGGACGTGGCGGCGGGCAAATACGCGATGCAACCGTTCGGACCAAGAAGGCCGCTGCTCTCCCAAGCCGAGGGCAACCTCGGTTTCAACCGGTTCATCGGGTTCATCGGGTTCATTTTGCCCATCCGGCAACTCACCCTTGAGCAACGCCATCATCTTGTCGGTGGTTTCATCTTCACCCGCATCCGTCAGCGCCAAAGTACCGGGGAACTCCGCCAGCTCTACCCCGCCGGAGGGGTCGGCCGGAGGCACCAACGCCACCGTTGCGTCCGGATCCACCACTGCTTCCCCCGGCTCCATGATGACGTTTGCCTCTCCATCCGGTACATCCGGTACCGCCAGAGGTTGGGCGGACTCCGTCACCGCCTCTGTGGCGGCCAACGATTCATCGGCACTGGCCGCCGGGGGAAATGTCCAGGCGGACTCCGGCGGGGGGGTCGGTTTACTGCCCAAAAGCGACACCAGAAATCCCGGTGCCCAAGTCGCCCGTTCCTGCTGGAACTGGTGCAACTCCCGTTCTAAATCAACATCCAGGCAGGCCAAAGCCCCCATCAAGGTCGTTTGCTCCGTCGTCGTCGCCATGGTCACACCTCACCGAAATTCAGGTTTAGGGAAAGGAGCAAAACCAGTCGCTCGCCGCTAATTACTCCCGGCAAAAATGACATTGGGAAAGCGGTTTTGAGCTTCGTGGAGGGTGTGGAAGCGGGTGGATTTTCCCTCCTCCCAATAGTTAATCACTTCCGTCGCCTGATTTAACAATTCTACTTTATCCGCTTCGGGAATCCAGGATTTTGCGTCCAGTTCGTTTTTGAGTTGCTCCCAGGCGTTATCCCGCGGCCAGAAAAAGTAGCAGGTCAAGGGACTACTGCCCGTCCCGACAATCTGATCCACCGCCAACCCCACATCTTTCTGCAACCACAGGGCTTTCAACTGAAATTTGAGCAAAAGAACCTCCCCTTTGTACGATTCATGATAACTTTTTACGGTAAACGATCTTAGCTAATTTTGCCTACTTTTAGCCAGAGAGGTGCGCCTGTGCCTCAGATGGGGATTTGTATTTGTGATATTGATGGGGTGATTCGGGATGTGCGCCATTCCTACCGGCGGGCGATCCAGAGAACCGTGGCTCATTTTACCCAGGAGCAGTACGAACCGACGCTGACCGATATTGACCGCCTCAAAAGCGAAGGGATTTGGAACAATGACTGGTCGGCTACCCAGGAATTACTGCGCCGGTGGGGAGCCGATGTACCCTTGCCTGCCGTGACCGAGCATTTTCAAAGCCTCTACTGGGGAGAGACGGAGCAGCCCACGGGTTTGATTACCCAGGAAGAACTGCTGGTGACCGCCGATTATTTTCACCAACTCACCCAGCGGGGCTGGGGCTGGGGATTTTTTAGCGGTGCCCCCCGCCGCGAAGCCCGCTACGCCCTGGCACGCTTGGGACTCGCCACCGCTCCCCTGGTGGCGATGGAGGATGCCCCGGCAAAACCCGATCCGACCGGCCTGTTGGCTATGCTCGACAACTGGTCTTGCCCGCAAGGCACGCCGGTCATTTACGCGGGCGATACGGTGGCGGATATGTTAACCGTACAGGCGGCGCGCCAAGCCCAACCCGCCTACCGCTGGATTGCCGTCGGGATTCTCCCCCCCCATGTCGAGGCGGTGGATGACTATACAAAAACATTACAAAAACACGGAGCAGAGGTGGTACTTGCTCGGCTTCGGCATCTGGTTCCCGAATCTGTGCTACTTTAACGGCGGGGGGTCAGGGGAGTTTATGGATCAGGAAGGGGATACCTTAGAGCCGGCGGCATCGGACGTGCAGGTGGTGGTGGAGCGGTTAAACCGCTGGGAGCGGCGGATTCAGGCGGAGATTACCATTCCCCATCCGGTGGAGCCGGTCTGGCGGGTGTTGACGGATTATGAAGCCCTGGCGGATTTCCTGCCCAATTTGACGGTGAGTCGGCGGGTCGAGCACCCGCAGGCCAAAATTCGTTTGGAACAGGTGGGGGCGCAGACGCTTTTGCAAAAGATTAACTTTCGGGCGCGGGTGGTGGTGGATATTGAAGAAATTTATCCCGAACGGATTGGTTTTACCTGTGTGGCCGGGGATTTCAGCCGCTTCGACGGCGCCTGGCATTTGCAACCCCAGGGGAATGGCACCCGCTTGCATTACACGGTGCATTTGCGCCCCCGGGTGAGTTTGCCGGTGCGGTTGATTGAAGGGCGGATCAGCCGGGGGATTCAGGTGAATTTACAGGCAATTCGGGAGCGGGTGGGGCAGGTGGTTTGGGCATAGATAAGGAACGGTGGCGATGCTCAGTCAAAGTCGTCGAGGCCACCGTGCCGGTCAAATGCTGCCAGGGTAAACACGCATTGTCCGGCCAATCCTGATGCACATAAAAATCCGGGGGTGGCAGTTGCCCCCGCAATTCCTTAAACGCCCGGCGGACCCCCCCCCAAGACACGCCGTAATGGCGAGTCAAGAGTAATACTTCCGTTAAGCGGCGGTCGCCCCGGGAAATCAGCGCTTGCACCAGGGAGTCTTTATAGGGTTCCGGGCGCAGTTCCACCCCCATTTTCCCCAATTGTTTGCCCAGAAATTGCAACCGTTTCTCCGCCTGGGGATTCACCCCCAACCCCTGCCAAGGGGTCTGGGCTTTGGGGACAAAGGTACTGCAACCCAGGGTCAACCGTAGGCGGGGGGCGGTTTGGCGGAGGGCTTGGGCCAGCTCAACCGTCGCCTGCACATCCGCCTCCGTTTCCGTGGGCAGTCCCACCATGGTGTAGAGCTTTAAGCCCTTCAAGCCGCCTTGTTGGGCGATTTGGGCAGCCCGGAAAATGTCACCTTGCGCCAGTTTTTTATTCATCACCTGCCGCAGGCGCTCCGAGCCGCTTTCCACGGCAATGGTCAAGGATTGGGTCTGATGCCGCACCAAGGTTGCCACCAACAATTCATCCACGGTGGCCGCCCGCACCGAGGCCAGACTCAGGCGCATCCCATCCCAGGCCGGTTGGTTGAGATAGGTTAATAAATCCCTAAATTCGGGATGTTGGGTCACGGATGGGCCCAATAAACCAATCCGATGGGTTACCTGCAATCCCCGGGTAATCGCCGGCAGCAAACCCGTGGCCACGTCCGCCGGGCGAAAGGGTAACGTCAGATAACTGGCCAGGCAAAAGCGGCACATTTCCGGGCAACTGCGCACCACTTCCACCAGGTAGATCTTTTCCCAGGCGGCATGGGGCGTCACCACGGTGGAAGTCGCCAGGGTATTGCCTTGATAGACTTGCCGTTTAACCGTCGCCGGCACTTCCGGGTGGGGAACCAGCGCTTGCATGGCCCCGGTGCTGGCGGCATAAATCGGTTGATAAAACTGGGGCACATACACCCCCGGAACCTGAGCCAGTTTTAATAATTTTTCCCTGCGCCGGGTATGGCGAACCGCTTGGTAATGATCCAATAGATTCGGGATCAAGACTTCTGCATCCCCCAGGAGAACGACATCCAAAAAATCGGCAAACGGTTCCGGGTTGGCACTCAACACCGGGCCACCGGCAAACACCAACGGATGTGCCTCTGCCCGCTCGCAACTGCGCAGGGGAACCGCCAATTTTTCTAACAAATCCAAAAGATGCCCATAATCCAATTCCCAGGCCAAGGAAAACCCCACCAACTCCGGCTGAACCGGTAAGGACTCCCCCCCATCGGTAAAGAGACGCCGCACCTGCACATCGCTTCGCTGGGCTAACATTGCCCAAATCAATTGATACCCCAGGCTGGTCATTCCCACTGGATAAGTATTCGGAAAAGCCCACACCACCGGTATCGCGCCTGCTGCCGACACCGCCGGGGTAAATAAACGAATTTCATCCGCCCAAGGCAAACTCATGGCGGTCAACCCAAATTGCCTTTCTAAGTTTGATGTTAAGCAATGTTACGAAATCCCTAGGGGGTGCGCGGGTATTCTTAGTAAAATGTAACTCAAGTTTCGTGGCCGTTCCACCGGCGATGGGGGCGACGACCGGTTCTGCCGGTTAACTTAACCCTTACAATCGAAGCTGTCGGTAGAAAAGAGATTTAAGACGAAGGAGGCGTGTAGTCAATGGGACTACCCTGGTATCGTGTTCATACAGTCGTCATCAATGACCCGGGGCGGCTGATTTCCGTGCATTTGATGCACACGGCGCTGGTGGCGGGCTGGGCCGGTTCGATGGCCTTGTACGAGCTGGCGATTTTTGACCCCAGCGACCCGGTGTTGAACCCCATGTGGCGGCAGGGGATGTTTGTATTGCCGTTCATGGTGCGCTTGGGGGTGACGGATTCCTGGGGCGGTTGGAGCATCTCCGGGGCACCGGCGGCTGACCCCGGCATTTGGTCGTTTGAAGGCGTAGCGGCCGCTCATATTATTTTGTCGGGTTTATTGTTCTTGGCGGCGATTTGGCACTGGGTTTATTGGGATTTGGAATTGTTCCGTGACCCCCGCACGGGCGAACCGGCCTTGGATTTGCCCAAGATGTTCGGCATTCACCTGTTTTTATCCGGGTTGCTGTGTTTTGGGTTTGGGGCGTTCCACCTGACGGGTCTGTTCGGGCCGGGGATGTGGGTGTCTGACCCCTATGGTTTGACCGGCCATGTCCAGCCTGTGGCGCCCGCTTGGGGGCCGGAAGGTTTTAACCCCTTTAATCCGGGCGGGGTGGTAGCGCACCACATTGCCGCCGGGATCGTGGGGATTATTGCCGGGTTGTTCCACCTGACCGTACGGCCGCCCCAACGGCTCTACCGGGCGTTGCGGATGGGGAATATTGAAACCGTGCTGTCGAGCAGTATTGCGGCTGTATTCTTTGCTGCTTTTGTGGTGGCGGGGACGATGTGGTACGGTTCGGCGACGACCCCGGTGGAATTGTTTGGCCCCACCCGTTACCAGTGGGATAAGGGCTACTTCCAGCAGGAAATTCAACGGCGGGTACAGGCGGGTCTGGCTGCGGGTCTCACCCCGGAGCAGGCTTGGTCGCAGATTCCCGAGAAGTTGGCTTTTTATGACTACGTGGGCAACAGTCCGGCCAAGGGGGGCTTGTTCCGGGTCGGGCCGATGAACAAAGGGGATGGGCTGGCTCAGGGTTGGCTGGGTCACCCGGAATTTAAGGATGCCGAGGGGCGGGTTTTGACGGTGCGGCGTTTGCCCAACTTCTTTGAAACCTTCCCGGTGGTCCTGGTGGATCAAGATGGGGTCGTACGGGCGGATATTCCCTTCCGGCGGGCGGATTCCCAGTACAGTATCGAGCAGACGGGGGTGACCGTCACCTTCTACGGCGGCGAAAACAACGGGAAAACCTTTACCGACCCGGCATTGGTCAAGCAATTTGCCCGGAAAGCCCAATTGGGTGAACCCTTTGCCTTTGACCGGGAAATCTTCGGCTCCGACGGGGTGTTCCGCACCAGTCCCCGGGGTTGGTTTACCTTTGCCCATGCCTCGTTTGCCCTGTTGTTCTTCTTCGGCCATATTTGGCACGGTTCTCGCACCCTCTTCCGGGATGTGTTCGCCGGGATTGATGAAAGCGTGACCGAGCAGGTGGAATTTGGTGCCTTCTTGAAAGTGGGCGACAAATCCACCCGCCGCACCGAAGAAACAGCGGTTTAATTACTGCATCTCTAAACCAGTATGGGGAGTCAGGGGTTGCCTGGCTCCCTATTGATTTGGCCTGAATGGGTGCAAAACCTTGACCAGACCCCTACGCCCGCGACCGCTGATTGGGTTTTGATGCGTAAACAGATATGCTGGAGAAGCAAGGCCGGGGGCTGCGCCCCGGCGACCGCCTATCGCCAATTAATAGAGGTTCCCTTGTCTTATTTTCTTTTATTTTCTTTTATTTTCTTTCTTATTTTTCCACCTTTTTCGGCCACAAACTGCGAATGCCGAGGATGAAAAAACCAGCGGCAGCAATCACTTGCAGGGCATCGAGGGGTAAAATTTGTGTCAATCGTTCTCCCAAAAATACGCCGAAAAAACTGGAAACGATCAGCGCCCCGGCCGTCCCCAGCAATACCCAACCGGGGGCAGAAGCACGCCCACTCAAAGCAATGGTTGCCAACTGGCTTTTATCGCCAATTTCCGCCAAAAACACCGTGATAAAGGTCAGTCCCAACAATTGCCAATTCATGAATGCCCTACCCGCAGCATATCTAAAGTGAGCCACCCCGCCACCAAGAGGAAAATCAGACCGGAAATCACCTCAACCCGACGGGGATCAAGGCGTTGGTGCAACCATTGCCCCACCAAAACCCCCAGCAAGCTGGTCGCCATTAACGCCAATGCCGCCCCGATAAACACGCTCCAAGGCTGACTGGAAGAACCGGTCATCAACAGGGTGGTAATTTGGGTCTTGTCCCCCAATTCGGCCAGTAAAACCGTGGCAAAACTACCCAGCAAAACTTTCAGCCCGGCTGACTGACGCTCCTCAGCTTTGGGGTGGAGGGAATCCGGTTTCTCAGGCATTTTTTCAGAGGGCAAAACATGTGGCTGTCTCATCCTATCACCTAGTTCTACGGGCCAAAATACTCCGGCGTAAACGAACCGTGTAACCCATAGGGAATGTGATGCTTCAGGTGCAGGGTGGCCACCGGCGTCATCGTCTCGGCATCGAGAATGACAATATCACTACATTGACGGGCAGCATTATAGACAACCGTCAGTAACCAGCCTTGCTCCTCAGCATCCCCCTTGGGAACAAACACCGGTTCACCCACAAACCCTTGTGCGCCCGCCAGCCACAGCTTTTGCCGCCCGGTTTCTACCTCCAAGCTCATAATCCCTTGTAGAGGCGCATTCGCAATGGGGTCAGCCGCCACCCCCAGGTACACCCGTTCATAGGCTCGGCCTACCCGTTGGGGATGCACCTGCGGAAATTCACAACACCGTTCCAACAGCAACGAAGTCTGCACTTGATGGGTGGTTAAATTCACCCGAAACCGTTTGAGTTGGCCGCTCGGCAAGGAGGCAAAATCAATCGTTCGGTAATCGGTTTGCTGGTCAATGGTGGGGAAATGGCTGTAACAGATCGAGTCTAAAATCAGTTCATCCCCCTGCTCATAACCGTTAGCGTGGTGAAATACAAAACAGGAGTCGGTGAAAAACACCCGCACTGCTCCCCCCTCTCTGGGGATGACTAAAATGCGGGTGGGTTGCTCCGGGTCAAAGTGTAAGCATTGCGCCGCCCCCGTCCAGCCCAAAACGTAGGGAATGGGATTAAAATTCACCGGATTTTGAAAGAAAATGGTGTAGTGTTCTGTCAGGATAAAATCATGCAGAAACGCAAAGCCGCCGATGGGGTGTTGCTGGTGGCGTAGGAGTTGCCAATCCGCATTAAATTCATACAAGTTAATTTGACTATTAGGGCCGGCTTTGAGACCGAAATTGACCAAAATCCCTTGGGGATCAAAACGGGGATGGGCAGAAAAGGCTTGACCGGCAAGCACGATTCCCCCTAAATCATCTAACCCCAAGGTTTCCAGAGTGCGGGGAGCCAGCCGATAGGGTTGTGCCGCTTCCCACAAGGCCAGTAATTTGCCGCCCCAGTAAATCACATTGGTATTGGCGATATTTTTCAACCGTAAATCAAAGATATTGTGCAGCCAGCCACCGGGTTTGAGGGTGCCGAATACCCCCCGGTAGAGGATTTGATCCGCCTGTTGCTCCGCTTGCAATTCCGGCGTTTGTACATAACGATTGCGGTAAAAGGCTCGCCCGTTTTGAAAACTCACCTGGCTGATCATGCCGTCGCCGTCGAAGGGATGGTGGTACCGCTGTCCCCCCCGGTCGAGCCGCCCTGGCCCGTTGCGAAAGAGCGTCCCGGTTAAATCGGTCGGAATTTGTCCGGTCACTTCCTCAATCTCGTAGGCAAATTCCTGGGGCTGGGTGCGGTGTCCCCCCTGCCAATCCTCCAGACGATAAGTAGGGCGGGTGGTGGCGGTCATAGGGCACAAACAATGTTAAAGAATCGTAATACTTTGATTTTAGCGTGGGGGTCATGCCCTTGGGTGGCACAATCAAAATTAAAATCAAAACTGTAAATCAATGATTCTGAGTTGTTCCATGCGCTGGATTTGGGTGGGGTTGATGTTGTTGGCTTTGGGTTTGGGGGGCTGTAGTGTGGCTACGGCGGGGTTAAACCCCTACATTGATACGGCGGATGGGTATCAGTTCCTTTATCCCAACGGCTGGGTGAAGATTCAAGCCGCCGAGGGGCCGGATATTTTGTTCCACGACCTGATCGACCCCGGTGAAACGGTCAGTGTCGTCATCAGCCCGGTGAAATCAGGGAAAACCCTGGCGGAGTTGGGTTCGCCGGTGGAGTTGGGAGAACGGCTCATGAATACGGCTTTAGCCCAAGCGGCGGTGGATCAGAAACCGCAACTGGTCAGTGCCGAGAGTCATCAAGATGACCAGCAGTTGTACTACACACTCGAATTTGTAGTGAATACGCCCACGGGTGCCCGCCACAACATTGCGACCATTACCACCAGTCGGGGTAAGCTGTACACCTTGAACGCTTCTGTCCCGGAATCCCGTTGGCCGAAGCTGGCAACGACTTTGCAACAGGTGGTGAATTCCTTGCAGGTGTATTAGGGGGCATTGGCGGCAAAAGCATTGCTGCATCAGGAAATGGGGGCATTCCTGAAAACCCTAGAGAATCTCGGCGAAATTCACCCAAGGAAACCTCTATTTATTCAGAATGAGGGGTCGCCGGGCGGCACCCCCCGCTTGGGTTCTCCGTAATTTAGGCGTTCTGGCCAGAGAATTGCCACTTGGCTCCCATAAATATAGCAATCCTAAATGAGTTTAGAATGCCGGTCGCAGGGGCGCAGCCCCCGTCCTTGGTTCTCCAGCGTATCTGTTCATAAATCAAGTTATGTTGCTATATAGAGGTGCCGTCAAGTCTGCTAAGATACAAAGTAGAGTTTAAGATTACCTTTCCGGTTTTTGTTTTTATGCCCACTGCGGTGATTCGGGGTGTCCCTCATGCTTATGAGGTGGTGGGTCAGGGGCAAGTCCTTGTATTGATTCATGGCTGGTTGTTAAGTCGTCATTATTGGCAACCGTTAATTGATTTATTGAAAAATGATTTTACTTGCATCAGTTATGATTTGCGGGGATTTGGGGCGTCCCAACCGACGATTAAAAGTGATGAATTTACTTTGGATAGTTATGCCCAAGATTTAGATGAGTTACTCTCCCACTTAGGCATTGACCGCTGTTGGGTCGTCGGACATTCTTTAGGGGGAAGTATCGCCTTGTTGACGGCGGCGCACTATCCTGAGCGGGTGGGCGGGGTCATCGGCATCAACGCCGGTGGCGGGATTTATCTGCAACAGGAATTTGACCGGTTTCGCCAAGTGGGGGTGCAGTTGGTGCGTTTTCGCCCGCGCTGGTTGCAGTTTCTTCCCTTTTGGGGCTGGTTATTCGCCCGCAGCAGTGTGGTTCAACCGCTGGACAGCAAGTGGGGTAAACAACGGTTGCAGGATTGGTTGGGAGCTTGTCCCCAAGCGGCGCAGGCAACCTTACTCACCTCCACGACGGAAACAGAGGTGCATCGTTTACCCCAAATTGTCAGTCATTTGTCCCAACCCTTGTACTTGGTGGGGGGGCAACGGGATGAGATTATGCCCTGTCTGTATGTGCGGCATTTGGCCAGTTTTCATCCGCGCTTTCGGGCGGGGGAAGAGATTGTCTGGGAAGTGCCCAACTGTGGGCATTTTGCCATGCTAGAGTACCCGGAATTGGTGGCGCAACGGGTGCGGTTGTGGGTGAATCAGGCGGTGTCGGCGCCGCAGGTCGCTTGAGCAGCCGTCTCTGGTTCTCCATAAACTCGGTATGCCAGCGAGGGCATTTTCTCCGGGTTCCCATAAATAGAGATGCCCTTAATTTAATGACCCATCCCCGAAGCCACAATCATCGAACCAATCCCCGTATCGGTGAAAATTTCGAGCAATAAAGAATGGGGCAAACGACCATCCAAAATATGTGCCGCTTTAACTCCCTGAGCCAGGGAACGCACACAACAATTCACTTTGGGAATCATGCCACCGCTAATAATCCCTTGTTCCACTAACTGCCGGGCTTGTTGGATATTGAGAAAGTGGTACAGCGTGCTGACATCCTTAGGATTATGTAAAATTCCGGCGGTATCGGTTAACAAAATTAATTTTTCGGCTCCCAAGGCGGCGGCGAGTTCCCCGGCGACGGTATCGGCATTAATGTTGTAGGCTTGGCCGGTTTCATCGGCGGCGACACTCGAGACCACCGGGATATACCCCGCCTGAATCAGGGTTTCTAATAGGTGGGTTTCCACACTTTTGACTTCCCCGACAAAACCGATGTCATCGGAACCTTCCGGGCGGGCTTGAATGAGATTGCCGTCGGTGCCGGCAATCCCCACCGCTTTGCCCCCGGCTTGGTTGATCAAGCGGACGATTTCTTTGTTGACCCGCCCCACCAAGACCATTTCCACCACGTCCATCGTGGCTGCATCCGTTACCCGCAGACCGTTTTTGAACTGAGGGGCAATGCCCAATTTGTCCAGCCAGGTATTGATCTCCGGGCCACCCCCATGCACCAGAATGGGTCTTAACCCCACGCAGGACATAAACACCACGTCGCTGATCACCTGCTGTTTGAGGGATTCCTCCCGCATGGCTGCGCCGCCGTACTTGATCACGACCGTGCGCCCGGCAAATTTTTGGATGTAGGGCAGGGCCTCGCTGAGTACCTGCACGCGGTCCTGGTTGGTAAGCATGGTGAATCTTTGGAGATTTTTAACAAAAAATTTCTCGATTTAGCTTACCGGATTCTGGGAAACTAAGAATGAATCATTGGTGACCGGACGCTTAATTTTCTCATTTATGAGTAGCGATACCATCTTTGGCCGCATCATCCGCCGGGAAATCCCTGCCACCATCGTCCATGAGGATGATCTGTGCTTGGTGATCCAGGACATTAACCCCCAGGCGCCGGTGCATCTGCTGGTCATCCCCAAGGAACCGATCCCCCGGCTCTCCCAAGCCCGACCCGAACATCAAGCCTTGCTGGGACATTTATTGCTCACCGCGCAACAGGTTGCCCAAGCCCACCAACTCAGCGAGGGCTACCGCTTGGTCATTAACGACGGCTCCCAAGGCGGCCAAACCGTCTATCATCTCCACCTGCACCTCCTGGGCGGACGGGATTTAGGCTGGCCACCCGGCTGAAAATCATAAAAATATAAAAAACTTGTAACAGTCCTTCACAAAACCTGACTCTTGCGCTAATATACTTGCAGGGAGTTTTCCCTAAACACTGTCGTTTATTGGACTTATACGACCATGACTGCAACTCTGGAACGTCGTTCTAGCGTCAGCCTGTGGGAACAGTTCTGCCAGTGGGTGACCAGCACCGACAACCGCCTGTACATCGGCTGGTTTGGTGTGTTGATGATCCCCACCCTGCTGACTGCCACCACCTGCTTCATCATTGCTTTCATCGCGGCTCCGCCGGTGGACATTGACGGGATTCGTGAGCCGGTGGCCGGTTCTTTGCTGTACGGCAACAACATCATCACCGGTGCGGTGGTGCCTTCCTCCAATGCGATTGGGATGCACTTCTACCCGATTTGGGAAGCGGCTTCCTTGGATGAGTGGCTGTACAACGGTGGCCCCTACCAGTTGGTGGTGCTGCACTTCTTGATCGGTGTGTTCTGCTACATGGGTCGGGAGTGGGAATTGTCCTACCGCTTGGGGATGCGTCCTTGGATCTGCGTGGCCTATTCTGCCCCCGTGGCGGCGGCTACCGCTGTGTTTTTGATCTACCCCATCGGTCAAGGTTCTTTCTCTGACGGGATGCCCTTGGGTATCTCTGGCACCTTCAACTTCATGCTGGTGTTCCAAGCTGAGCACAACATTCTGATGCACCCCTTCCATATGTTGGGTGTGGCCGGTGTGTTCGGTGGTAGCTTGTTCTCTGCCATGCATGGTTCTTTGGTGACCTCTTCCTTGATTCGGGAAACCTCTGAGAACGAGTCCCAAAACTATGGGTACAAGTTCGGTCAAGAAGAAGAAACCTACAACATTGTGGCGGCTCACGGCTACTTTGGCCGCTTGATCTTCCAATATGCCAGCTTCAACAACAGCCGGTCTCTGCACTTCTTCCTGGCCGCTTGGCCGGTGGTAGGGATTTGGTTCACCTCTTTGGGTGTCAGCACCATGGCCTTCAACCTGAACGGGTTCAACTTCAACCAGTCTGTGGTTGACAGCCAAGGCCGTGTGATCAACACCTGGGCCGATGTGATCAACCGGGCGAACCTGGGTATGGAAGTGATGCACGAGCGCAATGCTCACAACTTCCCCTTGGATTTGGCTGCTGGTGAGCCGGTGGTTGCTCCCGCCATCAATGGCTAATTTCTGAGGTTAATTTCTGAGACATTTGAAGCAAAAACTGAATTAGTTTGACTGCCTCCTTCAGGGGGGCATTTTTTTTGCGCCCAAATTGGCAAAAATTCCCAGTCTCGTATTTTCATGACCGCTTTCCCCTTCCCTCACCCGTATGGGAACAGGTGAAGGGATGCTATCGCTCAGGTAAGTTTGTCGCCTCAAGATTCTGGAGAACCAAAACGGGGCGGTGCCCTGCGACCCTTGTGTCCAATTCAAGGGGAATTGCTATATCAACTAGACATTATCATTACACCCCGCCCATGACTTCGCCCCACAACTGCGCCGCCAAACCGCTGCCCCCCTTAGTCGGTTGATTCTGGTCATTGCCCAGCCATACCCCCATCACCAGCCCCCCTGGCCGATACCCCACAAACCACATATCCCGTGCCTCGTTGGTCGTACCGGTTTTACCCGCTTCTCCCCGACCCAAAAAGGCCGCCCGCCCCGTACCATTCGCCACCGCCGTTTGTAACATGGCGGTCAAGGTGGCGGCCACCTCCGGGGCAATCACCGGCTGACCGGGGGGAGTGCGATAAAGCTCTCGACAGGTTTCCAGGCGGTTGCGGTCGGTACAATCACTGCTATCACGGATACGGGTAATCGTGTGGGGCGCATGTTTAATCCCCTGATTGGCCAAAGCCATAAACGCGCCCGTCAACTCCCAGGGCGTGACTTCACTTTGTCCTAACACCAAACCGGGCACCGGGTCGAGTTTGGCCGTGATCCCCAAGCGTTTTGCCCACCGGACTACTTGTGCCAAACCCACCTGTTGCGCCAACCGCAAAGCCACCACATTTTCCGAAAGCGCCAAAGCCTGGGTCAAATCCAACGGGGTACTGCCGGAGCGACAACCGCTAAACGGCACCCCCTGCCACACCAACGGCGTACAGTCATACGTGGTTTCCAAAGCAATCCCCTGCTCCAGCGCCGCCCCATAGACAAACACCTTAAACACCGAACCCGGTTGACGCTGGGCTTGGGTAATGCGATTATACTGACTTTGTTGATAGTTTTTGCCGCCGACCAATGCCCGTACTGCTCCGGTTTGGGAGTCAATGATGACCAAGGCTCCCTGGTCAAAGCCATAGGTCGAACCGTAGGCGGCCACAAAACGAGCCAGGTGGTCTTCCGCCCGTTTTTGTAACCCCATATCCAAGCCCGTATCCACGATAAAATTGCCCTCTTGCGCCAAGCCTTTGCCCAGCAGTTGTTGCAATTCCGCCAGCACTGTGTCGTAAAAATAGGGAGCAATGGTACTTTGTAAATCAGTCGTGGCCCGGGGGCTAATCTCAATCCGGGAACGCCGGGCGCGGTGTGCCTCCATGGCCGTGATCATCCCCTGGGCTTCCATGCGGTCAATGACCCGGTTGCGGAGCCTCAAGGCCGTGTCGTAATTTTGCACCGGGTTAAATTGATTGGGCGCCGGGAGCATCCCCACCAGGGTCGCCGCCTCCGCAATAGTTAAATCCCGAGCCGATTTATCAAAATAAAAACGCGCCGCATCCTCAAACCCATAACCCGCTATCCCCAGGTACACCTTATTGAGGTACACCGT
The DNA here is from genome assembly GCA_937936705.1 of uncultured cyanobacterium. Lineage (GTDB taxonomy): Bacteria > Cyanobacteriota > Cyanobacteriia > Gloeomargaritales > Gloeomargaritaceae > Gloeomargarita. The sequence continues at coordinate 3,706 of CALHCP010000134.1, read as the reverse complement.
CAGAATGGTTTTTTTATCGTAATGGGCTTCTAATTTGAGAGCCACCACCGCTTCCCGCAATTTGCGTCCGGCGGAATCCTCCGTCCCCACGTACTCCCGGAACAAGCTGCGCGCCACCTGCTGGGTAATCGTACTGGCTCCCTCCCGCACTTCCCGGTTCCACAGGTTAATCAGCACCGCCCGCAGCACCCCCACCCCATCCACCCCCGGATGCCAATAAAAGCGACTATCTTCGGAAGCCACCACCGCCTGCGGCAAATAGGGGGAAAAATCCTCCAAGCGGGCCAGCTCTCGGTGGTCATTATGCCAAGGCGACCGCAGGGGAGTTTGCCCATCCCCGGAGACAATCACCAACGCCCCTTGCGCCCCCGCGGGCAGCGGTGTGACATCCACCTTTTGCCATTCCACCGCTACCCATGCCCCCAAGCCGGCCAGTCCCAGACCCATTGCCCCCAGCACGTAACGAATGCCCCGCACATACCAGCGGGGGGGGTCAACATAGACCAACCGCACCACCTCCGCCAACTCCGGCGGCCCCAGGGTGAAGCGGTCCCCATGCCGCAGCATCTGCTGTTGAATGGGACGGCGCCCCCGGTAGATGCCATTGGTGGACTTTTGATCCACCAAGACATAGCTCCGCCCCCGCCGTTCCAGTAACCCGTGCACCTGACTCACCAAATCCGACCGCACCGGAATATCACAGTTGCGGGTACTGCGCCCGAACAGGTAGCGTTCCCCCACCAACGGCACCACCTGCGGCTGCCGACTTTCCGGGTAATAAATCCACAATTGCGGCACCCGGGCGTGCGGTTTGAGGGCGGCTTTCCCCGCGTAAAACGTCTGAATCAATTGACTCAACCCCAAGCGAGAGGGAGGTGCCATAGAACCATACATTCATCATTTCCTGAGACCAATTGTAACGAGTGAGCCGGAAATCCCCGGTCCGGCTCCCGTCACCCGGCCGCCGATCCACAGGACGAGCGACACCGGCGGCTCAGTTCCCCGCCCGAAACGGTAGCTCCGATTACCCAATCCGGGGGCGACCTATAAGAAAAACTGGACACAAATCCGGTTTTGATTACAAATCCGATTGGGTGCAGACAATCCGCCTGATCCGTTTTATGGTGATGAATGGAGCAAACCTGTGTTCCTAAATTCATTCTGAGGAGAAACTCCTATGGCTACTTACAAGGTGCGCTTGATCAATCAGGAGCAAGGCATTGATACCGTGATTGACTGCCCCGACGATGAGTACATCCTGGATGCCGCCGAAAGTGCCGGGTTGGACTTGCCCTACTCCTGTCGGGCGGGTGCCTGCTCGACCTGCGCCGGTAAGTTGGTGGATGGGGCCGCCCCCGACCAGTCCGACCAGTCCTTCCTGGATGACGACCAAATCAGCCAAGGCTATGTGCTGACCTGTGTGGCCTATCCCACCGGCGACTGCACCATTCAAACCCACCAAGAAGAAAACCTGTATTAATCGCCTAGGGGAGGAGTTTCCGTCCACTTCTCCCCAATTTCTAGGCGGAGGCCCCGCCACCAATCCCCACCCGACATCGCCCGTTTGCCCGGTGGTTGCACGGTTTTGAGAATAATGCTACCGTCCTGGGTCGTGACCACAGGACCCAGTTTTTTTTCTAAGGCGATCACCGTACCGGGGTTTGTTTGTGGAGGCGGGTCGAATAATTTTAATTCGGGAAAGCGGCTGTGGACTTGGGGCAAAAGCGCGCCGGTCAGGGGAATGGTCTCTAGAATTTTCACCCGTTGACCCTGAAATAATCCCCAACAGTTGGGGTAAAATCCCCGCACCTGATTGTGTATCTGTAAGCTAGTTTTTTGCCAATGAATCCAATAATGCTCCGGTTGAATTAAAGGCGCATAGGTGGCTTGGCTATCATCCTGGGGCAGCGGAGTCAGGGCAGGGAGTTGGCGGAGGGTTTTCATTAATAATTGGGCGGTTAATTCGGATAATTCCTGCCACAATTCCGGCAGGGAAGTAAATAGATCAATCGCCACTTCTTGCATCGCTAAGATTGGCCCGGTATCCATGCCTTGATCCATTAACATGACCGTAATGCCGGTGCGGGATTCACCGTTCACCAATGCCCATTGAATCGGCGCCGCCCCCCGGTATTTCGGTAGTAAGGAAGCATGCCCGTTCACACAGCCCCACCGCGGCATAGCTAAAACTTCAGGAGGGAGAATTTGGCCGTAGGCAACCACCACAAAGACATCGGCCTTTAAGGAATTTAATGCCTGTTGCACCGCTAAATCCTGGCGCAGGCGTTGCGGTTGCCAAAGGGGGAGGTGATGTTTTTGCGCTAAAACCTTGACCGGGGAGGGTTGGATTTTTTGGCCGCGTCCTTGGGGTTGGTCGGGTTGGGTAACCACGCCGAGCAACTCAAATGGGGATTGGTTGAGTAATGCCGCTAAGGTGGGGATGGCGAAATCGGGAGTTCCGAAAAAGACAAGACGCATGATGAACTTATGGGGATGATTCACCGGCCGGTTTGCTCATGTCAGCTAATTGTTGCATATAGGTGGTTAAAATACTTAATCGTTCTGCAATTTTTTGCCGACGTTGGCTTTGGGTTGCGGCAGTGCGAGCCGCCCGCCAAAATAACAGATCATGGTTCAGCAAATTTAATTGCTTATGAGTTTCTACGCCAAGAGAGCGGGGCAGAGATTCGAGTTCATTGAAAGTACGGGGAATTTCGCTAATGAATCTTTCGATTTGTTGGGAGAGCAAAGCGGGGTCATCCAGAGTGATGGCCCCCTGCTGAATAGCATCTAAAAATTGTTGCAGTTGCAGATAGATAGAGGGTAAGTTCATCTTTCTTCGGGCTGGAGACCCACACTGTAGTGTAAGCTCAGTGCCGGGTAATTTACCAGCGATTTATGGGCACCTTATGGATTGCAATCAGCAAAAAATTATCTCGCAGAAACGACCGGATTGCGAGGAACCCAGAGCTTGTCCCTCATCAATCGAGGGTTCCTATAGCAATCCTACCTGAGTTGAGAATGCCGGTGGCAGGGGCGCCGCCCCCGACTTGGTTCTCCCAAATCTTTGTTCGCCAATTCGGCCAGACTGCTATAGCAAAGCCACAGGGAAAATGCTCCGGCCTGCGGGGTGAGGGTTCCGTTGACCTCCTCCCCGGCCTGAAGGCTGAAGATTCTTACTGCTCTCAAGGGCGGTGCGTTGCCGCTCCTGAGTCCGTGGGGACTCCGTCCCGCTGCAGCCAACGGCGGGTTCCTGAGCCGAGGGCGCAGCCGCTGCTCGTAATGTTCTGCCGTAGGTCGCCTTGGGTAGCGGTGACAAATTAATTAAGGGCACCTCTATTTCCTCTATTTATTGCAACCAGTAGAAAATGATCTCGCTAGAATCCTGAGTTTATGGAGAACCAGAGACGGAGGGTGCCCCCCTGCGACCGCTCATTCTGAATTAATAGAGGTTCCCTTAAATTCATTTCATTCATTAATAGAAAGGCTGCGCCGTCCCCGCCCTACGGGCTTGCTTTTTGCGAAGCGGTACGGCGGGGCTTGCCGCGCGCCTGGTCAATTTCCCGATTCCCCGGCGCAAACATTTTCCCAGTTCACTTCCACCATCACGGCTTGGACGGTGTCGGCGGCGTATTCGGCAAAGGAATGGCTGGCCACCGCATTCCGGGCGATGCGGTTGAGGGTGGCATAACCGGCCGAACGGAGC
>CALHCP010000133.1 GCA_937936705.1 uncultured cyanobacterium | reverse complement strand
GGGTTGGGCGTGGGAACCGCTTGCCCCGGAGCAGGTGAGTCCGCACCTGTGTCCCGTGGCACCGATGGTCTGGGTTGATTTGGGGGATGCGGGCGAGCTGGAGCTGGAGCAGCGGGTGGCGCAGGTGTGGCCGGAACTGCCCCGGTTGGTTTTAGGGCCGCGGGATACCGCCTTGGCGGTGGCGATGTTGCACCAGGGAGCCTGTGCCTATCTGCCCCGGCAGGGTTTCACTTTGCCCCAGGTGCAGGCGGCCTTGCAGCGGGTCGAACCCCGGTTGATGGACGAGGCAGAGGAGCAATTGCGGCAACTGGAACGGCTGGGGCAGACCCGCTACCAAGACCCCGACCGGATGATCCAAAGTTATCTGCGGACGGGGTGCCGGATTTTGCAGTTGCCCATCGGTCTGTGGACGGAAGGGGAACGGGTGCGGTTGCTCATCGGGGACTGTTCCCTCACCCCGGGCAGTCTGGTGGCGGGGGTGAATGGGTTTGCGCAGCAGGGGGTCTATTTGGCCACTTCCCTGCCGGTACGGGTGCCCCACCGGGGGGTGGGGTATCTCCGGTTTGCCGCCCCGAAGCCGCTGGCACCCCCGGCGGCGATGCAAAAAAATCTGGCGCAGTTGTTGGCGCAATCCCTGGAGCGGGGGCTGACCCAGTGGGCCTTGGAGCAACAACAGGCGAAAACGGAAATGGCACTGGCCGCCAGTGAAGCCCGGAACCGGCGTTTAATCCACAATTTGCAGGTGGGGGTGTTGGTTCTGGGGCCTCATTTGGAAGTGCGGTTGATCAACCCGATGGCCATGCAGTTGTTGGGGTTGAGCGGGCGCAGGTTACTGGCGTCGAACCGCTTGAGTTTGGACTGGAACGCCATCCGGGAAGACGGGGGTTTTTACACCCTGGAAACCCACCCGATTAGCCAAGCCCTGTTAACCGGCAAGTCCATCTATAATGCCGTCATGGGGCTGTACCGGTCCGATGCCCAAGACCGGGTCTGGTTGATGATCTGTGTCGCGGTGGAGGTGGATGGCCAGGGACAGGTACAAGAATTGGTCTGTACCTTGAGTGATATTACGGCCAGCAAGCAGATGGCGGAGGCCAGCCGCCTGAATGAGGAACGGTATGTTCTCGCCATGAACGGCGCCAATGATGGTTTGTGGGATTGGGATTTGGAGGCGAATACGATTTATGTTTCTCCCCGCTGGCACGCCATTTTGGGGCTACCGGCGGAGGCGGCCATTTGGGATCCGGAGGAGTGGTTTGAGCGGATTCACCCGGAGGATTACGCCCGGGTGCGCCAGGATGTGGCCTCCCACCTGCAGGGGGAACGGGATCACTTTGAAAGTGAGTACCGGATGCGGCACGAAACCGGGGAGTATCGCTGGATGTTGAGCCGGGGGTTAGCCATCCGCGATAGCGACGGGCAGGTGTACCGGATGGCCGGTTCCCAGAGTGATATTACCGAGCGCAAGCGGGCGGAAATGGCGCTGCAACAGCAACTGCAGCGTTCGCTTTTACTCAAGCAAATTACCCAAGAAATCCGCCGCAGTTTGGATGCCCAGCAGATTTTCCAAGCGACCGTGCAAGAGATCGGTCCGGCTTTTGGGGCAAGTCGCTGTCTGTTACTTACCTATGAATCCGTACCGCAGCCCCGCCTCACCCTGGTGGCCGAGTACGTGGCTCCCGATGTCCCCACCTGTAGCCTGGAATTCATTCCGGTGCTGAGCAATCCCTATGCCCAACAGGTGCTGGCCAGTGACAAGGCGGTGGTGTCTCCCGATGTCACCCTTGACCCCCTCTTGCACAACGTGCAACCTCTGTGCCAACGGTTGGGCATCTGCTCGATGCTGGCGGTGCGTACCTCCTACCAAGGGGAAGCCAACGGGGTGATTGGCATCCACCAGTGCGACCGCGAACGGGTCTGGACGGAGGCGGAAATTACCCTGTTAGAAGACGTAGCCAATCAAGTGGGAATTGCCCTGGCGCAGGCGCGACTGCTCGAACAGGAGCGGGAACAACGAGCGCAGTTGGCGGAGCAAAACCGGATTTTGGAAGAAACCCGCCGTGCCGCGGAAGCTGCCAGCCGCGCCAAGTCAGAGTTTTTAGCCAACATCAGCCACGAAATCCGTACCCCCATGAACGGGGTGTTGGGCATGACGGGCTTGCTGTTGGATACCCCGCTAACCCGCGAACAACGGGATTACCTCAATACCATTCAAACCAGCGGCAAAATCCTGTTGCACCAGATCAATGAATTATTAGACTTGGGCAAATTGGAAGCCGGGAAAATGCAGTTGGCCTGTGAGGACTTTAATCTGCGCACCTGTTTGGAGTCGGTCTTGGATTTGCAAGCGCCCCTCGCCTTGGAAAAAGGGTTGCAGTTAACCCTTCTCTTGCCCCCGGAAATTCCCATCCATCTGCGGGGTGATAGTACCCGCCTGCGGCAGATTTTGGTCAACTTGGTGGGCAATGCCATTAAATTCACCGAACAGGGCAGTATTACCCTTCAGGTGGATCCGGTCAATCTGGATGAAACGACGGTAACGCTGCATTTCAGCGTCACGGATACGGGAATCGGTATCCCCAGTGACAAATTGGAGAGCCTTTTTGACCGGTTTGTCCAGGTGGATGCCTCCCCCGCCCGCCGCCAGGGGGGTACGGGGTTGGGATTAACCATTTGCAAACAATTGGTTCAGTTGATGGGGGGCACGATCGGGGTAGATAGCATTCTGGGGGAAGGTTCCTGCTTCTGGTTTGACCTGCATTTGCCCTGCCAGCCGGCACCGCCCCCGCCGCCCTCCTACCCCTGGCAGGGCAATCACCTGCTAGTGCTGGATCCCCATAGTCCCAGCCGCCGGAGCTTGTTTTACCAGGGAGCCAGCTTGGGCTTGCGGGTGACTCTCTGCGAAGACGTGCCCCAGGCGATTGCCCATCTGCAAACCCAAACCTATCAAGGGGTATTCGTGTCCCGGTTGGATTGGGCAGCCGAATTGACCCAAGCGGTGGCGCATCCCCTCCCATTGGTTCTCCTCACCACCTCCAGCCGCGAACCGACCCTGTTTCCCCCCCTCAATACCCAGGTGCGGGGCTATTTACTCAAACCCGTCAGCCAAGAGCGGTTGGTGAATTTACTTCAGGAATTGTGGCAACCGCCCGACCCCACCCTGACCGCCCGACCCGCCCCCCAGGAGGTACCAACGTTGCGGCTGCTTCTGGCGGAAGATAACGTGGTCAATCAGAAGGTCGCCCTCGGACAACTGCGCCAGTTGGGCTATCGCGCCGATGTAGCCAACAACGGACTGGAGGTTCTCAAGTTATTAGAACACAATACTTATGATATTATCCTCATGGACTGTCAAATGCCCGATTTGGACGGGTATGAGACTTCGCGGCGCATTCGGCAATCGGCCATGCCCCAACCGGTGATCATTGCCTTAACAGCTCATGTGATGAAAGATGACCGGGACAAATGTCTGGCCGCCGGAATGGACGATTATTTAAGTAAGCCGATTGACCGGGAGCATCTGGGGGCAGCCTTGCGCCAATGGGGTGAACGGATCGCGGCACAACCGACGCAGGAGGAGCCAAAGCCCATGGAACCCACCAACGACGGGTTGATCAACCAAGACTATTTACGCCAAACCTTCGGAGACGACCCGGAATTTATCCAGGAATTGCTGGCACTATATTTAAGTGATGCCCAGGAGCGGGTAGCCGCCTTACGCCAAGCCAGCGACCCGGTGCAATGGGAACGCATCCGCCACGAAGCGCACCAACTCAAGGGAGCCAGCGCCAACGTGGGAGCCACGGGTATGCAAGACCTGGCCCGGACTCTGGAAGACCTGGCCACGGCTCAACAGCACCCCGACCAAGTCCAGGCGTTGATCCAGAGCATTACCAGCACCCTAACGCAGATCAGCCAGCAACTCGGGTAAATCCCCCATCTGGGGTACAATGCCCCTAGCCACCCTGACCGGCCATGATGATCCGAGAATTACAGGAGCGCTATCGCCACGGCGAACGCAATTTCGACAGCTCCGACTTGAGTCGGCTGGATTTGAGCCGGATTGTCCTCAGCGGTGCCAGTTTGAGCCGTACCAATTTGTTCCGCACCGACCTGTTGCTGGCCCAGTTAGACGGCAGTAATCTCAGCTATGCGGTGGCCTGCCGGGTGAACTTGAGCGGTGCCAATTTAGCCGGAGCCAACTTGCGGGCGACGGATCTGTACATGGCCAATTTGAATGGAGCCAAACTGGATCAGGCCAATCTGAGTAAAGCCTATCTACGGGGTGCGGATTTAACCCGCGCCGGACTTTCGGGAGCCGATTTGAGCGGCGCCAATCTGATTGAGGCCAATCTCTACGGAGCCAATCTCACCGGTGCCAACCTGCGGGGGGCATTTTTAATCGTTGCCAACCTGCGGGGGGCGATTCTCACGGGAGCCGACTTGACCCAAGCCAATCTCACCGGCGCCAATCTCACCGGCGTGAATTTACAAGAGGTGAATTTAACCGAGGCCATTTTGCCCCAAGAAGCCACGGATTTCCCCTTGCGGCGGGCGCAATTGACCATGCCCCCTACAACCGCCGGCCCGGAATTAGTTGAAGAAATTTTTGGCAAACAGCCCTAACCCCAATTTCCCGGTTAAATTAACAATACGGCTTTAGGTTTTGCCATGTGTATCTGCGTCAATTGTGCCTATGTGGATCGGTGCGTCACCTACCATGCGGTAGAGCACCAACATCAGCAACCCCATCTCACCGCCGCACCCACCTTTGAACCGGTATCACCCACTATCAATGTGAATATCCGTCCCCAGGCGGAAGTCATTGAGATGGAATGGGATGTCGTCGGCTGTGATTCCTTTGTCCTGGAAGCGGGGCGGTGGAGTCGGCTGCGACCGGGAGAACCGGTGCCCACATGACCCTGGCGCTGGGTCTGCATACGGCCGGGGCAACCGTGGGGTTAGCAGTCGGCCGGCTGGGAGAGTCTTATCCGGTACAGCAGTATGCTTGGGGCTGGGACACCCATCGCGAATTTCACCGTCAACTAGCTCAGACGATGGCACCTTACGGGTGGCGGGAGCTTGATTTCCTGGCGGTGACCCGCGGGCCGGGTTCCTTTACCACCCTGCGCTTGGGCTTGGTCACCGCCCGGATTCTCGCCCAGGAGTTAAATATCCCTTTATTTGCCCTATCCACCCTGGGAGTGGCGAGTATGAGCGTACCCGCACCGGTCGCCATCTGCTGGCCGGCGGGCGGGGATTTAATCTACGGAGGCATTTATCATCAGGGGCAAGCCCTGCAGCCGGATCGGGTATGTTCCTGGCCAGAATGGCAAAATCTCATGCAAAATTGGCCGGAACCACTGCCGGTTTTGGACGACATTCATACCCACGCCCCGGCGGATCAGCTCCTGCATTGGGCCGAACAGCTCTGGTGGCAGGGAGAACGTCCTCATTGGTCGTTAGCCCAGCCCTTTTACGGCCGCGCGCCGGTCAATTAACCGCAGTGGCAGGTTCAGGAACCATCGGGAACCTCTATTAATTCAGAATGAGCGGTCGCAGGGGGGCACCCCCCGTTTGGGTTCTCCGTAAACCCAGGATTCTAGCGAGATCATTTTCTACTGGTTGCAATAAATAGAGGTGCCCTCTATTAAAAATTAATTAAAAATTAATTTAATTAAATTAAAATGAGGATAGGTGGTCGCCGGGGCGCAGCCCCCGACTGGGGTTCTCCAAAATCTTTGTTCGCCAATCCGGTCAGATTGCTACAGAAGTGCCCTTAATTAACTAAACCGTTGCTTCAAACGAGTGGCCTTACCCACCCGCTGCCGCAGATAGTACAGTTTTGCCCGCCGCACCACCGAACGCCGCAAAATCTGAATACTGGCAATCCGGGGCGAATGCAGCAAAAACACCCGCTCGACT
>CALHCP010000132.1 GCA_937936705.1 uncultured cyanobacterium | reverse complement strand
CGTCCATTCGTAAGATGCGCGGCGGCATTGCTCAACCGTATCCTGAACCTGACCCCCGATGATGAAAGATGCTCAGAAATTGCCTTTTTTAATTTTGGTTTTAATTTTGGTTAGCTTGGGGCTGACCCCAACCATCCTGTGGGCACAGACGCCGCGGACGAACCTGACTCCTGCTGATGTGGAAAAAATCGTACGGAACCGTGGGGGGAGTCCGATCCCATCCCTGGCGTTGCCCGTCAAAATCAATCGGGTTAAAGAATTATTAGGGAATCAGGTGCCGCCCCAAAAACTCCACAATCTTACTCTGTCTGCCCCCATCCCTTTAACCGTACAAAACTCCCTGGTGAGCGACCGAGCCTTCCTCGTTTTTGACTTTCCCGAAAGCATCTCCGCCCATGAAAACACAGCCTTATTTTCTCCCTATGAACACGCCAGGTTAAAGATTTTTTTCAATGCTCCTACGCCGGGCTGGTACGTTTTTGATTACACCATTGATGCCTATGGTGAGATACCATTCCGGTTTTTCCCATTCGCCGCAGATGCACAGCTCCAGAAACAAACCGTCAAAACGGGTAAAGGTCAACACGCGATTTTCGCCACCCAGATAGTCGAACCCGGGTGGAAGGTGATTTTTTTGAATCATTCTCAGGGGCTATGGCAATTCCACCGCGTGGAAATTTCCCAAATCAAGTATAACTAGCGAGCACTGTGGGGAACCTCTATGAACGAGAGAACGGCGCGCCGGGCGCCGCCCCCGTTTCTCCGTCAACTCAGTATGCCAGCAGGATGATTTTCTCCTGGCTCCAATCCATCAATAGAGGTTCCCTTTTACAAAAAATTACAAACAACAAATTACACACCAAAAATTTACAAAGATTATCTCAACCCCATCGCGCCTGCCTGTTAATCTCAGGGGAAGCCCCCCACTTCGGATATGAGTCGTTTTCAAGAACTGCAAGACCATCTACGGCAGCACTGGCAAACCTTAGATGCGGCCGCCAATATCCTGGTGGTGCCTTCTCTGAGCCTGGATCAGCAGGAAATGCAGAAAATCCAGGGCAGTCATCATTACGAAGAACGCCTGCTCTTCTCCCTGATTCGGTTGCGTAATCCCCGCGCCCGGATGGTGTACGTCACCTCCCAGCCCCTGCATCCCAGCATTATTGACTACTATCTGGAGCTGTTGCCGGGGATGCCCGCCTCCCATGCCCGCGAACGGTTGTTATTATTTTCGACTTACGATGCCTCCAACCGCCCCCTGACGGAAAAAATCCTGGAACGCCCCCGGTTGCTGGCTCGCCTGCGGCAAGCCCTCCCCCCCAAACAATCCTTTATGGTCTGTTTCAACTCCACGCCGCGGGAACGGGATTTATCGGTGGCGTTGGACATTCCCCTGTGGGGGCTGGACCCGGAACTCCTCTATTGGGGCACCAAAGCCGGCAGTCGGCAAGTGTTCGCCGAAAGCGGTGTGCCCCACCCCGATGGCACGGTTCTGGTCTTTAATCCCGATGATCTGGCGGAAGTGACGGCAGAATTGTGGGCCCGCCAACCCCAGGCGCGCCGCCTGGTGGTCAAGCTGAACGAGGGATTTTCCGGCGAAGGCAATGCCTTGTTGGACTTGCCCGTGCCGATGCCGGCCACCCATGCCGAACGGGTCAGGATGATCCATGACCAATTCCCCAAAATGCGCTTTCAATGTACTACAGAAAATTGGGAAAATTTTGCCCGCCGAATTGGGGAATTGGGGGCAATTAGTGAACTGTTTATTGAGGGAGAACATAAACGCTCCCCCAGCGTCCAGGGGCAGATTACTCCCGCCGGCACGGTGGAAATCCTCTCCACCCATGACCAGATTTTGGGAGGCCCCGACGGGCAAATTTACCTGGGCTGCCGCTTTCCGGCTGACCCGGCCTACCAAGCCCAGTTACAAAGGTGGGGCTTGACAATCGGCTACAATTTGGCTGCCAAGGGTGCCCTGGAACGCTACGGCGTGGATTTTATCGCCCGGGAATGGCCCGATGGCACCTGGGATGTACAGGCCATTGAAATTAACCTGCGCAAAGGCGGCACCACCCACCCATTTATGACCCTGAAATTTCTCACCAATGGTTTTTTTGACACGGAAACCGGCCTGTTTCTCACCCCCCGCCAACAGCCCAAGTACTACATCGCCACCGATACCCTGCAACGAGAACGGTACCGGGGGCTGTTACCCAGTGATCTCCTGGATATTATCGTGTACAACAGCCTGCATTTTGACTCCACCACCGAAACCGGCACCGTCTTTCACCTGATGGGCTGCCTGTCGGAGTTTGGCAAGCTGGGTCTCACCTGCATCAGCGATTCGGCCGACAAGACCCAGCATCTGTTTGACCAGGTGGTGCGCATCCTAGATGAGGAAACCGAACCCCGTTAGTTCCAGCCGACCGTCAGGCTGTCTTGGGTAAGGAAGTGATCCAGATGTGCCGCCCGCTCTTCGGTTTTCAGGAGAATTTGTTCATACAAGTAACGGGTGGCTCGATCCCCCAAACTCTCCGCCTGTGCCGCCTGTTGCCGCAACACCTTGAGGATGGCTTGCTCGGCCTGCAGGTCGTGGCGAATCATCTGCCGACAGGCAAACAGACCGTCCGGTTCCGGGGTAAAGACACATAGCGCCGCCAACTGGGTAAAACTGGCCGCCGGGATGCCGCCCAAATTGTTCAACCGTTCGCCCAGGTCGTGGGTGTGCCCCGCCACCGCTTCGTAGCTGTCTTGGAAGTATTGGTGAAGCATATAAAACTCGGAACCTTCCACGACAAAATGATGCTTTTGATACTGCAAATAAAGCGCCTGAAAACTGGCCAGCAGACGGTTCATGCCTTCACAGATGGGGCTGGTGACCTGCAAATCTAAACCGATGGCATTCGCGGCCATCTCGCCAAAGGAACGCACAATCGTGTCGGTCATGGATCTACCTCGTGGGAATGGATAACTAAAGCAACAAACATTTTGCTTTTCTTCTAAGGTAACAGACCGCACCGGTATTGTCAACAAGTTTCTGTAAATGCAATTAGACGGCTTTGGTGCCTTTATGGAGATTAAATAACGATAAAAGTCGGGTTAATTGCCTATAAATAGGGATTTTATTGGGGAAAACGAGCCGTTCGTTACCGAGTCTTTTCTCAAAAGATAGCAATAATTTCCCCGGAGTCGAGCTTAATTCAATACTTATTCTCAATAGGTTGGAGGTTGAGGCTCACGTTCACCGGGATCGGTTGTCTGACCCAGTGTAGAGTTATTCTCAATAGGAAACCCCTATTAAGAAACCTCTGTTTATCAGGGACAAGGGGTCGCCGGGGCGCCGCCCCCGACTTGGGTTTTCCCTAAACTCGGTAGGTCAGGGAGATGATTGGCTGCTGGCTCCAATAAATAAGAGGTGCCCTAAAACGATAAGAATAAGAAAACTTAAATGGGATTAGCTGGTGTCACCGGCCAAAGTATCGTATGTTAATAATTTCAGGGTCAGTATGCAGCGTGGAGCGATAGGGCAGGAGCGTGGTAATGGGACGGGCGCAGAAGGTGGTGTTGGCCTACTCGGGCGGGGTGGATACGACGGTTTGTATTCCTTATTTGCGGCAGGAATGGGGGGTACAGGAGGTGATCACCCTGGCGGTGGATGTGGGGCAGGGGGTGAGTTTAGCCACTGCCGAGTTGCCGGAAACGGAAGCCCGTCGTCAGCAGGAATTGGAGGCGATCCGCACCAAAGCGTTGGCCGCCGGAGCCAGTGTATCCCTGGTCAAAGATGTGCGGGCGGAATTTGTGCGGGATTATGCCTTCCCGGCGATTCAAGCCAATGCCTTGTATGAAGGGCGTTATCCGCTTTCGACGGCGTTGGCGCGCCCGTTGATTGCCCAATTGTTGGTGGAAGTGGCGGCGGAGTACGGGGCGGATGGGGTGGCACACGGCTGTACCGGCAAGGGCAATGACCAGGTGCGGTTTGATGTGTCGATTGCTGCTTTGAATCCGCAATTGAAGGTGCTGGCACCGGCGCGGGAGTGGGGTATGAGCCGGGAACAGACGATGGCTTACGGGGAGCGGTTTGGTCTGACGTTTCCGGTGAAAAAATCATCTCCCTACAGCATTGACAGTAATTTATTGGGGCAAAGTATTGAGGCGGGGTCTCTAGAAGACCCTTGGTTGGAGCCGCCGGAGGAGATTTACACCCTGACGCATTCGGTGGAACAAGCGCCCGACCGGCCTGAATATGTAACACTGGAGTTTCACCAAGGGCAACCGGTGCGTTTGAACGGGGAAGATTTGGCAGCGGTGACCTTGGTGGAGCGCTTAAACCGGGTGGCGGGACGGCATGGGGTCGGTCGGATTGACCTGATCGAAAATCGTTTGGTGGGCATCAAGTCGCGGGAGATTTACGAAGTGCCGGGATTGTCGGTACTGATCACGGCGCATCAGGCTTTAGAAAGTATGACTTTACCCAAGGATGTCACCCACTACAAACGGGGGATTGAGGATACCTATGCCCAGTTGGTCTATAACGGCTTGTGGTTTAGCCCCCTGAAGTCGGCTCTGGATGCTTTTATCCAACACACCCAACAACGGGTAACGGGCACAGTCCGGCTGAAACTATTTAAGGGAACGGCGACGGTGGTGGGGCGGCAGTCGCCCTATTCCCTCTATGACCCGGATTTGGCGACTTATACGGAAGCCGACCAGTTTGACCACCGGGCGGCAGCGGGTTTTATCTATGTGTGGGGGCTGCCGGTGCGGGTGTGGTCGCAGGTGGGGCAGCGGTTGTCTTAGCGGGTTTGCCGGTGAAACATCCAGAATGGTTCATGGCCGGCGGGCAGCTAGGAGCGATGGCCAGGGAACCGGATTGGAACACCATTCCAAGCGGCCGGCATTCTTTGCCCCCAAATTGCCCAAAATGAGGGTGGGATCATGTTTTTGTAATCGCTGATTCGGAATGGCTAGAGGTAGCCTATGGATGTGGCCGGTATCGTGAAGAAACAAAGACAATTTTGGCAGGAAGGTCATCCGCAGCATGTAGATTTCCGCAGGCAACAATTAAAAAATCTCCGGCAATTGGTCAGAGACAATGAAGCAACCATCTTAGCCTCGCTGGCTGCGGATTTAGGCAAACCGCTGGTTGAGGGTTATACCGCCGAAATTAGCCTGGTTCTCGGCGAAATCCAATATGCGCTCCGGCATTTACGGGAATGGCTAAAACCGCAAAATCAACCCACACCGCTGAGTTTATTTCCGGGG
>CALHCP010000131.1 GCA_937936705.1 uncultured cyanobacterium | reverse complement strand
TCCAGCACCAACTGCCGCCGCCGTTCCTGGTTGCGATTGACGACCTCCCGTAGGTCATCCACATTGTAGGTGTGGACGTGGGGCAATTCATTCACATCAGGCGCTACATTGCGGGGCACGGAAATGTCAAATAGCATTAAGGCTTGGTTGGGCGACAGCCAGGATTGTAATAAATTCCGATGGATTAAAGGTTCTGTCGCCGCCGTGCTGGTGAACATCACATCCGATTCGGGAATGGTCTTGCTTAAATCCTCGAGGGGACAAATGTGGATTTGGGTTTCGGGAAATTGACTCGCCAATTCCATCGCCCGTTCCGCCGAACGGTTCACCAAAGTTAAACGGTTCACCCCCTTGGCGACCAGATGGGTGAGCAAAAGGCGCGCCATTTTCCCTGCCCCCACCACCGTCACCCGCGCCCGGTGCAGATGCGGCACCCGCAGATAAGCCAATTCCACCGCCGCCGAAGAAATGGACATGGCGCCACTGCTGATGCTGGTCTGCGCCCGCACCCGTTTCCCCGCCTCTAATGCCCCCCGCAGCAGACGGTTGAGCACCGTCCCCGTCCCCTGGGCATCTTGACCGAGCTTGTGACAGTGCTTCACCTGGGCGAGGATTTGCCCCTCCCCCAGCACCAAACTGTCCAACCCCGCCGCCACCCGCAACAGGTGCATCACCGCATCCTGGTGCAACAGCATAAACAGGTAAGGACGCAACTGCGCCAGGGGAATGCCGCTGCGTTCCGACAAAAAGACCGTTACCTCGCGAATCCCCTGATAGGTGTCCGGCGTGACCAGATACACCTCCAACCGATTGCAGGTACTCAGTACCGTCGCTTCTTGGATGTGGGGATAACTGCACAACTGCCGAATCGCCGCCACCCGTTGCTCCTCCGGGATACTCAGCTTCTCCCGCACGGCCACCGGCGCAGTTTTATGGCTTAACCCCACCACGACCACCGGCATGGCTCCGCCTCCTTTTAACGCAGTTGGATCACCTTAGGTTGCCCGGTCAGATGAATCGTATCCACAAACCGCGCCGTGCGGGACTGGGTGGAAATCACCAGGGTCGAAGTCCGCACCCCGCCCGTGAAGAACCGCACCCCCTCCATCAACACCCCCGGCGTGATGCCACAGGCGGCAAACAGCACCGTTTTGCCGCTGGCCAATTCCTCGGCACTATACACCTTATCCGGGTCGGTAATGCCCATCTCCTGGAGGCGTTGGATATTCCCTTCCCGCGTCCATTTTTCGCTTTCCGGGGTTTTCACCACCGCCGGGTCATAGACCAACTGCCCCTGGAAATGACCGCCCAAACACCGCATCGCCGCCGCCGAAATCACCCCCTCCGGCGCCGCCCCAATCCCCATCAGGGCATGGATATTCGTCCCGGCGAACGCACAGCACAAGGCCGCCGACACATCCCCGTCGCTGATCAACCGCACCCGCGCCCCCGCCGCGCGAATTTCCGCAATCAAGTCCTTGTGGCGGGGTCGATCCATCACCACCACATTCAAATCCTCAATTGCCCGCCCTAAGCATTCCGAAAGGATGCGTAAATTCTCGGTCGGACTTTTGCGAATATCCACATGGTTGCGAGCCGCCGGGGGCGCCGCCAACTTGTTCATATAAAAATCAGGAGCGGCAAACAGCCCGCCTTTTTCCGAAATCGCCAGCACCGCCATCGAACCATTTTGCCCCTTCGCTACCAAATTGGTGCCTTCACAGGGGTCAACGGCAATGTCAATCTCCATCAGCTCTTCGAGCGAGCACACCTCATGGGCATTCGGCTGGGTGCAAATCCCCACCTCCTCGCCGATATACAGCATGGGCGCTTCATCCCGTTCCCCTTCCCCAATCACAATTCGCCCGCGCATATAAATCTGATTCATCCGCGCCCGCATGGCTTCCACCGCCGCCTGATCCGCTCCGTCCTTGTCGCCTTTGCCCATGTACTTGGCCGAAGCAATGGCGGCCTGCTCCACCACTTCGATAATCTCCAACCCAATCGTGCTATCCACAACAGTCCCTCAACGGATGTCCCCTGTACCAGTCTATCAGGGGCACGAAAACCCGCACCCCCGCCGGATATTAAACTTTGTAGCCCTGGGTAAATAATTTTCACAATTCCTGGGCTATTGGGGGGCCGATCTGCTAACAATGCCCGACCATTGCACCTGAGTTTTGCCCTCGCGCCGGTAAGAATAGAACCGCTCCCCCTGCTCATAGGTACAGTGGGGGGAAATGGCAATCTGCGCCGGGGCAATCCCCACCTGGAGCAACTGTTCTCGCTGCACCCGGCGCAAATCCACCCGCCAGCGTTCCCCATCCGGTTGCAGCAATGCCGGCTCTCTTTGCCATTGCCGGATCACCGCCTCAAGGGTGGGCAAGTCAGAGTTGACCACGGTAGCCGCCAAGGCCGCCACCACCTCTTGCTGCACTTGGTAATTCTTGCCACTAATCGCCGGCCCCAAAGCAATCCGCAGGCTGCTACAGGAACTCCCTTGGTGGCACAATTTTTGGATCGCCGTGGGAATAATCTGAGCCGCCGTCCCCCGCCACCCCGCATGGAGCGCCGCCACCCTACCCGTCTGGACACAGCCGATCAACACCGGCACACAATCGGCACTACAGACCCAGAGGGCTTGGTTGGGGGCCGTGGCCAGCAGACCATCCCCCGCCGTTTCGCCGGCAATTGCCGTCGTGGGCAACACGACCCCGCTATGGATTTGCCGCAAACGGAAATTCGCTTTGCCCAGAAATGCCGAGCCTGCCGCCCGTCCCCCGAACTGATGCTGCCAGGCAGCCAATAAGTCACAGGTGAGATAGGTGTCCTGATGCCAATGCCAATAGCCGCTCATCGTCGCCTGTCGCCAGGGGAAGAACCGGCATCCCCAAAGCCGCCACGGTCAGGACGGAGAGGGGGGGATTTGAACCCCCGTTGGGTGTGACCCCAAACTTGATTTCGAGTCAAGCGCATTCAACCACTCTGCCACCTCTCCAAAGGCTATTTCCTATTATTAACCCATTCCGCCCGCCCGCCGCCCCCGGATGTAAAAGCCCCCGTTGGTGGTACCCTAGTAGAGGGCGAAGCTTGCGCTCTTCGTAACACGAATGGGGATGGATACTCATGGTTGCCACTGCTGAACAGACCAATGTGGGTCGGATTGTCCAAGTGATTGGGCCGGTGCTGGATGTGGAATTTGCGCCGGGGAAATTGCCCAAAGTTTATGATGCCCTGCGGATTGAGGGTAAAAACGAGGCGGGTCAGGAGGTCGCGGTGACCTGCGAAGTCCAGCAATTGCTGGGAGACAATACCGTGCGGGCGGTGGCCATGAGTTCCACGGACGGCCTGGTGCGGGGGATGCCGGTGATCAATACGGGCGCACCGATCAGCGTGCCGGTGGGGGAAGTCACCCTGGGGCGGATTTTTAACGTGTTGGGTGAGCCGGTGGACGAAAAGAGCGAGGTGCCCCGAACGGTGACGCTGCCGATTCACCGCCCCGCGCCTAAATTTACCGATTTGGAAATTAAGCCTTCGATTTTGGAAACCGGGATCAAGGTGGTGGACTTGCTGACTCCCTACCGCCGGGGCGGCAAAATCGGCCTGTTTGGGGGCGCCGGGGTCGGCAAAACCGTGATCATGATGGAATTGATCAATAATATCGCCATCAACCACGGCGGTGTCTCGGTGTTCGGCGGCGTGGGGGAACGCACCCGGGAAGGCAACGACCTTTACAACGAGATGATCGAATCCGGGGTGATCAACCAGGAAGACCCCAGCAAGTCCAAAATTGCCCTGGTGTACGGCCAGATGAACGAACCCCCCGGTGCCCGGATGCGGGTGGGGTTGTCGGCCTTGACGATGGCGGAGTATTTCCGGGATGTGAATAAGCAGGATGTGTTGCTGTTTATTGACAACATTTTCCGGTTTGTGCAGGCGGGTTCGGAAGTGTCGGCGCTGTTGGGGCGGATGCCTTCGGCGGTGGGATACCAGCCCACCCTAGGCACGGACATGGGCGAATTGCAGGAACGGATTACCTCCACCCGGGAGGGTTCGATTACTTCGATTCAGGCGGTGTATGTGCCGGCGGACGACCTGACCGACCCGGCGCCGGCGACCACCTTTGCCCACCTCGACGGAACGACGGTGCTGTCGCGGAGTTTGGCTTCCAAGGGCATTTACCCGGCGGTGGATCCCCTGGATTCCACTTCCACCATGCTCCAGCCCGGCATTGTCGGGGAAGAGCATTACACGGTCGCCCGGCGGGTGCAGTCCACCCTGCAACGGTATAAGGAATTGCAGGACATTATTGCCATTTTGGGTCTGGATGAACTGTCGGAGGATGACCGGTTGACGGTGGCGCGGGCGCGCAAGGTGGAGCGGTTCCTGTCCCAGCCGTTCTTTGTGGCGGAAGTGTTCACCGGCGCACCGGGTAAGTACGTTAAATTAGAAGACACCATCAAGGGCTTCAAGATGATCCTAGACGGGGAGTTGGACGACCTGCCGGAGCAAGCCTTTTACATGGTGGGCGACATCAACGAAGCCAAGGCCAAGGCGGAGAAACTCAAAGCTGAGGGGAAAGCATGACCTTAACCGTGCGGGTGATTACACCGGGGCAAACGGTGTGGGACGGAGTGGCGCAGGAGGTGATTCTCCCGGGCACTTCCGGGCAGTTGGGGGTGTTGACGGATCACATTCCGCTGCTGACGGCGCTGGATATCGGCGTGATGCAGATCAAAGCCGGTGGGGATTGGCTGCCGCTGGTGGTGCTGGGGGGGTTTGCCGAGGTGGAAAACAACGAAGTCACCGTGCTGGTCAACGGGGCAGAACCGGGGAATAATCTGGATGCCGCCCAAGTCCAGGCGGAGTTGGCGCAAGCCGAAGCGGCCTTGGCCAAGGCGGTCAGCCGCAAGGAAAAGCTGGATGCCACCCAACAGGTGAAACAGGCCAGAGCCAGGTTACAAGCGGTACGGATGGGATCGCCACAGGGATGATTGCGGTTGCCAGTTATACCCATCCCATTCCCCCGCCCACGGAACCGTTGCAGTACCGGGCGATTGGCATCTTGCGGGGGCGGTATGAACCCTCGGAGGAGCAATTCACCAAGGGGGTTTTGATCACTCACGATGGGGTGCGGGTGGATGCGGTGCTGTTGGGGCGGTTGATGAGTTTGGTCAAAAAGAAACTCGACCTCTCCCAGGAGCGGCTGTGGGTGGTCTATCCCCGTACCCGCAATCAGCCCCGCCGCAAACCGGGCGAAGCCGAACCCGATACGCCGTTTTTGCCCCTGCACGTGCAGATGATGGGGGTATGGGAGCCGGGGGAACTGCATCCCCAGGAGGAGGAACTGGCGGCTGCCGACATCCGCGTGGAGGAAGATTATTTCTCGATTCGGGGAGAAGTGGTGCGGCAAAACCACCGCGCCGAAATCGTCACCGTCCGCATTCGCCGCGCGCCTATGAATCTGACCGGTACAGCGGAAACCTTCAAGCTCGAACTCAAGGGCACCCTCCCCCAACCGGGTAAAGGCATGTTTTGGGATTTGCAGGTGGAACGCCAGGGGACGGATTTACTGATCCGGCAAGCCCATAAGGTGGCGGCGATTCTGCCCAGTAAACCGGCGGCGCGTCGTCCCGGTCCCAGTGCGCGTCCCTCGCGTCCGACGGCGGGCGGTGGGCGGCCTGTGCCCCGTCCTCGGCCTGTCCCCCCCGGTGCCTGAAGGGGAGAAACCAACCCTACGGGTCGAATTACGCAGGCGACGGCGACAGATTGCCGCGCCGGAACATCACCGATGGAGCCGCCAGCTCAGGGAACATCTCAGTCGGCATCCCGGCTGGGCAGGGGTGAAACAGGTTTTTAGTTATGTCCCGATTCAAGGGGAACCGGATTTAGGGCAATTAGCCGCCCAATACCCGGAGAAAGTCTGGGGACTGCCGCGGCGGCTGGGGTCGGGCTTAACTTGGCACCGTTGGCAGTGGGGCGCCCCTTTAAGCCAAGGCAATATCCCCGAACCGGCTGCCGATGCCCCGGTATTAACCCCACAGCCGGGGGATTTTTTGCTCATCCCTGCCCTCGCCTACGATTACCAAGGCTACCGCCTGGGCTATGGGGGGGGCTATTTCGACCGTTTGTTGGCGCAACCGGAATGGCAAGCCGTCTCTTGTATCGGGATTGTATTTACGCCATTTCTCCTGCCGGTGTTGCCCCGTGACCCTTGGGATCAAGCGGTGTCGGCGCTGTGTACGGAACAGGGTTGGTGGGTGATAAACCCGCCTGGGTGAGAATTGCCGGGATCAAATCCTCCCGTTTCACCGCCATCAAGTGCACCCCCTGACAGAGTTGTTGCGCCCAACGCACCTGCTCGCCGGCGATGCTAATCCCTTCTTGCAGGGGGTGGGCAGCCCGTTCCAAACGTTGAATGACGGCTTCGGGAATCTGGACTCCCGGCACATATTTGTTGATATACCGGGCGTTTTTAGCCGATTTCAGTAGAAAAATGCCGGCTAAAATGGGACGGCCACACCCCTGGGCAATCTGGGTCATAAACTTTTCTAAACGGTCAAAATCCACAATCATTTGACTTTGGAAAAACTGCGCCCCCGCTTGCAGTTTCCGGGCAAACCGCCGTTGTAAGCCTGACCAACTCCCGGATTGGGGGTCAACCGCCGCTCCGGGAAATAAATCGGTTGCGCCATCGGGTAAGGGCTGATTGTCGCCGTCCATACCCTGATTGAGTTTTTGAATCACCTGGAGTAACCGCACCGATTCGTAGTCATAAACCGCTTTCGCCGCGGGCTGATCCCCCGCCTGCACCGGGTCGCCTGTTAAGGCCAACACATTGCGAATCCCCAACGCCGCCGCTCCGAGTAAATCCGCTTGCAGGGCGATGCGGTTGCGGTCTCGGCAGGCCAGTTGATAAATCGGCTCCAAGTGATGCTGTTGTAATAAAGCCGCCGCCGCCAGGGAACTCAGGCGTAAAACCGCCCGGCTGCCATCGGTGACGTTAATGCCGTGCACCCAGGGACGCAAAAGCTCCGCCATCTGGAGCATGTGGCGGGGGTCGCTGCCCTTGGGGGGCATCACCTCGGCGGTGATCAAAAATTCCCCCCGTTGAATGCCCTGCTGGAGGCGGCTGAG
>CALHCP010000130.1 GCA_937936705.1 uncultured cyanobacterium | reverse complement strand
CGGCTTACGGGACTGAAACACAAACACTCTATGGACAAAGACATCTGTTCATTCTGGTCTCAAACCTCAAATCCCGGCTTACGGGACTGAAACTGGTTAGCTTCCTTGCTAATCCCCAGTGGTTTGGGGGGTCTCAAACCTCAAATCCCGGCTTACGGGACTGAAACGATGGTAAAGACTTTAGAAAGAATGGGGTTATAAGTCTCAAACCTCAAATCCCGGCTTACGGGACTGAAACGGGGAATCGAAACTCGAATACGCCAGGGAGTTTTTGTCTCAAACCTCAAATCCCGGCTTACGGGACTGAAACCCGCCTTTACAATGTGATAATTTAATTATTATTTATTATTATTACCGGCGGTGGCTTACAGATTCCCGGCGACGGGCGCTTGTGCCAATTGCTCCAAACCCTGCAACTGCAATAGAGACAGCCAGTCGGATTGCAGATGGGGATTGGCGGGTTGGGCTTGCCGCAATTCCAGGAAAGCGGCGAGGGTTTCATGCCACAAACCCGCTTTAGCATACAGGTAAGGACGGTCACTTACCGGTGCTTTGGCGAGTTGTTGCCGCAGGCTATCCCCAAAGGGAATTCGCTGCACCCAGCCGCCCACGTGCAGACTGGCGCTGCTATCGTTGGGGTCACAAATGATGGAAAAATACCAGCGATAGGTTTGACCGACGGCCAGTTCCGGGGCATGACTCGGTAAATCTACCCGCACAATTCCCGTGTGTTTGGGCTGAAACTCGGAAACGTGCAACACCTTACCCTGTGCATCCTGAAGCATCAATTCGACCGGGCGGTTACCCGTCGGGGGCAGGTAAACAAAAAAGCTCGGGCGAGCCGCCACCGTTAGTCCTAAAGAGGAAGAAGGCACTAAGGCCGTTAGCCGTTGAGGGCTGGCGGGACACAGCCCCCCACGGGCGGAACCCCCTTCACGGTTAGAGGGCAATCCCCTGGTAGGCGGAACAAAACCAGACACGGTGACGGCAGCGGTCGGTCGTCTTTTCCCCCAGTCAACCAGGCCACCGAACCAATCCCGGAGGGGGTCAGCCTGAGCCGGGGTCGCCAGCAAACCGAAACTAAACAGGCTAACCGTGACAATCAACTTGAGGCGACGCATACAAGGAATCTCCAAAAGCGGAATTAGATTAAATGAGATTCAACCTAGCCAACCGAGGGAGAAAACAGCGAGTTTTCCCCTCCCTGGCTCTATCTTAATTGATCAGCTTGAGGGGTCAAGTGATGCCCAAGAGGGGCAGAGCGTGATCCGGCGCACAAACCCAAGGTTATCGCTTCCCAACCGTTGTCAATATATAGGGAGCCTCTATTTACCTCTATTTACTTAGAGACAACAGAAAATGCTCTCGCTGGCATACCGAGTTAATAGAGAAACGGTGGCTGCGCCCCGGCGACCGCCGTTCCAAATTCAATCAGGATTGCTATGTCAATCCAGGTCAGGCTTTGCGGTTCATCCGTTGCCACTGTTGCAGCGCCGCCCCGGCAATATTGAAAGCCGCCCAACTGGCCGCCACAATCACCGGACCCAGCACGACCGCGATGCGCCAATCAATCTCAGGTAAAAAGTCCATGATGTTCCTCCGCCCAGTCGCAAATTAAGGTTTTCTTTACCTCAATTATAAAGCCAAGGCTTGCCCCGGCAAAACCGCCTGAACATCAAATCTTCCCGCTCAGCAGGTCAACCACCGTACTGACAATTTGTTCCGGTTGCACCACCGTCAAGCGTTCCAGCGTGCCGTTGTACGGCGTAGGAATGTCCTGAGACGACAAACGCACCACCGGCGCATCCAGTTCATCAAACAACCGCTCCATGATCCCAGCCGTGATCTCCGCCCCAATCCCCCCCGTTTTCATACATTCTTCGACGATGACCACCCGATGGGTTTTGCGGACGGAAACCCCAATCGTCTCCCAATCCAAAGGACGCAGGGACAACAGGTCGATCACCTCCGGCTGAATCCCCCGTCGGTTCAATTCCGGCAAGGCTTGCAGCACATGGTGCCGCATCCGGGAATAGGTCAAAATCGTCACCTCTTCCCCCGTTTGCACCAATTCGGCTTTATCTAAGGGCAAGAGATATTCTTCATCCGGTAAATTTTCCTTCAGGTTGTACAGCAAAACATGTTCAAAAAATAACACCGGATTGTTATCCCGAATCGCCGATTTGAGCAACCCCTTGGCATTGTAGGGGGTGGAACAGGCGACAATTTTCAACCCCGGCACCGCCTGAAAATAGGCTTCTAACCGCTGGGAATGCTCGGCTCCCAACTGGCGACCGACTCCCCCCGGCCCCCGAATCACCATCGGAATAGTAAAGTTACCGCCGGAGGTGTAACGCAACATGCCGGCGTTGTTGGCAATTTGGTTAAACGCTAACAGCAAAAAGCCCATGTTCATGCCCTCAATAATCGGGCGCAGGCCGGTCATCGCCGCCCCAATCGCCAGACCGGTAAAACTATTTTCGGCAATCGGGGTATCCAACACCCGCAGTTCCCCGTACTTTTGATAGAGATTTTTGGTCACTTTATAGGAACCGCCGTAATGTCCCACATCTTCCCCCAACACAAATACGGTCGGGTCCCGTTCCATTTCCTCATCAATGGCCGACCGTAAGGCATTAAAAAAGATGGTTTCTGCCATGTAAATTCCTCCCCTAAATCATTCGCTTAATCTTCGGCAAAAATATAGCGCCGCAATTCCTGGGGTGAGGGTTCGGGGCTTTGCTCGGCAAACACCACCGCCTCCTCGACCACCTGCTTAACTTTCTGGTCAATGGTTTTCAAATCCTGGCTGGTCGCCAAGTCCTGCTCCAGCAGATAACTGCCCAAGCGTTTAATCGGGTCACGGCTCAGCCAAAACTCCTTCTCTTCTTTGCTGCGTAATTCATCGGGGTCGGCCAGGGAATGCCCCCGGAACCGATAGGTCAGGGCTTCAATCAGAGTCGGCCCCTCCCCTGCCCGCGCCCGCGCCACCGCCGCCCGCGCCACCTCCCGCACGGCCAGTACATCCATGCCGTCCACTTCCACCCCGACCATATTAAATACACTGGCCTTTTTGTAAATGTGGGGGTCTGAGGTTGCCCGCTCGTGCGCCATGCCAATCGCCCACTTATTATTTTCCACCACAAATAAAATCGGCAGTTTCCACAGGGAGGCCATGTTCAGGGTTTCAAAAAATTGGCCGTTGTTACACGCCCCATCTCCAAAAAAACAGGCCGTCACCTGATCCGCCGTCGGGTCGCCCAACACCTCGCGGCGGTACTTGGTCTGAAAGGCTGCCCCCGCCGCCACCGGAATCCCCTCGGCAACAAACGCATAGCCCCCCAACAGACGCTGCTTGGCGGAAAACATATGCATCGAGCCGCCCCGCCCTTTACTGCAGCCGGTTTCCTTGCCGAACAATTCCGCCATCACTTCCCGCGCCGGCACCCCGGCACTCAAGGCATGGACATGATCCCGGTAGGTACTGCACACGTAATCCTGCCCCGGCCGCAGGGCGCCCCGAATCACCCCGCTGGCCACCGCCTCTTGACCGTTATACAAATGGACAAACCCGAACATCTTGCCCCGGTAGTACATTTCGGCGCATTTGTCCTCAAAGGTCCGTCCCAAAACCATATCTTCGTACAAAGCCAGACCTTCTTCCCGGCTTAACTGCACCGTTGAGGGAGAAAACGTGGGCAAAGGACGCTCCTGCAGCATGGGCAAAGGTTAAAAAAATCAAAGAGTATTTTGTAGGATACTCCCGAATGGTGAGTAAATTCAAGCCAGATGCCCTAATCTTCCAGGACGATGAGACCTTGATTGACCTGATCCATCAACTGATTGGTCAATTCCAATTCCTGGGGGCTGACACGCCCGTCCTCTCGCACCTTCGCCCGGATCTCCTCCCATTCCCGGCGAGAGAGCCGCCCGTCCCGGGTCGCCCGCTCGATCAAGGCTGCCAATTCCTCTAAGGAGGCAACTTCCGCCGGCGTCAGGGGGGGAGTGTTCCCTTGGTCGATCTGCATAAAAGTCCTACAGACGCTTACCCTGTTACCTTACCATACCCAGGCGCGGGGGCAAAGGGGGGCGACGATAACCCTATCATCCCCGGCGTGTGTTCGCCATCAAGCCCTATTGCTGACTCCTGCTATAGTCATACAGAAAGGGTTAAGGCCACCGGGCGGGAGAAGGGTTGATGCGTCAAGGGTGGGGTTGTATAGTCGCCATGTCGGTCGTCTTGGGGTTCCCGACGGCGCCTGCCCTCGCCCAGGTGAATTTGCAACAGGTGTTACGCACCACTCCTACCAGTCGGCTGCAATTTTTGCCGCACACCATCGGGGTTGTGATTGCCGGTGCGGTCGAGCGGGTCTATGTCCTCAACGCCCGGCGGGGGCAATGGTTACGGGTGGAACCCCAGCCGATGGGAGCTAGAGCCTTGGTCATGGTCTTTAACGCGGAGGGGAAACGACTGGCCAGCCTGGGGAATGGGGACCGCCCCTTTGAGTACGAACTTCCCATGAGCGGTGACTACTACATCTGGGCCAGCAGCGGCCCTACCAATCACCGCTACCACTTCATCTTGACCGTGTTCAACCACGGCGGCTGAGGTATCATACCTACAAAGGCGCTTCGGTGAGGTCTATGGTTCTGCAACTCCAGTATTTTCTGCTGTTGGCGGCGGTATTGTTCTGCATTGGCATTTACGGCTTGGTCACCAGCCGCAATGCGGTGCGGGTGTTGATGTCGGTGGAACTGTTATTGAATGCCGTCAATTTGAATTTTTTGGCCTTTGCCAACTACCTCGACCCCGCCGACATTAAAGGGCAGGTGTTTGCCGTTTTTGTGATTACGGTTGCCGCTGCCGAAGCCGCCGTGGGCTTGGCGATTGTCCTGGCCATTTACCGCAATCGCGACACCATTGACATGGAGCAGTTTAATCTCCTGAAGTGGTGAGAATTAACCGATAACCCAGCCGATGTAAGGTAGCAATCTGCACCCCCGGCGGCAGTTTTTTGCGTAGTCCCAAAATATGGGTATCGAGGGTGCGGCTGCTGGTTTGTCCCCACACCTGGGCTTGTAAAAAATGGCGAGGCAACACCTCCCCCTGCGCTTGGGTGAGCAGCGCCAACAGATGAAATTCGTGCGGGGTGAGATGCAATTCCTGCCCCGGACAAAATGCCCGCCGCGCCAATAAATCCAAGGTCAAGTCCCCATACCGCAGTACCGTTTGCCCTTTGTGCCAGCGCCGCGTCAAAGCCTGTACCCGCGCCATAAACTGCGCCAACCCAAACGGTTTCGCTAGATAATCATCCGCCCCCGCCTGCAACCCCGTCACCACATCCGCCTCCTCCGCCCGCGCCGAAATCATCAACAACAAGCCCAACTGCTGCTGACTGAACCAAGTGGCCAGATTGACCCCCTCATCCCAGGTCTGCGGCCAGTCTAAATCCAAAACCAACAGGATGCCCGCTTCCTGCAGGCCATAGCCCTGGGTCAGTTCCTCCAGGAATTGCACCCGATAGCCCCCCTGTTGCAGATGCCAACCCAACAACAGCCGTAGTTGCGGGTTAGGGATCAACAGGATTACCGGCAAGGCTACCAGTCACACAACGTGCGGATTTGTTGCCGACAATTGCTGGTTGCCACCCGCAAGGTTTCCTGGGTGCGTTGGTACTCCGTGGGATTCCCTTGTTGCAGGTATAAATCCGCCGCCCGCCGCAGGTCTTCGATGCCCTCCCGGACTTTACCCAGGTTGTAAAACACCACCCCCCGGTTGTAGTGGGCTTCCGCATAAGTCGGTCGCAGTTCCATCGCCCGGGTGTAGTCCTCGATGGCTCCCATGCGGTCTCCCAGCGCCGAGCGGGCTAACCCCCGCCCCACATAGGGTTCGGCATAGTTGGGATCCAGCCGGATCGCCTGGTCAAAATCCTGAATCGCCCCCTGCTGATCCCGTTGAATGTAGCGCATCACCCCGCGGGTGGCAAAAGCGGCGGCATAGTTGGGATTCGCCCGCAGCGCCTGGGAAAGCTGATTCATCGCACCGGCAAGATCCCCCTGCCGGTAGCGGTCACTGGCGAGGAGATAAAAATCATCGGCACGGCTGGGATGCACCGCCACCGGTTTAGGCGCCACCGGCCGGGGCACCGGCGCAGCCGTGGGAGCCACCGCCACCACCGCCGGATTGGGAGCCATCTTGAGATAAGTATTGATGGGAATCCCCAAATTAAACCCGGTTTTCACATAGACCGTTTCCGTTTGCCGCTCCAGTTGGCCGCCATCCGCCCGCCCATGCACCCCGACCAACTTGCCCTGACGGTCCAACACCGGGCCGCCACTCATCCCCGGCAGCGTACTATTGCTGTACACCAACCCATAGCCATCCGCCAGCGGTTGACTGGCATTGGCCGTCACCCGCCCGATGGTAAAATTGTAAACCGGCTGGGTAATGGCCGGCCCCGGCTTAGGAAATCCCGCCACATACACCGGGCTGCCCTCGGTCACCTTGGTTGCATCTCCCAAACTGGCCACCGGATAACTTTTATCGCTGGTAAACTTAGCCGTGGCCATATCCACCCCCGCCACTTTTTGGACGGTACTGTACCGGAGCGGATATTTTTGCTTATCGGATGTAACAATATCGTACTCATCTTGGACGGGAATAACGTGCGCCGCCGTCAATACCGTGTAAGTACTCCCCTCCCGTCCCACAATGATCCCCGAACCGGGGTTGACCCCATCAATCAGCACCGTAATTCCTTTAGCGATTTGTGCCACCGCCGCCGCATCATCGGCCGACGCCAGGGGATTCTGCCATAAAATCACCCCGGCGGTACCTAGCAGGGCAATGGTGACACTGCTGACGATACCTTTCATGTTAGCGGTCTCCCATGGTTAACTTGTCCTCATTATACAAACCCTCAACGGCACTTTATATCCCCTCAAGTCAGCCAAAAAGTAGCTCACCGTAATACTCAGATGCGGCGGCTGCGTTTGCCCTAATGAATGAGAGAGAGCTTCCCTTAAACTAAACCTATAAACTCACCCTCAGTTCATCATGGTGCCACCGCCCACGGAACTTTATCTAGTCACAGGGGCAACCGGTCAAATTGGCCGCCGAGTGGTGCATCACCTGCGGCAACAGGGTCAGCGGGTGCGGGCGTGGGTGCGCTTCGGGGCAAACTATCAGGATTTGGCCGCGGTCGGCGCCGAGCTATACTTTGGCGATCTGACGCAACGGGACGATATTGGGGCGGCCATAAGCGGTGTGAATCACCTGATTAGCACCCATTATGACGCCAAAAACCTGCTCAATATCCATCTCAAAAGTAATTTGTATTTCATCGAAACCGCCAGTAAATTCGGGGTCAAATCTTTCACCTATATTTCCGGTTTAGGGGTGAATCAATACGCGCAAAATGCCCCCCTATTTGCAGCCAAACTGGCGGTCGAAACCGAGCTGCTCCAAAGTGATTTGAATTACATTATTCTCCGGCCATGCTTACTGAACCATTACCTATTACCTTGGCTCGACCAACTCCGCAAAACCGGCAGCTTAATTTTAACCGGGGATGGTCATTTACGACATTCTTGGATCAGCCTGGATGACTTAGCTAAAATCGCGATTCAACTGACCCAATATCCCCCCCTGTGGCGACAGATTCTGCCGGTCGGTGAGCCGGTTCCGCGCAGCCGCTGGGATCTCATTCATCTGTATCAGAAACTCACCCAATCCCAACCGATGATTATTCCGCTACCGTTGCCCGTTTTAGACGGCGTCCGTTGGGGTTTGCAATGGCTCCAGCAAACCGACGATTTGGGCACCTTGAGAACCTTATTCAGCCAGGAATTTATCTGTAGCAAACCGGAAATTCAGCAACTCCAAGAGCAGTTATCCATCCAACTGGAATCCCTCGAACAATTTTTGCGCCGTTACTTGGGATTGGCTGATGTCAATAAACCATAATTCGGCTCCATAGAATCAAAAACTTGGTGGGGACGACCCAGTAAAATCCCTTGCTTGGCCAGGGCTTCAACCACCCGCCGGCGAAATTCCCGACCCACCGGCCACTGTTGCCCTGGCTGGGTTTTCAGCCATACCCGCAGCAGTAATCCCTCATGGCCGGCGGCATCAATGCCCAACACCTCCGGCAGTTCCAATAAGGATTGCCGCCAGTCCGGGTCAGCGTAAAATTCCTGGGTGACTTTTTTGAGGACATTCAGCGCTTGGGTCGGGTCGGTCTGACAGTCCACTAAAATCTCAAAATTCACCCGTGACCACAGACGAGTCAAGTTAGAAACTTTGACAATACTGCCGTTGGGAATGGTGATCAGACAGCCTTCGGCGTTCCGTAATTGGGTAATCCGTAAACTCATACTTTCCACCATACCCGTATATTCGCCAATTTGAATAATATCGCCAATGCCAAATTGGTCTTCCCACAGGATCAAAATGCCATTAACAATATCTTTAACTACGTTTTGCGACCCCAGAGAAATCGCCAGGGCAATTAACCCACCCAAGGCAAAAATTGAACCGACCGGCACACCCAATGTGCTGAGAATATAACTAATTCTTACCATATAGACCACCGCAGTCTTGACACCTTTCAAAGCGGTAACGCTGGTGGAAATTCTTAAGGATTTACGAGCTGTTTCACCCACATCAAACCAATTATAATTTTCCCAGATTTTTTGTAAGCGAACAATCAAAAAATCTCCCCATTTATCGGCCAAACCCGTCATAAACCATACGGTCAACCACCAAATAGGCAATCGCAAAATCTTGATGGAAATCGCTCGGGTTTGCGGGTAAATAGAAAAGATGTAGGAGAGACCGGCCAACCAAACCGCCAATTGCATCCACACAAAAAGATAACTTAAAAACGCTAAAAATCGGTAGCGTTGTTCATAGGTAAAATATGATCTAATGTAGGCGATAAACTCGACTCTATGCCGGTTTAATCCCTGCACCTTCGGTGAGGATTCGCTTGTGATACTTTGAGAGTTTTTTAGGGATAGAATTTCTTTTTGAATAGAGGTTTTGCGATGGTGTAAAAATCGCTGCAAAACCAACAACAGCAAACTCGCAAGGGCAGCCAATGATAAAACTTTCAAGGCTTGGGAAGTTTGCTTGACCAGCGCCGTGGGAGTCCGTTGCGATATGGCCTGTTGGAGTGCTTTTTGCAGGATCGCCTGCCACTCTCGTGCCAACTCTGGGATAGGGATACCATTGTAGGAAGAATCCAGTTCTGTAACGGTCAGAATGATGATGTTTTGTTGTTGCAGTTCTGCCCGACCCAGAATAACCGTTTCATTATTTAATGTGGCGATGGAAATAATGATTTCCGGCTCTCGCTGATCGAGTAAGTTTTGGGTATAGGGTGCCACAATCCGATGCAGATTGGCTTCAATCAAGTCGGCGCGAATTTCCACCGGCACTAAATTGCCGGGGTTATCCCGGTTCCACACGGTTTGGGAAGCGATGGT
>CALHCP010000129.1 GCA_937936705.1 uncultured cyanobacterium | reverse complement strand
ATTGAGCAATTGAACCGGGACGACCGGGTGGACGGCATTTTGGTACAATTGCCCCTGCCGCCGCATTTAGATAGTACGAAGTTATTACACGCTATCCTGCCAGACAAAGATGTAGATGGATTACATGCGCTCAATATGGGCAAACTACTGCGGGGGGAACCGGGGTTGCAAAGTTGTACCCCGGCGGGGGTGATGCGATTACTTCATCATTACCAGATTCCTGTGGCGGGGCAACGGGCAGTGGTGGTGGGGCGCAGTACCTTGGTGGGCAAACCCCTGGGGTTGTTGCTGCTGGCTGCCGATGCCACCGTTACTTGGGCGCATTCCCGCACTCCCGACCTGGCGGCCATCACCCGCGGAGCCGATATTCTGATTACGGCGGTGGGGCGGGTGGGATTGATTACCCCGGCGATGGTCAAACCGGGGGCGGTGGTGGTGGATGTGGGGATCAACCGGACGGAACGGGGCTTGGTGGGGGATGTGGATTTTGCGGGGGTGCAGGCGGTGGCGGGTTGGTTGACACCGGTGCCGGGGGGGGTGGGAGCCATGACGGTGGCTCAGTTGCTGCTCAATACGGCGCAAAGTTACAGCCAACGCCAGGGATTGGCCTTCCCCGGCTTTTACGGCTAAACTGCAGCCCCGGTCATTTTAAGATGGAGATAAATTCGTTATGCTGTGTTCTGGGAGGTTCAGGGTTATGAAACGTTGGTGGCAAAGGTTGTGCTGGTTGGGGCTGGCGGTGATGCTTTGGCTGGGTTTGAGTCAGCCGGTCTGGGCGGCGGCGCAACGTTCCGGTTTGAACCAGGTGGATGCCAAGTTGGCTTCGCCTTTTGGCAAAAAAATCGATCTTAATAATACAAATGTCAATGCGTTTAAGAAGTATCGGGGGATGTATCCCACGATTGCGAAGTTGGTGGTGGCCAATGCGCCCTATGAAAAGGTGGAGGATGTGTTGAAAATCCCCGGATTGACGGCGCAACAGAAAGAAATTTTGCAGTCCCACCTGGGGGATTTTACCCTGACCGAACCGGAGGCTTCTCTGGTGCTGGATCGGATTAATAACGGCATTTACCGTTAACGTCTCGGAAATTGCTGTATGTCCCTGGCGTCTCCCCCGGATTTTGATGTGTTGGTGGTCGGGGGTGGGGCGGCGGGGCTGTATGGGGTCTTGTCGCTGCCTGCCGGGTTACGGGCAGGGTTGCTCACCAAAGACCCGTTGGAACGCTCCGCCAGCGGCTGGGCGCAGGGGGGGATTGCTGCCGTGACGGACCCGGAGGATTCCTGGTCGCTGCATACGGAGGATACCCTGCGGGCGGGAGCGGGGCTGTGTGACCCGGCAGCGGTGCGGTTTCTGGTCTCCCAGGGGGGCACCTGCATTGAACGGCTGGTGGCTTTGGGGGTGGCGTTTGACCGATACGGGGAGGGGTTGGCGTTAACCCTGGAGGCGGCGCATTCCCGCCCCCGGATTTTACATGCCGCCGACCGCACGGGGCGGGAGTTGGTGACGACGTTGGCGGAACAGGTCTGGCAACAGCCCCACGTGCAGGTGCTGGAGCAAGCGCTGGTGTTTGACCTGTGGGTGCAGGAGGGGCGTTGCTGCGGGGTGCGGGTTTGGTACCAGGGGCAGTTGCAAACCTGGCGGGCGGGGGCGGTGGTGTTGGCAACCGGGGGCGGTGGCCAGTTATTCCAGCCCACCACCAATCCCCCGGCGAGTACGGGCGATGGGGTGGCGATGGCCTGGCGGGCGGGGGCGACCCTGCGGGATCTGGAGTTTGTCCAGTTTCACCCGACGGCTTTGGCGGTACCGGGGGCACCGGCTTTATTGATCTCGGAAGCGGTGCGGGGGGAGGGGGCGCATTTGCTCAA
Organism: uncultured cyanobacterium; assembly: GCA_937936705.1. Classification (GTDB taxonomy): domain Bacteria; phylum Cyanobacteriota; class Cyanobacteriia; order Gloeomargaritales; family Gloeomargaritaceae; genus Gloeomargarita. Next base: position 13,019 of record CALHCP010000129.1, on the reverse strand, counting down.
CCACCGGGGGGAACGGTTTGGGTTCCGCTACCACCCGGACGGGGAATTGGCGCCCCGTTATGTGGTGAGCCGCGCCATTTTTCAAGAGCTGCGCCAGAGCGGTCAGCCCCATGTCTGGTTGGATTTACGTCCCATCGAACCGGGTCGGCTGGAACGGCGGTTTCCCCATATCCTGCACACCTGCCGCCAGTGGGGGATTGACCCGCGGCAGGAATGGGTGCCGGTGGCGCCGGCGGCCCATTATTGGATGGGCGGGGTGTTGACCGATTTATCGGCCCGCACGACGTTGCCGGGGCTGTACGCGATTGGGGAAGTGGCGAGTACCGGGGTGCACGGGGCGAATCGGTTGGCGAGTAATTCCCTGCTGGAATGTCTGGTGTTCGGGGCGCAGTTACGGGAGCTGGAGTGGCTGCCGCCGCCGCCGGTCTTGCCTGCGCCTTTGGCCACCACGGCGGCGGTGAATTGGTCGGAATTAGCCCAGATTCGCCGGGAATTGCCGGTTTTGATGGGAGAACGGGCGGGGATCGCCCGGGAGGAAGTGGGGTTAAATCGCGCCTGGCAGCAGGTGCAGCAGTGGCGGCGGCAGGTGCCGAGTTTGCCTCCGCCGACCCCGGATTTTCAGCAGATGCGTTTGTGGTCGGAAACCCGCAATTTGCTGGACTGTGCGGATTTGCTCCTGCGCAGTGCCCTGGCGCGGCGGGAATCCCGGGGCAGTCATTATCGGTTGGATTGGCCGGAACCCCTAGAGGCGTTTCTGGCGCATACGGTGATCCGGGGGGAGGAGTGGCAATTCGTCCCCGTTCAGGCGCAGGCGGCCTAGCCGGGGGGCAAAACGGTAGCGGCTGAACCAAGTTGCTGAGCCTTGCCGATTAAAATGGGGGACAAATGAACCGTAGGTGACTATGAAAATTCTCCAGATATTGACGTTGCGGGGGCCGAATTATTGGAGTATTCGCCGCCATCGCCTGATTGTCCTGCGTCTGGATTTGGAGGATTGGGATGAACGGTTCAGCGATGAGTTGCCGGGATTCTCCGAGGAGTTGGTGGGGTTGCTGCCCTCCCTGGAGGAGCATTTCTGCTCGCCGGGGTGTCGGGGCGGCTTTTTGCAGCGGCTCCGGGAAGGGACTTTGCTGGGACATGTGGTCGAACACGTGGCCTTGGAGTTGCAAACCCTGGCCGGGATGCCCCTCAATTTTGGCCGCACCCGGGAAACCGGCCAACGGGGGGTGTACAACGTGGTGTACGAATACCAACACGAACGGGCGGGACGCTATGCGGGACGGGCCGCGGTGCGGATTTGCGAAACCCTCGCCCGGGGCAACCGCTACCCCGCCAGCGAACTGGCCGAGGATTTAGCCGAACTGCGGGCGCTGAAACAGGCGGCTTCCCTGGGGTTGACCACGGATGCCCTGATCCAGGAGGCGGAACAACGGGGGATTCCCTGGGTGCGGCTGCCGGTGCGGGATGTGATCCAGTTGGGCTACGGGGTGAATCAACGCCGGTTGCAAGCGGCGCAGACGGATATGACCGGGATTTTGGGGGTGGAATTGGCCGGTGATAAAGAGAGTACTAAGGTTCTGCTCCAAGCAGCGGGGATGCCGGTGCCACAGGGGGATCTGATCCGCCGGTTTGATGACCTGGAGGAGGCGATTGACCGGGCCGGGGGCTTTCCGGTGGTGATTAAACCCCTCGATGGCAATCACGGGCGTGGCATTACCCTCAACATTCGCACCTACCCCGATGCGGAGGCGGCCTACGATTTGGCCAAGGCGGAGTCCAAAAGCGGCCTGGTGATTGTGGAGCACTACCATCAGGGGGGGGATTACCGGGTGTTGGTGGTGGGGGGACGGGTGGTAGCGGCGGCGCAACGGGTGCCTGCCCATGTGGTGGGGGATGGCCGCAGTACGATTAGCGAATTGGTCGAACGCATGAACCAAGACCCGCGCCGGGGGGAAGGGCACTCGAATATCCTCACCCGGGTGGAGTTGAACCAGGCCAGCGAGTGGGTCTTGAAGCAGCAGGGCTATAGTCTGGATACGGTGTTGCGACCGGGGGAAGTTTGTTACTTAAAAAATACCGCCAATCTCAGTACAGGGGGGATGGCCATTGATTGTACGGATACCATTCACCCGGAAAATCGCTGGCTCTGTGAGCGGGCGGCGCGGTGGGTGGGTTTGGATATCGCCGGGATTGACCTGATTACGCCGGATATTACGCAGCCGTTGCGGCAGGTGGATGGGGTGGTAGTGGAGGTGAATGCCGCCCCCGGTTTGCGGATGCATCTGCAACCGAGTGAGGGTACGCCCCGGAATGTCTGTGCGCCGATTTTAGATTTATTGTTTCCGGGGGGGAGCCAAGGCGGGATTCCCATCGTGGCGATTACCGGCACCAATGGCAAAACTACGACCACCCGGTTAACGGCGCACTTGTGTCAACAGATGGGAAAAGTGGTCGGCTTTACCACTACCGATGGGACGTACATCGGCGATTATTTGGTGGAACCGGGGGATAATACGGGGCCGCAGAGTGCCCGCTTGATTCTGAATGACCCGACGGTGGAGTTGGCGGTCTTAGAAAGCGCCCGGGGGGGGATTTTGCGCTCCGGGTTGGCCTTTCCCCATTGTCAGGTGGGGGTGGTGTTGAACGTGGCGGATGACCACCTGGGCAGTTACGACATTGACACTTTGGAGCAGATGGCTTCGGTGAAAAGTGTGGTGGCGGAGGTGGTGCATCCGGAGGGGTTGGCGGTGTTGAATGCCGAGGATGAGTTGGTGGCGGCGATGGCGCAACGGGTCAAGGGTGCCGTCGCCTATTTCAGTCTGAATCCAGACCACCCGGTATTCCATGCCCATCGGCAGCGCGGCGGCTTGGGGGCGACGGTCATCAACGGGCACATCACGCTGGTGGAGGGGGAACAGGTTCTGCCGATTGTGCCGCTCCCGGAGGTGCCCTTGACGCTGGGGGGAACGGTGCGGTTTATGGTTGCCAATGCCTTGGCTGCGACCCTGGCGGCCTACCGGCTGGGGGTGACGGTCGAGCAGTTGGCGCAGGGGCTACGCACGTTTCGAGCTTCGGTGGAGCAGACGCCGGGGCGGATGAATCTGCTGGCGGTGCGGGATTTTCATGTGTTGATCGATTACGCCCACAATCCCCACGGCTATCGGGCGGTGGGGGAATTCGTCGCGCATTGGCAAAAGGGGGAACGGGTGGGCGTGATCGGGGCACCGGGCGACCGGCGGGATGAGGATTTGCGGGAAATGGGTCGCATTGCGGCGCAGTTGTTTGACCGGGTGATTATCAAAGAAGATGACGATACCCGGGGGCGGCGGCGTGGGGAAGCTGCCACATGGTTGCAGATGGGGGTGACGGAAGCGGTTGCCCAGCGCAGTTTGCAGGTGATTTTGGATGAAACCGAGGCGATTCAAACCGCCTTAAACCAGGGCAAAACCGGGGATTTAATCGTGATTTTCCCGGAAAAGAGCCAACGGGCTCTCAATCTGGTAACCGAGGCGCAAACCCGGTGAAGGGGGAGGAATTTCGTTCCGGTTTTGTGGCCTTACTGGGGCGACCGAATGTGGGTAAATCTACCTTACTCAATTATTTGGTCGGGCAAAAAATTGCCATCACGTCGCCGGTGGCGCAAACCACCCGCCAGCGGCTACGGGGGATTGTGACCCGACCGCAAGGGCAGATGATTCTGGTGGATACGCCCGGCATTCACAAACCCCACCATCGCCTGGGGGAAATTTTGGTGAAAAACGCGCAAACCCTGGTGCGGGCGGTGGATCTGGTTTTATTCCTGGTGGATGGCAGTCAACCGGCGGGGGCGGGGGATGCTTTTATCGGCGAGTGGTTAAAGACGCAAAAAACGCCCGTATTCCTAGGCTTAAATAAACAGGATTTAGCCCCTGCCCATCTCATGGAAACGATTACCCAGAGTTATCAAAATCTCCTGCCCGGGGCGCCCTGGCTGCATTTTTCTGCCGTTACCGGCCAGGGGATGGCCGAGTTGCAAGCCGAATTGCTGCAAACCCTGCCGCCGGGCCCTTGTTACTACCCGCCGGAGATGGTGACCGACCAGCCGGAACGGTTGATTATGGCCGAGTTGATTCGGGAACAAATCCTGCATCTCACCCGGGAGGAAGTCCCCCACGCCGTCGCGGTGGTGATCGACCAGGTGGAGGAAACCCCGAAAATCACCCGTATTTACGCCACCATCGTGGTCGAACGCCCGTCCCAAAAAGCGATCATCATCGGCAATCAAGGGCAAATGCTCAAAGCCATCGGTACGCAAGCCCGCCGGGAAATGCAAAAATTGGTGAGCGGCTCGGTCTATCTGGAATTATTTGTGAAAGTGGAACCCAAATGGCGACAAACCCCCCACCTGCTCCGGGAGTTGGGCTACCGACAGGAATCCTAACCCCCCGGCATGCCAATCTGTTGCTGCGGCGGGTACGCTTGCTCGACCCGGTGGCGTCCAGGGATGAGACCACCGATGTGTGGCTGCGGGACGGGGTCATCGCCGCCATCGCTCAGGATTTACCGCCCCAGGAGGGCATACCAGAATACCCGGCTCAGGACTGTATTTTGGCGGCGGGGTTGGTGGATTTGTACAGCCAAAGTAGTGAACCCGGCGAGGAGGGGCGAGAAACCCTGGCGCAACTGATCGACCAGGCCATCCGCGGGGGTTTTACCCGGTTGACCCTCCTGCCGGGCACGCAGCCGGTGGTGGATCAAGGGGCGGTGGGGGAATGGTGGCAGCAACAACAGGCGCACATCCCCATCCGGTGCAACCTGTGGGGTGCCTTGACCCAGGGGGTGCGGGGGGAACAGATGGCGGAATTAGCCGAACTGCACCGGGCGGGGGTGGTGGGATTTGGCGACGGTCAGCCGATTGTGCATCTGGGGCTACTGCAGCAAATCCTGACCTATGCCCAACCCTGGGGCAAACCCCTTGCCCTCTGGCCCTATAACCCCCAACTGGACGCCGGGGGCGTGGCGCGTCCGGGGAAGTGGAGTCTGCGCCTGGGGCTACCCGAACTGCCGCCAACCGCAGAAACGGCCGCCTTGACGGCGATTTTGGAACTGGTGGCGGCTACGCCGACGCCGGTGCATTTGATGCGCATTTCCACCCAACGGAGCGTCACCCTAATCGCCCAAGCCAAGCAGGCCGGTTTGCCCATCACCGCCAGTACCACTTGGGCGCATTTATTGTGGGATAGCACCCACCTGGAGGATTACAACCCCTATTTACGGTTTGACCCACCCCTGGGCAACCCGGAAGACCGGCTGGCCTTGATTCAAGGACTGAAAACCGGCGTCATTGATGCCATTGCCGTTGACCATCAGGCCTACACCTACGAAGAAAAAATGGTGCCCTTTGGGTTGGCTCCCCCCCGCTTGGCGGGTTTGGCGGCGGCGTTGAGCTACCTGTGGGCGGGCTTGGTGATGCCGGGGCAGCTCACGGCGGCGGAACTGTGGCAAGCTCTGAGTACCCAAGCATTAGCTTGTCTGGGAATGCACCCCACGCCGATCACCCCCGGCCAGCCGACGGCTCTCACGTTATTTGCCCCTGCAGATCCCCCGGCCAGCCAACTGCCCCTCCCCGGTTCCCCGCAAGGACAGGTGCGCTGGGTGCTGGTGCCCGCAGCCGTTCTTAACCAAACGCTAACCGTTTGATTACATATTATTGACCTTGGGGGGGTAAGGTTACAGGTAGCCAGCAGCAATAGGGGGTGCACCATGACCGTCACGATACGGCAGGAGTGCGGTGTTTTTGCCCTGGAACAGAATTGGCGGGAGTCAGTAGTTGCCCTGGCGGAACGGACGGGGATGGTGCGGCAGGGGCGTTTTTTTGCCCGGGGGGAATTGTTGCCCTTGGAGGGGGATGGGTTGTGGCAGGTGGGTCAGGGTGTGGTGCAGCTCAGTACGGCCCAGAGCAATGGCGATGAAGTTTTGGTCGGGTTGGCGGGGCCGGGCATGCCCCTGGGGATGCCCTTGACGGGGTTGGTATCCTATCAGGCGCGGGCGTTGACGGATGTGTATAGTGTGTGGCTGAGTTTGGCGGAGTTGGAACGCTCCGGGGCGTTGGCACTGGTGGTGTTGTTCCAGTTGATGCGGCGGCTGCGGCAAACGGAAGCCCTGCTGGCGATCACGGCGGGGCAACGCCGGGTGGAGGAGCGCTTGCGGCACTTGCTGTTACTGTTGGCGCAGGAAATCGGGGAACCCGTGCCGTTGGGGGTGCGCTTGACGGTGCGGTTGACCCATCAGAGTTTGGCCAATGCGATTGGAACCAGTCGGGTGACCTGTACCCGTTTGTTGGGGCGGTTTCAGAGCCGGGGATGGGTCAACTGGGGAACCGACCGGCATCTGCTGGTCACCCACGCCATGCCCCGGGTAGGAGAGGTTACGATAGGATAAAGGTCTGGGATACGAGGATATTCGAGGCAATATGACGGCAAAAGACAGCGTCCGTCCCCACCGCTGGTTATCGGCGGCGGTACTGAGTCTGGCACTGGCGACCGGTACGCCCGGCTACGCTCAGGTGCGGTCACCGGCGGATTTGAGTTTGAGTTATACGGAACTGCTGCAAAAAATTCGGCAAAACCAAGTGGCAGAAGTGACCCTCAACCGGCAACAGCAGGTGGCACGGGTGCGTTTGAAAGACCGTCCGCCCAAGGAACCGCCCCTGGAAGTGCAGTTGTTCGACCACAATCCCGAACTCCTGCGGCAGATGCGTCAAGCCAAGGTGAAATTAACGGTGGTGGATCAGCCCGGCAATCAAGCGATGATCGGCTTGTTGGTCAATCTTCTCTTGGGGTTAATTTTACTGCTACTGTTGATTGCCCTGTTGCGACGGTTGAGTAATGCTCCGGGGGGGCCGGGGCAGGCTCTGAGTTTCGGCCAATCCCGGGCGCGGTTTCAGGTGGCAGCCAAAACCGGGGTCAAGTTTGACGATGTGGCAGGGATCGAAGAAGCGAAAGAAGAACTCCAAGAGGTGGTCACCTTTTTGAAGTACCCGGATCGCTTCACCGCCATCGGAGCCCGGATTCCCCGGGGGGTGCTGCTGGTGGGGCCGCCGGGGACGGGCAAAACCCTTTTAGCCAAAGCGATTGCCGGGGAAGCGGGGGTGCCCTTTTTGAGTATTTCCGGCTCCGAGTTTGTGGAATTGTTTGTGGGGGTGGGGGCTTCCCGGGTGCGGGATTTGTTCCGCAAGGCCAAGGAACAGGCGCCCTGCATTATTTTTATTGATGAAATTGATGCGGTGGGTCGCCAGCGGGGGATGAGCTTCGGCGGTGGCAACGATGAACGGGAGCAAACCCTCAACCAGTTACTGACAGAAATGGACGGTTTTGAGGGGAATACGGGAGTGATCGTGATTGCGGCCACCAACCGCCCGGATGTGTTGGATGGGGCGTTGCTGCGCCCGGGGCGGTTTGACCGGCAGGTGACCGTGGATTTACCCACCTTTCAGGGGCGCTTGGGGATTTTGCGCGTCCATGCCAGGGATAAAAAACTGGCACCGGAAGTCTCCTTGGAAACCGTAGCCCGCCGCACGCCGGGGTTTTCCGGGGCAGCCTTGGCCAATTTATTGAACGAAGCGGCGATTCTCACCGCCCGGCGCCGCAAGGAGGCCATGACCCCCGTCGAAATTGAAGATGCGATTGACCGGGTAACGATTGGCTTGACCTTAAATCCCTTAATGGACAGCAAAAAAAAGCGGTTGATTGCCTACCACGAAATCGGTCATGCCTTGCTGATTGCCCTGTTGCCGGCAACCGACCCCCTCAATAAGGTAACGATTATTCCCCGCTCCGGCGGCATTGGTGGATTCAGCCAGCAGATATTTAACGAAGAGCGGGTGGACAGCGGCCTTTACACCCGCAGTTGGATGGTCAGCCAAATGATTGCCACCTTGGGGGGACGCGCCGCCGAAGCCGAGGTGTTTGGGGAAAGCGAAGTGACCGTTGGTGCCAGCAACGATTTGCAGATCATTACCGACCTGGCGCGGGAAATGGTGACCCGCTACGGTATGTCGGAGTTGGGGTTACTCAGTTTAGATGAGGAGACCGAATGGTGGCAGCGCCCCACTTATTCAGACCAACTGGCGAATCGTGTGGACCAACTGGTGCGAACCATGACCCAGCAGGCTTACCAGGAAGCCCGCCGATTACTGCGTGCCCATCGCCCCCTGATGGATCAGTTGGTGGAACGGTTGCTGGAACAAGAAACCATCGAAGGAGAGGAATTTTACGCGCTGGTGCGGGCCTATCCGCATCCACAAACCCAAACCCTGGCTGTAGGGTAACCGACCGCCCGGTTCCATGGCGAGCCGATGCCACCCTGGCCAACACCTCCCTGAACGGATGATTGCCCCCCGATGGATGGTTTTTTGAACCTGCATAAGCCCCTGGGGATCACCTCCCACGACTGCGTGGCGCAGGTACGACGTTGTCTGCGCCGGAAACGGGTCGGCCACGGCGGCACGCTGGACCCCTTGGCCACGGGAGTGCTGCCGCTGGCCGTGGGACGAGCCACCCGCTTACTGGACTTTCTCCCCAAAGGCAAACGCTACCGGGCGACCATCCGCTTCGGCGTGCAAACCAACACGGATGACCTGGGGGGGGAAATGCTGGTGCAACAGCCCGCCCCCGGATTAACCCGGTCAGCCGTTGAGGCGGTTCTCCCCCGATTCGTCGGCCTCATCGCCCAAACCCCACCGGCTTTTAGTGCCATTCACATCCAGGGACAACGGGCTTATGAGCGGGCACGGCGGGGGGAAACGGTGCCCCTGCCCCAGCGGTGGGTAGAGATTTTTGCCCTTATCCCGGAGGACTGGCAAGCCGGAGCATTCCCGGAACTGACTCTATCCGTCCATTGTGGCGCGGGAACCTACATCCGTTCCTTGGCCCGCGACATCGGCCAACAATTGAATATCCCGGCAGTCCTGAGCGGTTTAATTCGCACTGAGAGTGGGGGCATGGATTTGGCAGATAGTCTCACCTTAGAACAATTGCAGGCTCAAGTACAAACATCCACTTGGCAACTGCCCGCCCCCGACCAGGCGCTGACCCATTTACCGCCAGTCACCTTAGCGCCAGAGCCGGCCAATGCTTGGTGTCAGGGGCAAACCTACCGGGAGTGCTTCGGTTCGTTCCCTTGGTGGCGGGTGTATGATGAACAAGGACGGTTTTTGGGCATCGGTCAGCAAATTGGGGAAACGGAATTGAAGCCGCATATCGTTTTGGTTGATCCCCGCCCGAAATGATACCGTTAACTTATGGATTTCTCATCGGTTTCCCTGTATAGCTTGCCTACGACTTCCCGAGAACGGAACCCCCAGCAGTTCTGGGAACGCTTGAACCTAGAACAACGGCAGAAGTGGTTACAGCGGTTGCAGCCGTTGTACTATCAAATTATTCTGTGTTATTTTCGGGATGCTCCCGATTTGCAGGAACAGATTGCCCGGTTTACCGACATCGCCTATCAAATCAATTTGCCGATTTCGGAAATTTTGGGGATACATGTGCAGTTTATGGATGAAATTACGAAACAATTAAGACTGGAGGGGCGCAGTGAGGAATTGGTGCTAGATTACCGGTTAACCTTAATTGATGTGATAGCGCATTTGTGTGAACGTTATCGCCGAGCTATGGCAGAAACACCGGGGGGAGCAGGATGAACCATCGCCGCACCAAAAAGGTTTATATTCTCAAACTGTATGTAGCGGGTAATACTCCCAATTCGGTACGGGCGTTGGCAACCCTGCGGGACATTTTGGCGACCGAATTTAAGGGGGTTTACACCTTGAAAGTCATTGATATTTTAGCCAATCCCCGCTTAGCCGAAGAGGATAAAATCTTGGCTACGCCTACCTTGGCGCGGATTTTGCCCCCGCCGGTGCGGCGGATTATCGGGGACTTGTCGGATCGAGAAAAAGTATTGATCGGGCTGGACCTCTTGTATGATGAATTAGTGGAAGAGGAGTCATCAGAATAGCCATGTCTGACGGAACGCCAACGGGTGTGCAAAAGATTCGGACGTTAATTGAAGGGTTTGATGAGGTGAGTCATGGCGGCTTGCCTGCGGGTCGTTGCACCATCGTTAGTGGCACATCGGGAACGGGAAAAACCATTTTTGCCATGCAGTTTCTCTACAATGGCATTATTCATTTTGATGAGCCGGGGGTTTTTGTTACCTTTGAAGAATCCCCGGAGGATATTATCAAAAATGCCCTCAGTTTTGGCTGGAATTTGCAGGCGCTGATTGACCAGGGCAAGTTATTTATTTTAGATGCCTCGCCGGAGCCGGAAGGTCAGCAGATTATCGGTGATTTTGACCTGTCGGCGTTGATTGCCCGCATGGAATATGCGGTGGAAAAATTCAAGGCAAAACGGGTTTCCATTGACTCGGTAACGGCTATTTTTCAGCAATACAGCGGCCACAACGGGGTATCCATGATCCGCAATGAACTCTTTATCATGGTTGCCCGCCTGAAAAAGTTACAGGTGACGACCGTCATGACGACGGAACGGATTGAAGAATACGGCCCGATTGCCCGGTTTGATGTGGAGGAATTTGTCTCGGATAATGTGGTGATTTTACGCAATGTATTGGAGATGGAACGCCGCCATCGCACCTTAGAAATTCTCAAACTGCGGGGCACTACCCACATGAAGGGGGAATATCCGTTTACGATTAGTCATGACGGTGTCAATATCTTCCCCTTGGGGGCGATGCAACTGACGCAGCGTTCCTCGAATGTGCGGGTGTCGTCGGGGATCCCCACCCTGGATGAGATGTGTGGGGGGGGGTTTTTCAAAGATTCCATTATCTTGGCGACGGGGGCGACGGGGACGGGGAAAACCCTGTTGGTCAGCCGATTTTTGGAAAATGCTTGTCAACGGGGGGAACGGGCGATTTTGTTTGCCTATGAGGAATCCCGGGCGCAGTTGTCCCGCAATGCCTCCTCTTGGGGGGTGGATTTTGAGCGGTTTGAGCGCCAGGGGCTACTGAAAATTATCTGCGCCTACCCGGAATCCACGGGTTTAGAAGACCACATGCAGATTGTGCGTACCGAAATTGCCAATTTCCGCCCCTCCTGTTTTGCGATTGATTCCCTATCCGCCTTGGCGCGGGGCGTGAGTAATAATGCCTTTCGCCAGTTTGTCATTGGGGTAACCGGGTTTGCCAAGCAACAGGAAATCACCGGCTTTTTTACCAATACTTTAGACCAGTTTTTGGGTTCCCATTCGATTACGGAATCGCATATTTCGACGATTACGGATACGATTTTACTCCTGCAATACGTGGAGATTCGCGGGGAAATCTCCCGGGCGATTAACGTCTTCAAAATGCGGGGTTCCTGGCACGACAAAGGCATTCGCGAATACGTGATTACCAATCAAGGGCCGGATATTCGGGATTCGTTCCGCAATTTGGAACGGATTATTAGCGGTTCGCCCACCCGGGTGAGCGTGGATGAAAAAACCGAACTTTCTCGGATTATGCGGGGGATGCAGGATCCGGAAAAACCCCTTTAGGCACGGGTTGCCCCAGTTGGGTCAGGTTCAATGCCCAGCCGCCGGTGACCAGGTAAACCTGAGCGGCCATGGCACCGATGGCTTGGACTAATTCCCCTAACCGGTCCCGAAATAATCGTCCCGATGGGTAGGCGGGAACGACCCCCCAGCCCACTTCTTCGGCGACGATAATGGTCGGATTGGCGCTGATTCGCAGGGCGGTTAATAACTGGGTTTGCAAGGTCAGCCATTCGCCAGCGTTGCATTCTAAAAACTGCGCCACCCAGGTTCCCAAAGAATCAATGAGTAAACCGCAAGCGGGAGGCGGATTTTCGCAGAGTTTGACCAAATCCAGAGGGGGTTCTAAGGTTTGCCAGGTGGGCGGACGCCGCCGTTGGTGTTGGCGAATGCGTGCTTGCCACTCTGCATCGGTGGGGTCAGGGATGCCGGTGGCCACATAAATGATGGGAATACTTAAGTGGGCGGCGAGCTGTTCTGCCCAACGGCTTTTGCCGGAGCGGCTCGGACCGCTCACCAAGATGAGATGGGGATTCATAGGCGGTCAGGGGGGTAAGATATAGTAATCCTAATTGAATTTAGAATAGTGGTCGCCGGGGCGCAGACCCTGTCCTTGGTTCTTCGGTATATCGGTTCATAAATCAAGTTATGTTAGGGCAACCTCTATTCATTCAGAATGAGCGGTCACAGGGGGGCACCCCCCGCTTTGGTTCTCTGTAAACTCTGGATTCTAGCGAGATCATTTTCTTCTGGCTCCAATAAATTCCAATAAATATAGCAATCTTACCTGAGTTTAGAATAGCGGTCGCAGGGGCGCAGCCCCCGTCCTTGGTTCTCCGGCATGCTTGTTCACAAATAAAGTCATATTGCTATAGAGGTGCCCTTACTACCGTAGAGCCTGAATGGATGTTCTTGATGGATTGCCCCTGAGAGATTCAGTTTGCTTCAATTTCCTCAAAACGAGCGTTGATATTAATCGTATTGGGAGCCAGCATGGTGCCTTGATAAACTAAGACAACCTTTTTCCCAGGCGTAGTCGGTTGGAGGGCAACGGTGGCGGGGGGATCGAAGACAATACTGAAGCCCCATTGACCGCTGACCGTATTAACCGGTCGTTCTCCATAGCCTTTGGCCGTCAGGGAACTTTGCAAGAATTTCAGGGCTTGTTCGGGCCCCATTTTGGCTTGGTAATTGATGGATTTTTGCTGATAGGCATTAGCGGCAAATAGGGAACTGACCTTGGTACTCGTTTCCTTGGGGCGGGGCATCGCCTCGAGTAAAGTTTCAACCTGGGTGACTTGAGCCACCCTGACCGGACTGGCCATCACGAAAGCGGCAGGGGTTAAACCGAGCCAAGCCGTCATTAAAACCAGACTACGGGCGAAGCGCATGGGATTTTCTCCGGGGAATGACGATCACCGAACACAATTACCAATTACCAGATTACACGGTGATCCCCCAATTTTTTCATCATCCCTT
>CALHCP010000128.1 GCA_937936705.1 uncultured cyanobacterium | reverse complement strand
GCGCTACTTTGAAAAGCGGCCGGTGGGGGAGGTGGCCAGCCGCGTCAACGAATTGGAAAATATCCGCCAGTTCCTCACCGGTACCGCCTTGACCGTGGTCTTAGATGCCTCCTTCTCGGTCATCTACATCCTCATCATGTTTGTTTACAACTGGATGCTGGCCTTGGTGGCCCTGGCGGTGATTCCCCTGTTCGCCCTTTTGACTTTTTTGGTCACCCCCATCTTGCGCAGCCAGTTGCGCACCAAGGCGGAACGCCATGCCGCCAGCCAGTCCTATCTGGTGGAAACCCTCACCGGTATCCAGACGGTCAAAGGCCAGAGTATTGAACTGCCCTCCCGCTGGAAGTGGCAAAACCTCTACAGTCGCTACGTGGCCGCCGGCTTCCAAACCGTGGTCACCTCCGCCACCGCCGGCTCGATTAGTCACTTTTTAGAACAGTTATCGGGGCTGGTGGTGTTGTGGGTGGGAGCCCGCATGGTGCTCTCCAGTCAAGGCCAGTTTACCCTCGGCCAGTTGATTGCCTTTCGCATCATTGCCGGTTATGTGATTTCCCCCCTGCTGCGCCTGATTCAGCTCTGGCAAAACTTCCAGGAAACGGCCATCTCCCTGGAACGGCTCAGCGATATTGTGGATACCCCCACCGAAGCCGAAATCTCCCCCAGCCGCCTCGGTTTGCCCCCCATTCAGGGGGATATCCGCTTTGAAGAACTCTCGTTTCGCTTCGCCACCACCGGCCCGCTGCAACTGGTGAATGTGAATCTGCACATCCCGGCGGGCGCCTTCGTGGGCATTGTCGGCCAAAGTGGTTCCGGCAAGAGTACCCTGCTCAAGCTGGTCAGCCGTCTCTACGAACCCCTCGCCGGCCGCATCCTCATTGACGGCTACGACATTGCCAAGGTGGATTTGTATTCCCTGCGCAGTCAAATCGGCTTGGTGCCCCAAGAACCCCTGTTGTTTGAGGGCACGGTGCGCGATAACATCGCCCTCACCCGCCCGGAGAGTACCGAAGCCGAAATTATGGAGGCGGCCCGCCTCGCCCTGGCGCACGACTTCATCATGAATCTGCCCCAGGGCTACGATACGCCGGTGGGGGAGCGGGGGGCGGGGCTCTCCGGCGGCCAGCGCCAGCGTATCGCCATCGCCCGCACCCTCTTGCAAAAACCGGCTCTGCTGCTCCTCGATGAAGCCACCAGTGCCCTCGATTACGATACCGAGCGTAAGGTCTGTCACAATCTCATCCAGTGCAGCCGCGGCCGTACGGTCTTGTTTATCTCCCACCGGCTCAAGGTCCTGCACGGGGCGGATAAAATTGTGGTCATGCATCAGGGGATGCTGGAGGAAGAAGGCACCCACGCAGAACTGATGGCCCGCCGCGGCCGCTACTACTGTCTCTACCAACAACAAGATGCGGAGGTATCGGACGCATGACCCCCCACCCCCACCCTGACACCGCCTTAGCCCGCCGCCCTCAACCGCAGGCGCCCCCGCCCGTTATCGATGCGGTCGCCCGCCCCGTCACCCTCAAACAGTCCCTGTTTTGGTCCCGCGCCATCCTCTGGAGTCTGATGGGGGTGACCACGGTCTCCATCCTCTGGGCCTGTATCGCCAAAATCGATGAAGCCGTGCCGGTCACCGGCAAGCTGGAACCCCCCGAAAGCGTCAAGGACATCAAAGCCCCCCTCGGCGGCGTGGTCGCCCAGGTGCATGTGCAAGAGGGGCAAACCGTCCAGGCGGGGCAGCTCCTCCTCACCCTGGATAAGGATGCCTCCCTGGCCAAACGCACCGCCCTGGAGCAGGTGCGCCAGGCTCTACAGGCCGAAAACGCCTATTACACTGCCCTGTTGGCCGGGGGCAGCCCCCCCCAACCCCGCCGCCCCCTGCCCACTTCCCTCGCCCTGCTGACCCAAAACCGGCAGGCACTGGTGGAGGAAAACCGCCTCTTCCGCACCCTCTTGGCCGGCGGCCAACCCGCCGATTTCTCCCCCGAACAACAAACCCGCCTGCGCCTGGCCGCCCAGGAAATGACCAGCCGCATCCAGGTTGACCAAAGCGAGATTGCCCAACTCAACAAACAAATCGCCCAGACCCAGGCGCAGCTGGCCAATGCCCGCGAGGTGCGCGATTTGGATGAACAAATCCTGCGCGACTACACCAGTCTGGTGGCCGAAGGCGGCATCGCCCGCGTCCAACAACTCCAACAGCAACAAAAGACCAGCACCGCCCGCGCCGATGTCCTCCGGCTCGAGCAGGAACTGCAACGCCTCTACCAAGCCCGCTATCAAGCCCAGCAGAAACGCCAAGCCACCCAAGCCAATCTGCAAAGCGATTTCTACACCCGCATCGCCGAAAACGACAAGCGCATCGCCGAAATTGATACCCAACTACGCAAGGTGATGGCCGAAAACGCCAAACAAATCGCCCAGATTGACAGCCAACTGGTCGAACTCGCCCAAACCCTCCGCTACCAACACCTCACCGCCCCCGTCGCCGGCACCATCTTCAATCTCAAGGCCAAAAACCCCGGCTTTGTCATCAATTCCGTCGAACCGGTCGTGCAGGTCGTGCCCCAAGCGCAACTGGTCGCCCAAGTCTTTATCAGCAACCAAAATATCGGCTTTGTCCGCACCGGCATGCCCGTCCAAGTGCAAGTGGATGCCTTCCCCGCCAGTGAATTCGGCAAAGTCCCCGGCACCCTCACCGAAATCGGCTCCGATGCCCTCCCCCCCGACTCAATCTATCCCTTCTTCCGCTTCCCCGCCAAAGTCACCCTGCACCGGCAGTCCCTCACCGTCGAAAACAAACAACTCCCCCTCCAGCCCGGCATGGCCGTCACCGCCCACATCCAAATCCGGCAACGCCCCGTCATCTCCCTCGTCACCGACCTCTTTACCCGCCAGATTGAATCCCTCGAGGGCATTCGCTAGAACCGATACCCCACCGAAAAGTAAAACGCCTGCTCCTGCAGGTCATTCCCCCGGTCCGGCAGCACCGCCAACGGCCCCGCACCGTCCAACCGAATCACCAAATCCCGCACCGGCTCCCATATCAACCCCGCACCGATACCTGCCAAAAAGTTCCGGCTCGGCAGCGGATTCGGATTCCCCGGGTGATTCCACACCCCCCCCACATCAATAAACGGTGCCACCTGCAGCAGCGGCCGCCCGCTCGCCCCCTCCCGCACCGCCGTAAACCGCGTCTCCAGCGAAGCCCGTACCCCGTTATCCCCAGAACGCATATTCTGACGATAACCCCGCACCGACTGCCCGCCCCCAATCACAAACTGCTGCGACGGCAGCAACGGGTCCGCCGCCAACTGCCACTCCAGCGCCCCCAACACAAACACATTCGGCGTCACCACCTGCACCCGCTGCACCTGCCCCGTCCAACTGAAAAACGTCGCATCCGGCTCCCTTATCTGCGTACCCCCCAAACCCACATTCAACACCGAATTCACCAACCACGCCCCCTGTTTATCCCGCCGCAGATAATCCTGCCCCAACCGCAGCACATGTGTCGTCGTTGACCCCTGCTCATCCGGCCCAATCCCAAACGGCGCTCCTAAATCATTAAAAATAAACGTCTGCCCCTGCTGGAAACTATAAGTCACCGACAGCGCCAACTCCTCCCGTGTACTCCGCCACAACGGCTGCCGGTAACTGGCCTCCACCAAGTCCGCCACCCCCCGAAAATCAAACACATCAAACGGCTTTTGGATAATCCGGTACTCACTGCGGGCATAGCGCACCCCCACCGTCCCCTGCCGCGCATTCACCGGCAGCCGGTAGCTGAACTCGTACGTCTGACTGCCACCCCGAAACGTCCCTGTGGCACTAAAGGCCATCAAATCCCCATTCCCCGTCACGCTCCGCCCCAACAAACTGGCACTGTAGCGCTCGGCTCCCACCGCTGGCGGCGAATAATTATCAAAACTCACACTCCCGCCCACCCGGCGCGCCTCCTTCACCACCACCCGCAAAATACTCCGGTTCGGCCCGCTCCCCGGCACCACAGTCCCCTTCACCTCCGTAAACACCGGGTCCGTCTCCAGCAGCCGCAGCGCATCCTCCAACTTCACCACATCCAGCGGCTGCCCCACCGGACTGGCCAACTCCAGCCGCGACCTCACGTAACTCGGGTGCGTCCCCCGCAAACCCTCCACCTCTATCGCTTCCAGTATCGGTGCCTCCTGCGCCACCGCCACACCCGCAACCAATACCACCCACGCACCCAAACCACACACCCATCCCCTCATCTCACTCCTCCTTACACCCACACAACGACAAGTTAACTAAACTATTTAACTATCCACTAATTCCGCAGAAAATCCCACAATACCTCGCCCGGGCGCACATTCACCGCCTGCACACAATCCGGCAGCGGCGGCCGCTCCGCCCCCTCTAACGCCACCTCCCCTACACACAAATACGGCTGCGCCAAAAAACGCTCCTGCTCTGGCGTCAAAAACGACGCTAAAAATCCAGGCGCAACAAAAGGCGCAAGCGGCACACCACCCGGAGAAACCACCACCGGCGGTACATACTCAAACGCGCCAATATCCCGCACGCCCACCGCCGGTACCCCGCGCTGGTCATCCGTCGTCGCCCCTGCACCGCTGGCATTAATCGCCAAACTCCCCGGCAGCAACGCAAACGTCTCAGTCGGCCCGCCATTATTCTGCAACGGCCCCACCTGCACCCCAATCACTGCACCCGGCACCACCAAATTGCTCGGGTGGGCAGGAAAACCGCCTAAGTTGCCGTTCTCTCCCACCAGGTTCGGCCCCGTGATGGTGAATGTTCCATTATCGCTAACTTGCGCCTTCCCCACACCATTGGCATCCTCATTCCCCGCCACTATGGAATTACCGATATTAATGGTGCTTACTAGATTATTGCGAATGCCGCCACCGCCCTTCCCACCGTCAACCAACACTTTATTCCCCACTATCGTCACATTCTTTAACGTGGCCGTACCCCCTAGATTCCACAAACCACCTCCCTCCAAATCAGCCTCATTATTCCCAATTGTGCTGTTGATAACCGTCAAGGTTCCCTGGTTATTAATCCCAGCCCCATTGATGGC
>CALHCP010000127.1 GCA_937936705.1 uncultured cyanobacterium | reverse complement strand
AATCTCCGCGTGAGCATCCAGAGATGACAGAGAAACGGCGACGGGGGGTACCCCCTTGCGACCGCTTGTCCCTAACTAATAGAGGTTCTCAAGAGAGACTACACCAAATGGGCAAAACCGTCAACATAAACGGGATGAATCGCTCGCCGAATGCGTTTTCCTTTTTACCGGTCGCATTGCGCCGAATTGACTTTGTCGATCATGTCCTGTTTACATCCGTTTGACCCCAAAACCTGGCCTTTTAATATAACCGACTTGCCTCCCGGCGCGTATCTCGTAGGCGGTGCCGTGCGAGATGGGCTATTAAACCGCCAGAAAAATCACTGGGATTTAGATATGATTTTACCAACGGATGTGATTCCTTTGGCTCGTGGTCTGGCCCAAAAATATCAGACCGGTTTGGTAATTTTAGATGCGGAACGGCGGATTGCTCGGCTCGTTTTTCCCCGGTTAACCTTGGATTTGTGTCAGATGCAAGGGGAAGATATTACTGCGGATTTAAGCCAGCGAGATTTTACCATCAATGCCATCGCTTGGGATTGCCACAGTCATGAATTATACGATCCTCATCACGGTCGCCAGGATTTAGAAACCCAAACGATTCGCATGGTGCTTTTTGAGAATTTACGCGCGGATCCCCTCCGGTTATTGCGGGCTTATCGGCTGGCGGCACAGTTGGGATTTACCATTGAATTGCCTACCCGGCAAGCAATTCAATACCTGGCAGCGTTAATCATTCATATCGCCCCGGAACGAGTCCAAAATGAATTGGCATTACTCCTGGACAGTCACCCCTGTTCTCCCTACTTAATCCAAGGGTGGCAGGATGGGGTTTTAACCCCTTGGTTCCCGGAGATTCAACCCCACTGGATGCACTTATGCCACCGCTGGGATCATTTTTTAGCAACTTACCCCCAACTGACCCCCTACCTACAGCGGCAAATCCGCCCGGGTCGCTCGGTGCTGAATACTTTGAAATTACGCTGTTTACTCCCGGAAAATTACCAACCGGCTCAGCATCCCTTAACCCGATTGCGCTACAGTCGGAGCGAGATGCAATACATGGAAAAATTAATTCTGCTGTGGCCGATATTGCAATCATTATTATCTGTATCGGAACCACCGATTCCTGCCCAATTTGACCTGTTTCAACAGGCGGGGTCGGTATTTCCGGGGCTGGTCGCGATGGCCTTGGTGCATGATTATCCTTGGTCGGTGGTGGCTCCCTGGTTGGCTCGCTATGAAAACCCGGATGACCCGGTGGCGCACGCTTTACCCCTGGTGACGGGGCACGACTTGATGGCCCACCTGGGTATGACTCCCGGCCCGCAGGTGGGGGAACTGTTGCATCGGTTGGCGTTGGCGCATGCGCAAGGAGAGGTCAAGACACCAACGGCGGCCTTAGAGCGGGCGGCAGCCTTATGCACCGAGATGAACGGCCGCTGGGATTAGGAGAGTCGGGCGCCGACTCCCGCCAACCGCTAAACTGTTACTTTGTCGTGATTTCCCCTAGGTTATGCCCTCCCCGCCCCGCCCCCGTAAGCGGCCGGTTCTGGCGAAAAAGAACGTACGTCCTGCCGACCGTCCGCCGCGTCCCCTCCTGAAGTCGCCCCCGCCAACCCCTGTTCCCGAAGCGGCAGCTAGCCCCGACCCCCCCGATTACATCTACGGCCGGCACACAGTTCTGACCGCCCTAGAACAAAAACAGCCCCTGAATCGCGTTTGGATTATTCCGCCGCTCCGCTACGACCACCGCTTTCAGCCCCTGCTTGCCCAAGCACAAGCCCAGGGGACGGTGATTGACCAAGTGGACAGTACCCGCCTCGATCAGATCACCCAGGGAGCCAAGCATCAAGGGGTGGTTGCCCAGGTCGCCCCCTACCGCTATTGGGATTTACCTCAACTCCTCGCCCACATCCGCCCCCACCCCCAGCCGCTGGTGGTGGTCGCCGAGGGGATTATGGATCCGCAAAATTTGGGCGCGATCATCCGCACCACCGAAGCCCTGGGCGGACAAGGGCTGATCATCCCCCAACGGCGGTGTGTCGGCGTTACCAGTACCGTTGCCAAAGTCGCCACCGGTGCCTTGAGCCACTTGCCCGTCGTGCGCGTGGTGAACCTAACCCGCAGCCTCGAAGACCTGAAAACCGCCGGTTTCTGGAGCTATGCCTTGGTTCCCGAAGCCTCCACCCGCCTGGATCAGGTGCAATTTGCCGGCGCCGTCGCCCTGGTGGTGGGTTCCGAAGGCACCGGTCTGACCCTCAATCTCCGCCGTCACTGCGATGTGGCCGTCGGCATCCCCCTGGGCGGCAAAACCCCCAGCCTCAATGCCGCCGTTGCCTGCGCCATCGCTCTCTACGAAGTCCGCCGTCAGCATCAACCCACCCGGCTGCCCTCTGCCCCCAGCGCCATACCGGACTGACCCCGGCGCTCCCCCTTGCCATAAGTGGTGAGAAAAGTTACAAAAATTTAAGGAAAATTACAAAAAATTAGTATCACTTTAGGTAAAATCTAGGTAGAGCAATGGAGACGAAGGGTTGGGCGACTGGGCTGGTGGCATCAATTACGGTATATTCCTATGAAATTCAAAGATTCGTTTCGAGAGCTGTTTACCTCGGTGCTGGAGCGGTTGGGGCTGGCTTGGTGGGTGAAAATCCGTACGACCCGCCCTCCCTGCCTGTACTACTTTGGGCCCTTTGCGACCCGTGAGGAAGCGCTGGCGGCGCAACCCGGCTATCTGGAAGACCTCTTGGCAGAGCAGGCCGAAGACATCACCTGGGAACTTTGCCAAACCCGTCCCCAAGCCTTAACGGTGGAAGACCCGGAGCTGCAGGCCCCCCCCAGTGTCAACGGCCAAATGCCCCGTTCTCAGGAACCTCAACTTCCTTTGGGGTAAATGCGTCCCTTCCAGGCGCCTCCCCGTCCCCGCCAGTGCTGCCGGGCGGAATCCAAAGTCATGAGGGTGTATAAACCCGCTGCCCAAGGTAAGGTGAGTCCCCACCACCGGGGTAAACCGTACCAACGCAAGGTCGGGTAATACAAACCGGCCATGATCCCCCAGGTTAAACCGGTTAAAGCCACCAGCCAAGGGGTGCCGGTCCACAACCCCCACCCAACTCCCAGCGGCGGCAGTAGGTAAACCAACCCCATGCCCAGCACCGTGCCCAGGAGTAGCCACGGAGAATAATGCAACTGGGTAAACGCCGTCCGCGCCACCATCCCCCAGGTGCTGGCCAAGGTTCCGTAGGGGCGGACACTGCGGCTGGCCGCGGTCAACCCCAACCCGATGGGTACGCCCAACCCTTTGACCCGCTGCGCCAGGGTACAGTCATCAATCAAGGCTCCCCGCAGACCGGCAAATCCCCCGATTTTTTGCAGTATATCGTATTGTAACAAAATACAGCCTCCTGCTGCCGCTGCCGTCGGTTGATGCGGGTCATTCACCCAGGGGAACGGATAAAGTTTCTGAAAAAAGAAAACAAAGGCCGGAATCAGCAACCGGTCCCAAAAAGACTCACACCGCAAGAGCACCATCCACGACACCAAGCCCAAACCCCGCGTTTCCGCCTGGGTCACCAGCTGCGTCACACCGTCCGGGGCGTGGGCAATATCGGCATCGGTTAGTAAAACATACTTCAATTGCTCCGGCGGATGCTCCCGTTGGAGAGCTTGCCAGCCCTGCTCCAAAGCCCAGAGTTTCCCCGACCAGCCGGGGGGCAACGGCTGGCCTGACAATCGGGTTAATCGCCCGGCCCACCCCGATGCCTGAGCGATTTGCAGAGCCAATTCGCCGGTGCCATCGCTGCTTTGGTCATCAATCAGCCAAATATGAAAATCGCCATTGTATTGCTGTTGTAATAAAGAGGGCAAACTCTGGGGCAAAGCGTCCGCCTCATTGCGGGCAGGGATCAACACCGCTACCCCCGGCCAGGCGGTCAAGGGTGGCTGAGAGGGGGGCAAAGTCTGATCCGCCCGCCAAAAGCCCCCCCGTCCCTGCCACAGGAACAGCCAGACCCCCAGCGCCAGGGCACTCAATCCACCCACCAGTGCGGTCACCATCCTGATAGAGTAAAAACGGCCTTACCCATTATGCCCCGATGATTCGCAATGATTTAGCCTATTACGACCGTCATGCCGACCAGTGGTGGCAGCCGGGGGGCACGTTGAATCTGTTGAACCACTTGAACCCCGGCCGGTTCCAATTTTTTGACCAGTATGTACCGGCTTGGCGGGGGGTGCGGGTTTTGGATGTGGGCTGCGGCGGCGGGTTGACCTGTGAATTTCTGGCGCGGCGGGGTGCGCTCGTGGCGGGCATTGACCCCTCGCCCCGTTCCCTGGCCGTTGCCCAAGAACACGCCCAATCCCAGGGGTTGACCATTGACTATCGGCTCGGTACGGGGGAAGCCCTGCCCTACCCGGACGGTGAGTTTCAGGTGGTGGTGTGTGTGGATGTGCTGGAACACGTCGCGGATGTGGCGCAGGTCGTCCAAGAATGCGGGCGGGTGTTGCAACCGGGGGGGCTGTTTTTATTTGATACGATTAACCGCACCTGGAAAGCCAAAGTCATGATGATTTGGCTGCTGGAGGATATTCTGCGGCAAATTCCCCAGGGGATTCACGACTGGGAAAAATTTATTACCCCCGCCGAACTCACCGGTTTTTTAGAACGGGCGGGGTTTGACCACATCCTCTGTCGGGGCTTTGACCTCACCGACGGTGGCAATCTCAAAACTTTATTTTCGCTGTTGGTAAATGGATTACAAAGTGATGATACTCGCAGGGCATTAAAAATACAAATCAATGATGATACCAGTGTTGTTTATATCGGTAAGGCGGTGAAACGGGCGGGTTAGTTGGCAGAGTGTAAAAATTTGGCTCACCAAACCTTAAACCCGTATAAATTACTTTGGGATTCCTAGAAACGGGGGCTAAAGTGTAGGCAAGGGTCGCTGGTTACTTAAGCAAAAGTACCCAGCGGGATAGTTACACGCAGATGTTTTGAGGAATTGGTTATGGTGGCAACTCCGAGTAAGCCCGAAGTCAACAATCTCAGTGCTTTTGGGCCTGCCCGTTCCACGATTGCGGGGGCACCTCTGTCGCCGGAAGAGCTGTATCAGATGGATGCTTATTGGCGGGCGGCGAATTATTTGGCAGTGGGGATGATTTATTTGCAGGAGAATCCGCTGCTGCGGCAACC
>CALHCP010000126.1 GCA_937936705.1 uncultured cyanobacterium | reverse complement strand
TACATCACCCTCATTCCTATTGCTACCGAACTCAGAACTTTCTGGAAGGACTCCGCTGTATCCACAACGATGGGTTTACCGTCATTCCAGATGGGAACTGGGTTGGATCTCGACCGGGGCACCTATGTCTCGATCCGTTTTCTAGGTGGTATTCCTTGGTGCCTAATCTCAAGATAAAAAATCCCAACCCCCGTTGACAACCCTTGTTACGCTGTTTTTACAACTCTTTGCAGACCGTGATTCAGGAGTATATTTGTTTAATCCCTGGTGGTTCCTCTATTTTGATATGCTAGAGGCAGGGTTTACGGTGATCCCTGTGTTACGTTTTTTCCGTTTGTTGGTGGCGCTGTGGGTGTTTTGGTGGGGCTGGATGCAACCGGCTGCTGCGCTGACGGAGGTGCGTTTATCCCACTTGACGGTTGAGGATTGTCCAGCCGAGTTGGCGGAGGGGGCGGTCACCAGTGGTGGGAATACGTTGCCGGCTCGCTGTTATTGGTTGTCGGGGCAGGCAGAAAATCCGACGAATAAAACGGTTTATGATGCGGATGTGTTTGGGCGGATTTATGATGCCAATGGTGAACCGGCTTTGCCCAACCGGGGACGGGTGGGGACGATTGCGGAAATTCCGCCGGGGGTGAGCGAGTTTCACCTGCCGTTGATGGTGCCCGCCGAACAACCGGCTCCCTTACAGTTGAGCCAATTTAAGGCCATGGGGTTCAGCGCCCAGGTGCGGCGTTAATCGGGCAAATCGCTCAGTTCCGCCTCCCAGTCTGCTTCTAGCTCGAGGGGTTCGCTGGGGGAGCGGTCGTTCCGTCCCGGCTGCAGACAGCGCTGGCGGTCGAGGCTTTCCAGGTAGTTTTTCTCGGTTTGAATCGAATCCTGTAACCGCTGTAGCTCGGCTAACAGGGCTTGCCGTTGCTCATGGTCTTGAGCTTGGACTAACAATGTACTGCGTTCTTGCCAGAGGGAAAGCAGTTGTTTGCAGTTTTTTTCACAGATGACCCGTGCCATGGTCGCCGCTGCCGATTGGATCACCAGATGGGGTTGGCAGAGTTCCAATTCGGTCACTTCATCCAGTTGGAACAAGCCCTGCACTTCGCGCATCCGGTCGGGGGCTTCTTGGTACAGCCGTTGTAATGCCAAAATCAAATCCAGGGTATGGGGAATCCCGCCGGTTTGGGCGACCCGTTGCTCCAGTTCCCGAATCTGTTGCCACAGCCAGCGGTGGCTACTGCTGCAAAAGGCCAAATCCCACTCGTCTAGGGCATCAACGACCCGTTGCCGCAATTCCGGTATATGTAAGTAAATGCGTAACAGTTGGGCCTCGGCAGCTTCCAGCAGGTTGGTACTGGTGATGGGGGCGCGGGGACGGGGACGGTTGGGGGCATCGTCGCTCCAGCGCAATAGGCGGTTGAGGTAGGCTTCTAATTGCAGGACGAGGCGGGCATTGCCCTGACTCAGGTCATTCACCGCCAAACTGATATAACGCAGGCGCAAAGCGGGGTTGGGGATTTGCCGCAACAGGGCGGCCAGTTGTTTGACGATCCGTTGAAATTCCTCCGGGCGTTGGCTGTCTCTTTGCAACAAAATCCGGTTGATCTGCCAGTCCAACCAGAGGGGAGCGGCCTGCACCAGGGCTTGATAATCTGCGGCGGTGTGGGTTTGCAGGTAGTCGGCGGCATCTTTGCCGTCCGGCAAGTACAGAATATGTAACGCCACTTCCCCCCGATAGGCCAAGTCTTTGACTTCACCGATCACCCGTTCTACGGCTTTTTGACCCGCTTGATCCGCATCAAAATTCAAAATCACCCGTTTCGATTCCGTATAGCGCAGGAGCAGGCGTACTTGGTCAGCATTCAACGCCGTTCCCAACACGGCCACCGTCTGGGTCAACCCGGCTTGGTGCAGGGCAATCGCATCAAAGTAGCCTTCCACCACCAACACCTGATCCTGACGGGTAATGGCTTCCCTGGCCTGATCGAGGGCAAATAAGATTTGGCTTTTATTAAATAAGGGGGTTTCCGGCGAGTTGAGATACTTCGGTTCTTCGCCGTCTAAACTGCGCCCACCGAAGCCAATAATCCGCCCTTGCATATCCCGAATGGGAATCATCAAACGGTTGCGAAAACGGTCGTAGTATCCCCCGTTGGCGCGGCTGACAATTAACCCCGCTTCTGCCACCAAAGGGGCGGGAAATTTTTTATGTTCGACCAGATAACTGTAAAGAGTTTGCCAGCCGTGCGGGGCATAACCGAGTTGAAACCGTTGGATTGTCTCCGGGCTAATTTGGCGTTTTTGTATGAGATAATCCCGTACCATTTGATTATTTTTTTGCCCGAGAGCGTATTCATAAAAATGCCCGGCCACTGCTAAAATCTCGTAGAGTTGTTGTCGGCGGGAAAGTTGTTTTTGATACCGTTCTTGTTGAGCCGGTTCGAGGGTTTGAATCGGCACTTGGTAGCGGTCTGCCAACTCCATGACCACCTCATGGAAGGAGCGTTTCCCCAACTCCATGAGAAATTTAATCGCATCGCCGCCCGCGCCACAGCTAAAGCAGTGGTACAACTGTTTTTGCGGATTGACGTGAAAGCTGGGTTTTTTATCCTCATGGAACGGGCACAAGCCCACCAACCCCTTGCCCTGACGGCGCAAGACGACGCGGGTGGCAACCACATCCACAATGTCCGCTTTCTGCCGCACCTGTTCAATCGTGGCCGGGTGCAACCGGGGCGTTTCCATGCGTTGGGGCAATGAGTGGTGTCTCTATCTTATCGGGTTGACCGGAGATTCCCTAAGGTTTAGCAGTCGGAGGGGACTGACTCCGGTGCAGATCGCTCCGGTTCAGCGGCGGGCCGCGCAGCGGACCATCCGCTGGAACCGGTTGTTAGGCAGCGCCGGATTCGATTGGCTTCTATCATTGTGCGAACTCGTAGCTGAGTTTCGTGATGCGCCCGCGCCAGTAAGGTTTCGTTCCCTCTGCCAGCAGCCAGGCTACTTCACCGTCCAAGGGCACGTGCATGCCATCTCGAACCTCGTAGTTCCAGAACCGGCCTTCCCAAGGGGTGGGCACCACTGTGCCACCCACCGTCCGGCCGCGTGCTTCGGCGCGTACGGTTTCGATCAGCCCGTCTTTATTGAAGCGGAACAACAGCGTCAGCGTGAGGTCGCCGTCCTTCAGCGTCGCGCGGGCGGAATGGTCATCCACGGCATCCCAGAGTACGCCCTGGCTTGGCAGAAGCGCTGTCGGGTACCAGGCAGCTTCGGCAAAGAATCGCATCAGTTCACCCTGTGCCACTTCGCCCGTGCCACGCAGGTTAACCATGGACACCAGTCCGAGCACCGCCGCATGCAGGATGCCTTCACCTGCGACGTAGGCGTCATGCACGCGCACCGGTAGGCCGGGCATCATCGCAACGCGCCCGTCCCAGTCAAATCCCGGGCGCCGCGTGACCACGCGCTGGGTGGACGTGAACGGCTTCCACTGACCGGCCGCCTCGCCCATGTTGAAGGTTCCGGTGTGCTCCACGCTGACGGTGGCCACGATCGGCTGTCCGTCCTTCAATACGGCGCGAAAATAGCGCTGAACTGGTGCGGGCACACCGTTTAGTTCAACTTCATCAAAGAACTTGGGCTTGATCGGGAGTCTGGCGGCTTCGAGCCGGTCGCGCAGCTCTCTCGTGCCCGCTTTCCAACGGAATTCTCCGTAGAGCATTACAGTCGCCACGACGAGGATCAAGCCAAGGATTATAAGAAGCATAGCCTTCCTCAACATTCCTGATTCCTCTGCCTAACAGCGTTCTTGCCGACATGCCGACTTTAGGAAAAACCAAAGTCGGGGGCGGCGCCCCGGCGGTCGCCATTCTCAACCCAGATAGGATTGCTAGATTATCCCCATCAGCCGCCAATCTGCCCGGGAGCATCCAGAGACGGCCGCTTCGCCCCTATGACCGCCTATACCCAATTAATTACTCTGTAATTTTCCCGAACCTGATTCCGTACATCAGGGTCATTTTTTCCGTATTTTTGCGGGTTGATCCGTAAAATTACAGTTTTTTTAATTAATGTAAAAAGAACCGACATACTGCAGTGGAATTTTTACACTTGATATTAGTTAGAAAAATCATTCACTCTGGACAGGAGATTATTCCAAGTTAGCGGGTGTCCAAGAGAGTGAGTTCGGCGATTCTCAACCGGGCTGCCGCTCTTTTGGGGGAAGATGTTTCCGTGATTTTTCTGGGTCAAAGGGTCAAAAAGCGTCAAAACAAAATTTGAGCGTAGCGGGAGAAAAAGATTATGCCCAAACTGTCCGATAGAGGAGGATCATTAACGACGGAAAATTTGTGGGAAGCCCCCTCCCCAAAGCCGGCGGTAATGAAACACAATCATTATGATCTCACGACTTTTTTCCGGTGGGATTTATCTCAGGGAACGGTCACCGATTGGAATGGGGCAATGAATTTTTTTGCCAGTGAAGACCTGATTACCGGAC
>CALHCP010000125.1 GCA_937936705.1 uncultured cyanobacterium | reverse complement strand
CACGGTTGATCCAGTTCCAAGGGGTGGGGACGGCTGAGATGATCTTGGCGGAGGGATTAAAGCCAAGCATTGAATGAGCGGCGACTGGTAATCTTGCCCTCATCCCGCCATCCCTGCTCCTCAAGCGGGGATAGGGGATTGGGTTTGCTCATTTGGGCGCCTCTATATTCTATTTAATTTATTGGAGCCAGCAGAAAATCATCTCGCTGCAATGCTGAGTTGCTGGAGACCAAAATCGGGGGCGGCGCCCCTGCGACTGCTTATCCGTAATTTTCCGTAATTTATAGAGGTTCCCATTTGCCAATGCGGCCGCGCCGGGGTGAACCCCACCTTTGGCAAAAGGAAAGATGGTGGCTAGATGCCTGCGCCCGCCAGCCACAAAAAACCACCCAGGAGCGGGTGGTTGCTTGCGGTCATGCCACCGATTCACTCCCCATAGGGCTAGACATCGTAAGGGGCTTGACCGGAGAATTTGAGCTTGGCGGGGTCGGGGTTTTCGCCGATGCGCCGGTCTTTTTTACCCACATAAGGACGACCCGCATTGACTTTCTCGGAGTACACCCCGTCGGCGGGATGGATAAATTGGATCTCGCCGCTGGGATAGACCCGGTAGATTTTGTAGTCGATTTTGAATTTGGTACGCAGTTGGGTGCCGAGAGCCAGACATTGTTCCTTGCGCGCCAGGTAGAGCAGGTTGTCCCCCTCCCGCATGGTGGCGGCACCGCCGGTGGGCATTTCAAACACTTGCTCTTTCTTGCTTGTCCAGGTAATGGCGTATTTCTCCTCCACTTCGGCTTTGCGGAGCAGACCGCCCGTACTACCGCCGAAAATCGGCGCCGGAGTTTCCAGATTTAGAGTCATAGGGATACAACCAGGAATGACTGGTTGGCATCGTACCATCGCCTTGCCGGCAACAGGTCAACCTGTGAAAAAGCTTTACACTCGCTGGCAGGCTAAGCGTTCGGCGACCACCTCCACCCGGATGGTGTCCCCCTCGTGGAAGGTGCCTTTGAGCAATTCGCGGGCAATGAGGGTTTCCAAATGGCGCTGAATCGCCCGCTTCAAAGGCCGTGCCCCGTACACCGGGTCGTAGCCCACCTCGGCGAGGAAATCCACCGCCGCATCGCTGAGTTGCAGGGTGATTTTTTGCTCTTGCAAACGCTTTTCGAGGCGCTGCACCTGGAGAATAACAATCTGTCGCAGTTGTGCCTTGGTGAGACTTTGGAAAATGATCGTTTCGTCAATCCGGTTGAGAAATTCCGGGCGGAAATTCTCCCGCAGCACTTCCATCATCCGCTGGCGTAGTTCTTCATCTTTTTCCGGCTTGCCGGCCAAATCCAGAATGTACTGAGAACCCAGATTGCTGGTCATAATGATCACCGTATTTTTGAAGTCCACCGTCCGGCCTTGAGAATCGGTTAACCGCCCATCATCCAGGATTTGCAGCATGATATTAAACACATCCTCGTGGGCTTTTTCGATTTCATCAAACAGGATCACCGCATAGGGACGCCGGCGGATGGCCTCGGTGAGTTGCCCCCCCTCTTCGTAGCCGATATACCCCGGCGGTGCGCCGATCAAACGCGCCACGGTATGCCGTTCCATGTACTCGGACATATCAATCCGCACCAGGGCATTTTCGCTGTCAAACAAACATTCCGCCAAGGCTTTGGCCAATTCCGTTTTCCCCACCCCGGTCGGCCCTAGGAAAATGAAACTGGCAATCGGGCGGTTGGGGTCGGCAAGTCCGGCGCGGGAACGCTGAATCGCCTCGGCCACCGCCGTTACTGCCGTTTCCTGACCGATCACCCGGCGGTGCAATTCATCTTCTAAATGCAGCAAACGTTCCCGCTCGGAAGCCACCAATTTAGCCACCGGAATGCCCGTCCATTTGGCCACAATTTCGGCAATGTCATTTTCGGTGACTTCTTCGCGCAACAAGGCCACTCCAGAGCCTTGCAATGCCTGCAACTTTTGCTCGGTCGCTTGCAGTTTCTTTTCCAGCTCGGCGCGTTTGCCGTATTTCAACGTCGCCGCCCGGTTCAAATCGTATTCCCGCTCGGCTTGTTGAATTTCCACGTCGGTTTGGGCAAGCGCTTCTTTAATGCCTTTGCGCTGATCCAAAATTTCTTTTTCCGCCTGCCATTGGGCATTGAGTTGTTGCTGTTGTTCCTTGAGTTCGGCTAACTCCCGCTCTAATTTGCTCAACCGTTCTTTAGACGCGGTACTTTCCTCTTTTTGCAGCGATAAACGCTCCATCTCCAACTGCAAGATTTTCCGGTCAATTTCATCAAGTTCTTCCGGTTTCGAGGTGGTTTCCATCTTCAATTTAGCGGCGGCTTCGTCCACCAAATCAATGGCTTTATCCGGTAAAAAGCGGTCGCTGATGTAACGGTGGGACAAAGTAGCAGCAGCAATCAGAGCCGAGTCGGAGATTTTCACATTATGGTGAGTTTCGTAACGGTCCTTCAGCCCCCGCAAAATGGAAATCGTATCCTCAACACCGGGTTCGTCCACATAAACCTGTTGGAACCGCCGTTCTAAGGCCGCATCTTTTTCAATATATTTGCGGTATTCATCTAAGGTCGTTGCCCCGATACAGCGCAATTCACCCCGCGCCAGCATGGGTTTCAGTAAGTTACCGGCATCCATCGCCCCCTCGGTGGCGCCGGCACCGACGACGGTATGAATTTCGTCAATAAAGAGAATAATTTGCCCTTCGGAACTGGTCACTTCTTTTAATACCGCTTTGAGGCGGTCTTCAAATTCACCCCGATATTTGGCACCGGCAATCAACGCCCCCATATCCAAGCTGATTAACCGCCGATTTTGCAACGATTCCGGCACATCCCCGCTGATAATCCGGCGGGCTAACCCTTCCACAATGGCTGTTTTCCCCACCCCCGGTTCCCCAATTAACACCGGGTTATTCTTGGTGCGCCGCGAGAGGATTTGGATCATGCGGCGGATTTCATCATCCCGACCGATCACCGGGTCGAGTTTGCCTTCGGCGGCTTGACGCGTTAAATCCCGGCCGTATTTCTCCAAGGCTTCGTAATTGGCTTCTGCGTTGCGACTTTTCACGGTTTGGCTCCCCCGAATTTGCTGAATGATTTCTTTGAATTTTTGATCGCCGTTAATGCCGTATTCCTGGAGCAATTTCTTACCACAGCGTTCATCTTGAGTATAGGCCAAAAGTAGATGTTCAACCGCAATGAAATCATCTTTGAGTTGTTGCCGATACTGTTCGGCTCGGTCTAAAAGTTTGTCTAAACTACTCCCGATATAAACCTGCCCTTCCCCCCCGGTAATTTTCGGGTTACGGCGCACGAGAGTTTCAACTTTATCCCGCAGTTGGTCGGGATTGAGATTGAGCCGTTGCAAAATACGATTGACCAAGCCCTCTGCCTTGAGCAGAGCCAGCAGTAAATGTTCGGATTCAATCTGTTGCTGTTGCTGTTGTTTGGTTAATTCAACCGCCTGCACAATGGCATTCCAGGCGCTTTCTGTGAATTTATTGGGGTCGTTGGGTTGCATAGGGAATAACTCGGTTAAACAATAGAAGATCGGCGCATCTTTTTTCAGTATAGAACTGCGATGGTTGCCGCTTAGTACGGTCGTCCGTATTGGGATGGGGAAATTTCCTAACCTGGTGCTGGATTGAAGTGAATGGCAGGGCGACCCGATCCATTAGCCACAAGTAGTCGCCGTTCTATAGCAATGCGACCGGATTGGCGAACCAAGATTTGGGAGAACCCGAAACGGGAGCGGCACCCTTGCCCTAATTCCTAATTCATAGAGGTTCCCTCAAGTCAGCAATAAAGCCAACAATCCGCACAAAGCAATGCCATCAAAAACCCCTGCCCCGCCGATACTCAAAACCCCCGGCGTCATGCGTTCGACTTCCGGTAAATGCAGTAAATCGGCACCGATCAACGTACCGAGCACCCCCCCGGCAAAAGCCACCGGTGCCGCATTCACTCCCCCGGTGATCAAAATTGCAGTCATCGCCGCCGTCAAGGGCGCCACCAAGGCATTCATCTGAATCCCGATGCCCGGCACCACCTGGGCAGAATAATAACTCACGCCTGTGACGATGCCGGTTACGGCCAGAATTGCCAGGGGGTTGACCCGCCCGAATTGGTACAGCGCTAAAACGGTGGGAATAATGCCGCCGCCCACATTGAGGGCAATCACCGTTTTTTGTTCGATTTTGCGCAGGGGAATCCCCCAAAAGAAACGGGCATTCCAGAGGTCGCTCCATTCGGGCATCAGGGTCACGCGGGAAACCCGTTCGTATAAGGGGATATTCACCATACTTCCCACGATGACCAAGCCAAACAGGAGTAGGGATATTTGCGGTGAAAATCCCAATTTGGCAACCGCAACCTGCACCACATCCAGAGTAATGACTAACCACAGGAAGGGAAAGGTGCAAAGAAAAAGCAAAAACAATAAGAATGTAACCGGTAGATAAATCATGGGCGGAAAACCGATTGGTGTTTAGATATAACCATCCTAATTGAATTAGGAACGGCGACGGGGGTGCGCTCCGGCGACCGCTTGTCCCTAATTTTTATTTTAATTAAGAGCACCTTTATTTATTGCAACCAGCCAAAAATGATCTCGCTAGAATCCTGAGTTTACAGAGAACCAAAACGGGGGCTGCCCCCCTGCCACCGCTTTTCCCTAATTAATAGAGGTTCCCATATTAATATCGCTGTAAAATACGGTTTTATTCGTCATTATGTTGTCACGGATGCAGCCGTGCATGATGCACAAATCGTGAATCAACCGATTGATATTGATGCTTCGGAAATATGGGCAGATAGTGCGGATTGAGAATGGCCGTTAAAGACGTTAAAAAACCATTGGATTTGCCGGTAACATCCATGAAAAAAGTTATCGAGACCGACCGCAGAGCAAACTGCAAATAATCGCAAAAGTACCTGTTCCTCTATCAAATCAGAGGAAAACCATAGCCTCATTCAGCAATGCCAACGGAGAGAGTGGGATTCGAACCCACGGTGAGTTGCCCCACACAGCATTTCCAGTGCTGCGCCTTCGACCACTCGGCCATCTCTCCTGAAGCAATGAGCTAATATTATAGCCCACCGCTTGTCGCCCCCGTTAGACCTGAATGGGCAGAACCGTTTAAGCCTGACCCCTCATCCCCTCGCCCCTTCTCCCAAGGCGGGGAGAAAGGGGAACGCCCTAAGGATGACGCCCTTTCCCTGAATAGGAGAGGGTTGGAGTAAGGGCAAAACAGTTCTAACTTCCACCCGCATTGCGATATGGCAGTGTGACCGGATTGGCGAACAAAGATTGTGGAGAACCAGCAAGGCAGCTGCGCCCCGGCGACTGGTAGATGGACTATCTCAATGTCGCCTCCTGCTCCAATTCCTGCACCAATTGTTCTAAATGATTGCGTTGGGCACGAAACACCGAACTACAAAAATGGCAGGTGACTTCCGCCCCATCATCCTGATGAATCATACTCTGCAATTCCCCCACCCCCAACATTTTCAACGCCCCCAACACCCGGTCAAAATTGCACCCACAATGAAAACGTACCAGTTGAGTCTCCGGGAAAATCGTTAAATCCATGTCTCCCAACAACTCCTGAAACATATCCCCCAACTGCCGACCGGCCAACAGGAGCGGCGTAAACCCCGCCAGAGCCGATACCCGCGATTCCAACACATCAATCAATTCCTCATTCTCCGCCGCCTTGGGCAGAATTTGTAATAACAGCCCCCCGGCGGCCTGCACCTGCCCCGCTTCCAAATAAACCCCCAGTGCCAATGCCGACGGCGTTTGCTCGGAAGTGGTTAGGTAATAGGTAATGTCGTCGCCCACCTCACCCGACACCAACTCCACCGTACTGGCGTAGGGATAGCCATAACCGTTATCCCGCAACACATACAGATACCCCTGGGAACCCACCGCCTGACTGACATCCAGTTTGCCCCGCTCATTGGGCGGCAATTCCACCCCCGGCTGATCCACATACCCCCGCACCGTGCCGTCCCGACCGGCATCCACAAACACCGTCCCTAGGGGGCCATTCCCCTGAAAACGGATATTCACCCGTGCCGATTGCCGTTTCATATTAGAAGCCAAGAGCAAACCGGCACTCATGGTTCGCCCCAACGCCGCCGTCGCCACATAGGACAAGCCATGCCGTTGCCGAGCTTCGGCCACCAGACGAGTAGTAATCACCCCTACCGCCCGAATTGCTCCATCTGCTGCCGTTGCCCGCACCAACTGATCCACCATACCCGTTTCCCGAACAATATCTTTATGATGGTATCGTGTTTCTCCGGCAACCGATGAACGCTCCCTTACCCGATATTGCCACCGTCATTGAACACGCCCTGTTGCAACCGGGGATCACGCCGCTGGAAATAGAAAAAGGCTGTCAGGATGCCGACCGTTATGGATTTCCGGTGGTGTGTGTCTATCCCAGCGCCGTACCGCAGTGTGTAGAACTGCTGCATCAACGCCCCTGTCGCGTGTGCGCCGTAATCGGCTTTCCCAGCGGGGCAACCACTCCCGCCGGCAAATACTACGAAGCCATGGAAGCGGTAGAATCCGGCGCCAAAGAATTAGATGTGGTGATTAATTTGGGATGGTTAAAAGGGGGACAAACCCAGGCGGTTTACACAGAAATTGCACAAATCGTCAGTGAAACCAAACAGACGATTAAAGCCATTTTAGAAATGAATATCTTGACAGAATCAGAGCAAAAATTAGCCGCCGAAATCTGTTTAGATGCCGGTGTGCATTATCTCAAAACCGGCACAGGTTGGCTGGGGGGAGCTACGGTCGAACAGGTCAAATTCTTGCAGAAAATTAGCAATCATCGGGTGGGGATCAAAGCCTCCGGTGGCATTAAAACCATCCAACAAGCGCAGGAATTATTACTGGCGGGAGCCACCCGTATCGGCACCTCTCGCAGTGTAGAATTGGTCAAACAACAAGCCGAATTAAATGTCTGAACTTAGCCGTGAATGGGGAGCGTTTCAACCCCTCGCCTGGATTGCCACTACCCCGATTAACCAAAAACGTTTTTTACCCCTTGCCCAAGCCTCTCAGGGTATTTTATGGTCTTCTCCCCATTTGCAACCCCATGCTCATGCTTGCATTTATACCCAATCATTGCGAGAACATTTAGCCCACATTTGGTCACAGAATCGGGCGATTATTCTGGGACTAACCTTGGGGGCTGTGGTGCGTTTAATTGCCCCCTTACTGAGGGATAAATATGCCGATCCGATTGTTTTATGTATTCCTGAAGCGGGAGAATACGTGATTACCGTCTGTGGCGGACATCAGCATCAAGGGGACACCCTGTGTCAATTGATTGCCAATTTGTTAGGGATGCAAGCCGTCATCACCGATGCCGCGACTGCCCACGCCATGCCGGGTGTAGATACTTGGGGGAGCACCTGGGGCTGGCAAAAAGGGGCAGGGAATTGGACCGAGATGGCCGGTGCGATATTGCGGGATGAACCGGTGCAGATCATTCAAGAATCGGGCACCACTCTCTGGCGGCAGACCATCCGGGAAAAATCCAACTTCATCTGCCGAGAACAACCGGATTTGCCTGGGAAAAATATCTGGATTACCCATCGGGAAATCCGGCCGTTGAGTCACCCTTCGGTTATCTGGCATCCTCGGGTTTTGTGGGTCGGAATTGGCTGCGAGCGGGGCACCTCTTCAGAAAAAATTGACCAGGCCATTCAAAGGGTTTTTGCTCAGCATCAATTATCCTTAAAATCCATTGCCGGTATCGCCAGCTTAGATATGAAACAAGATGAAATGGGTTTGATTACTTTAACCCAATCCCAAGGCTGGCCGTTGGTGACCTTTTCGGCGGCACAATTGCGAACCATTCCCGTTCCCAATCCCTCCGCCATCGTTGCCCAAACGGTTGGCACCGCCAGTGTGGCCGAAGCGAGTGCCATCTGCGCCGCCCAGGGGGAATTGATCGTCCCCAAACAGGTGCTTGGCCCGGTGACGGTTGCCGTAGCTTTGGCTCCCCGAGAATGGCTCAACCGCTCCGGGCACATTGATTTGGTGGGAATCGGACCGGGAGATAGCGCCCATCTCACCCCAGCCGCCCGCAATGCCATCACCCAAGCCGACGTGGTGATTGGTTACACTTTATACTTACAATTGCTGGACAGTATCCAACGTCCCGGACAGATTTGGGAACCTTACCCGATTGGCGCAGAAACCGAAAGGGCGCAGCGGGCGATTGATTTAGCCCATTGGGGATTACGGGTGGCGGTTGTTTCTTCGGGAGACTGCGGCATTTACGGCATGGCCGGAGTTGTGATCGAATTATTACAAAAGCAGGGTCATACCCAGCTCCAATCTAGGGTGCATCTGATTCCCGGTATTTCCGCGCTTCAGGCCGCCGCCAGTCGGGTCGGCGTTCCCTTGATGCAAGATTTTTGTGCTATTAGTTTAAGCGATTTACACGTTCCTTGGGAGGTTATTTCCCAACGACTGACCCATGCCGCCCAAGGGGATTGGGTCACCGTTTTTTATAACCCCTGTTCCCGACAACGCACCTGGCAACTACCGGCAGCGCAAACCATTTTTTTACAGTACCGTCACCCGAAAACGCCGGTAGCCATCGTCCGCCAAGCCTATCGCCACGATGAGCAAATTTGGTTGGATGACCTGGAACATTTCCGGCAAAATCCGATTGATATGTTCTGCACGATTATTATCGGCAATTCCCGCACCTATCGCAGCGCATACGGTTTAATTACCCCTCGGCATTACCCACCAGAATCGCCCCATTCTGCCCGCCAAACCCGAAACTGAGATTCAAAATCGCGTTGCATTTTGCCTGCCGTTTGACTCGGACAAAATTACCCCTAAAATCAGGATGACTGAGACCGACACAGGGCGGTAAAACTTGTGCCTGCAAAGCTAAGAGGGAAAAAATGATATTCACCATCCCCGCTGCTCCCAAGGTATGGCCGGTGGCTCCTTTGGTGGCCAAAAGATAGACCGGCTCCGGAAAGCAATGGTGAATCATCTGCATCTCCCGGTCGTCATTCAGACGAGTACCCGTGCCGTGGGTATGCACCGCCTGGCAATCATTCAGGCTGACATGACTGCACTGAAAACAGTTGTGAATGGCGGTCAGGGCCGCGGTCATATCTGCACCGGGAATCACCGGA
Source organism: uncultured cyanobacterium (assembly GCA_937936705.1). Taxonomy (GTDB): domain Bacteria; phylum Cyanobacteriota; class Cyanobacteriia; order Gloeomargaritales; family Gloeomargaritaceae; genus Gloeomargarita. The sequence goes on along the minus strand of CALHCP010000125.1, from coordinate 5,660 downwards.
TTTTCCGCATCACAAGTACATCCCCAGCCTAAAATTGAACCGTATTTTTTCGGGGCATGGCTGGGTTTTTCGAGTAATATCACACCGGCAGCTTCTCCTAGTACTAAACCCTGGCGTTTGCGGTCAAAAGGGAAACAGCCCTCCTTGGCCAATGCGCCCATCTGCATGAATCCCGCCAAAGTTAACGGTGTAATCGCCGCATCCACCGCCCCGGCAATCACCCGCGCACATTGCCCCTGCCGCAACCATTCCACGCCCATGGCGACGGCCCAAATTGCCGTGGCACAGGCTGCCATGGGTGCCGCCACCCAACGGTTTGCCCCCACCTGGGCCGCAACTGTCCGGGCAAAACTACCGGGTAAATGGGCTAACCATGTCTGCAAATCCTGGCGTTGGCCGGTCAGCCATTGTTCCCAGAGAGCCTGTTCCCCCCGACTCGAACCGATCACCACCCCACAATCTTCTAGCGGTAATTGCCATCCCGATTCTTGTAATGCTTCTGTCAAGGCGGTGAGTAATAACGTTGTTGGGTCACTAGGTCGGTTGGCAATCAGCGCCAAAGGCATAGGCGGCAGATGGGCAAAAGGCTGCTGTATTTTGATGGGACAATCGCCTGCTAATAGATTTTGCCAACTGGTGTGTTTATCTTTGCCCAAGGGGGATACCAACCCCATGCCGACGACATCAATCATGTTGCATCTGCCCGGCGTTTGAGGAGGAAACGATAGACGGGCAGCCCTTTTTGGAGAACGGCAAGCTCCCGTTCGGTGGGAATGCCCAAGGGATTTTCGCTTAAAAATTCGCCTTGCGTTTGGAATTGGGGCTGCTCCCGAAAATGTCCGTACATAGCCACGGCAACAGCGAACACATCGGATTGCAAAAATACTTCCCCACCCGGTTGTAAATAATCGGCAATCACTTGGACTAAATCGGGTTGGACAACGCGCCGTTTTTGTTGTTTGCGTTTGAACCAAGGGTCGGGAAATTGAATCGTGACTCGCTGTAAGACTGCCGGGGGAAAACTGGCTAAAATGGATGATAGGTGATAATTCGCCTGTGCCATCAGAAAGTAGAGATTGGTTAAACCCTTTTCAATTCTCCAATGATTGGCTTGCTCGACTAAGGGTTTACGAATCTCTAAACCGAGAAAGTTCCAGTGGGGTTCCTGATGGGCAATGGTCAATAAAAAGCGTCCTTTGGCACAACCAATATCCAGATGTAGGGGCTGTTCTGGGTCGGTGTAAATCAATCGCCAGTCCGGTAATTCTAGCGGTTGGCGGAATGGTTGGCTGAGAGGATTGACGTGTTGCCGTACCCGCATGGGTCACCTGGGTATCCGAGAAAACTAATGTTAATATAAAAAACTACCGGGACGCATAGCTCAGTTGGTTAGAGCACCACGTTGACATCGTGGGGGTCACTGGTTCGAGTCCAGTTGTGTCCATTGTCGGTTCGGCCCACCCCCAGCCGGTGCGGGTAAGCCCGCGGGGAAGACCTCATCACACCCCTAACGCTGATTGGACACCAGGGTGGTTACCCAGTCCAGCCAGGGGGTCATCATCCAATGCCACCCCACCTGCAAACGATGTTTCAGGGTTGGCAGGCGCCACAGATAAACCAACCGGCGGGCAATATAGGCTAAGGAGCCTTGCAACTGTACCCCCAACCCCGACATGGCCGCATCTTCCGTCCCCAGGGTCAGCATCTCGCCCAGGTGAAAGTATTTGAACGGCAACAGGGAACGGCCGCTGCTCAACGCCCAGAGGTTCCAGGCCGCATAGTCCGCCTGTTGAAACGCCGCCTGAGCCGTGCGGGGAATGGCTTGACCGTTTTCATCCACACAGGCCGCCACATCCCCCAAAGCCAAGACATGGGGGTATTCGGGCAGTTGCAGGGTGGGACGCACCACCAACCGCCCTTGGTCATCATGCTGAGCCGGTAACGCGGTAATCCACGCCGGGGTGCGCGTCCCCGCCGTCCACACCACCATATCCACCGGCAGCACATCCAGTTGGTCTTTGTAGTTCAAAGTGATGGTAGCGGCGGTAATTTCCGTGACCGTCGTGCTCAAGTTCAGCCAAATGCCCCGTTGTTCCAGAGCCTTTTGGGCGGCCTCCTGAGCAAAGGGAGAAAACGTTTTCAGAATTTCGGCTCCCCGGTCCACCAACCGCACCCGCCCCCGATTGCCCAACAGATCGGCGAGCTTACAGGCCAACTCAATCCCGCTCGGGCCGGCACCCACAATCGCCACCCGCACCACTCCCGTACCCGTGAGCAATTGGCGCAACCGTTCCCGGAGCCGTTCGGCATCCGCTAAAGTGCGAAACTCATAGGCATACTCTGACAGACCCGGAATCGGGGGACGTTGGGTTTCGCCGCCCACCGCCAAGACCAAGTAATCGCCACTGATGGTTTCCTTGCCCAAATCTACCCGCCGTTGGGCGAGGTCCACCCCCCGCACCTGCGCCGGTTGAAACCGGATGGGCGTATCGGCCAATAATTCCTCGTAGGGGGGCGCAATTTCCCAACTTTGCATTTCACCGGTCACGAATTCGTAGAGCAAAGGGGAGAACAAAAAATGCCGTTGATCACTGATGAGAACCATTTCCGGGCGGCTGGCCTCTGTCCAGGGAAATTGGCAGAGGTTCAAAGCCGTGTACAATCCCCCAAATCCCCCGCCTACAATGACAATCCGGTTGCGAGTCATGCCCAAACGCTGGAACCCTAGGGCTATGCTAACATTCGCCTGCTCAGGACGGCGGTGCGCTAGGGACTGAGCGATGGCGCCGTGACCGGCACCGGCAACGCCCCCTCTTGAGCTAAAACTGCGGCCAATTGGGTCTCGATCTGCGCCCGAACCATTTGCCGATATTCTAAGAAATGTTCCGCTTGGGCACAGACGGAGAGATAACTGCTGACGACGTGGGGATACCGCCAGAGCAGATGACCCAAGTACCACCAAAATTGCCCACGCGTGGAACGCCGGATGCCCTGCCGCCAACAGAGAAGCAAAAATGCCCGGATGTAAATCCAATTGATCGGGGTTTTTTCTGGGGATTTGGCGCGTTTTCGCCGGGATTTTCGCCGGGCGGCTCCCAAGATTAAATAATGCCGGTAGGTGCGCTCCAGCATGGCTTTCGGCTCATATAAATTCCAAAAAGCATCAATAAATTCCTGCGTAACTTCTGCCAAGGGACGGGTAGGGACAAAGTTCATCAAGGTGGCCTGGTGAATATCCCCTTTCCCGTTGAGTAACCGCCCTTCTTTCTGGAGCCGATGCCAGAGAGCCGTATCCGGTAACGCCTGCAACATACTCAGCATCGCGGTAGGAATCGCCGTATCCTGGACAAAGTCCACAATCCGTTGCCCGGCACCCGGTTTTTCCCCATCAAAACCGATGATAAAACCGGCCATAATGCGTAAGCCGGAGCGGGCAATCGTTAACACCGATTCCCGCAGGGGGTCGCGGTTATTTTGAAATTTGCGGGTGCGTTCCAAACTATCAGCATCGGGGGTTTCAATGCCCAGAAATACGGTGCCGAAATTGCAGGCCACCATCCAATCCATTAACTCTTGGTCTTCCGCTAAATTGACCGAGGCTTCGGTGCCAAAGGAAAAGGGATAGTTGCGCTCTTCTAACCAGGGTTTGAGGGCTTGTAATAAGAGCTTCACATTGCGTTTGTTGCCAATGAAATTATCATCCACCACAAAAATACTTTTGCGCCAGCCCAAATCATAGAGATACTGCAATTCGGCGAGCAATTGGGTCGGGGTTTTGGTGCGCGGTTTCCGGCCATAGAGAACGATAATGTCGCAAAACTCACATTGAAAGGGACACCCCCGCGAGAATTGGACGGACATTTCCGCATAGGCCTGCATCTCGAGTAAATCAAACCGGGGAATCGGGGTTTCCGTCACGGCGGGTTTTTCGCCGTGGGCGCGAAAAATGCCCTGGGTCTCTCCCCGTGCCAAAGCCGCCACCAACAGGGGCAGAGTGATTTCTCCCTCATCTAAAACCAAAAAATCGGCACCGGCGGCTTGGGCTTCCTGGGGTAAAGCCGTGGCATAAGGCCCCCCCACCGCTACGAGTTTGCCCCGTATTTTCGCCTGCTGAATTTGGCGGGCAAAATCCTCTTTCTGAACAATCATGGCGGAGATAATCACCAGTTCCGCCCAGTCCCATTCGGCGGCGGTCACTTCGCGCACGTTGCGATCCACCAGCTTAAATTCCCAAGTTTGAGGCAGCAGGGCAGCCACCGTCACCATGCCCAAAGGCGGTAGTTGGGCTTTGAGATGGATTAATTTCAGGGTATTTTCAAATGACCAAAAACTGGGGGGAAATTGGGGATAAATCAGCAGGGTGCGCACAATAAAATCCTCACTGAATGGATTGGGTTAGATACAAGCGAGAGCCATCTTAATTGCCTGGGGAGCGGCGGTCGCCGGGGGGCAGCGCGCACTCTGGTTCTCCATTAATGCGGTATTCCCTAGTGAAAGGACTGTTTAACTGTTTATTAGTGTATCGATCCTTCCCCCTGCCGGCTAGAATTTAGAGCAATTGCAGTACCATGCCTTCCCGCGCCAGGACACTGTCGGGGAAAACTTGGCGTGCCTGCGCCTCGATACCATCTAAAAAGTCATCGTCATGGCTGGCATCGTGATGAAATAAAACCAACTGTTTCACCCCGGCGGCTGTAGCCACTTGTACGCCCGCCTGCCAGGTGGAATGCCCCCACCCCCGCCGCGGCGTCACCGGATGCTCATACTCTTCTTCGGTATAGTTGGCATCATAAATCAGGACATCAGCCTGCCGCGCCAGATGCACCACACTGCGGTCCAGGCGGTCGGGGTAATGCTCTGTATCACTGGCATAGACGACGGTTTTGCCCCGGTAGGTGACCCGATACCCCAGGGCATAATTCGGATGATTCAAACTGCCGGTCTCCACGGTGACATCGTCCAAGTTAATCACTTCCCCGGCATTCAGGTCGTGAAAGTGTAAATCCGCCTGCATAATTTGTAAAGGCACCGGAAAATTGGGGTCGAGCATTTGCTGGCTCAAACTGTATTTGACGCTATAACCGTTAAAGGTAATCGGGCCATAAATATGAAAACAATTACCGCTGATATAAGCCGGGGTAAAAAATGGGAAACCTTGAATGTGATCCCAATGGGAATGGCTGAAAAATAAATGCGCCTGGATATTTTTTTCGCCCAGCAGGGTTTTACCCAATACCCGCAAACCCGTCCCCCCATCAAAAATGAACCGCTGCCCGCCGACTTGCATTTCCACACAAGGGGTATTGCCGCCATAACGCACGGTATCCGGCCCCGGCACGGCAATACTACCCCGCACACCCCAAAATCGCACCAAAAATTCTGCCACAATCTTCTTTGCCTTTGGTTGCGCCTATGCTTCAGAATAACCAACGGCGGCCATTTGTGTCAGTGATTGCCAGGCCGAATCGGCGGCGGCTTCCCCCGACCTTTCCGAAAAATGGCGGAGACTTTTGACCGGTTTTAAGGGGTCAGCACCGGTGTTGACCCCAGGCGCGTTAACCCGTACTCCAATCCCTCGGCTACCGCCTGGTAGGAGGCTTCGATAATGTTGGTGGAGACCCCCACCGTGGTCCAGCGCTGCGCCCCGTGCGTCAACTCCA
>CALHCP010000124.1 GCA_937936705.1 uncultured cyanobacterium | reverse complement strand
GTTGAGAATGGCGGTCACCGGGGCGCAGCCCCCCCTTGGGTTCTCCCTAAACTCGGTATGCCAGCGAGAGGATTTTCTGCTGGCTCTAATAAATAGAGGTGTCCATAAGTTATTAAGTTTAGAATGGCAGTCGCCGGGGCGTAGCTCCCGTTCTGGATTCTTCTAAATCTCGGTTCGCCCGGCTGGTCAGAGTGCTACGGTCTGCGCCTGCGTAGCAGTAGGACGGGGTTTTAGACCCCAAATGTTCGATAATGTGCGATCAATTTGCGATCGTGATGCGGGTGACTCATGGCGGACAAGAGTAGGTGGGCGGCTTGGGGACGATGGTGGCATTCGCCTTTACCGGTGCTGCTGGGGGTGGGGTTAGGGGTGGCGTTGGGAGTGCTGGCTCCTGCCTGGGCAGCCAAGATCAAGGTGCTGGGGGAGGTGTACCTGGCCTTATTAAAGCTCTGCGTTTTGCCCATTTTGTTGGCGGCGGTGACCATGAGTGTCAGCCGTTTGGCCGGTAATCAGCAGATGGGGCAATTGTTGCAACGGTTACTGCTGGTGTTTGTTCTGGGGTTGGTGGGGGTGAGTGGGCTGAGCGTGCTGGTGGCCGCCTGGGTACAACCGGGGGTGATCCGTAACCCGGAGGTGTTAGCCGCGCTGGGACGTTACATCCAAAATGCGGGGGTGGATGTGGAATTGGCCCTGCAACAACCGGCTACCCCCCCGCCTGAGCCGATTCTGGTGCAATTTGTGCGGGCGTTGGTTCCCGATAATATCTTTGCTGCCCTGACCCAGGCGAATGCCTTGCAGGTGGTGACCTTTGCGGTGCTCCTGGGCATTACCCTGGGGTTATTGAATAATGCCGCCACCGCCCGTTTAGGGAAAGGATTGGAGGGAATTTACGAAGCCTTTAATGCCTTGATCCGCGGCATTACCCGGATTTTACCCCTGGGGATTTTTTGTCTGATTGCGCCCCAAGTGGGCAGCACGGGGGTGGGGTCGGTTCTGGCAATTTTACGGTTTGTGGTCACGGCGGTGCTGGTGTTAGTGGGGTTATTTATCGCCGGGACGGCGGTGATGGGCTGGCGGTGCGGGCGTTCTCCCCGGGTGGTGTGGCAGGAACAGGGGGCGGCGGCGGTGCTGTCCTGGACGACCAGCAATAGTTTGGCAGCTCTACCGGCGGCCATCCAGGGCTTGTGTCACCTGGGCTGGGAGCGAGAGCAGGTGAATTTGATTACCCCGCTGGCGATTACGGTGTGTCGGTTTGGGGTGGTGAGCTATTTTGCCCTGGTGAGTGTCTTTACGGCACAGTTGTACCAACAAGATTTAACCGGGCAGGCTTGGTTGGTGCTGGTGCTGGGGGCGGTATTGGGCGGGGTGGCTACCGCCGGTGCGGTGGGCGTGGCGACTTTGGCTTCCGTGGGAATTGTCCTGCAACCCTTGGGGTTACCTTTGGATGGGGTATTGACTCTGTTGATTGCCGTGGATCCGATTGTGAATCCCTTTCGGGCGCTGGTGACGGTGCATGGGGGCATGGTGGCCACCACCCTGATTGCTAAATCCCCGCCCCATCCAGGAATTCCCCGATCAGCCGCTGTTGTTCCGCCACCGTGACCGGCGCGGGTTCCGGGGGGGGATTGCCCTGGCGCAGAGCCACAATTTGCCGCTCCAATTCGTCAATCCGATCCACCAACACCCGAATCGCTTGGGCTTCCGAATCCGGCAGCCGGCCATGCTCCAGGGGTTCCACCGTCGCGTCTTTGCAAATCAAGCGCCCCGGAATTCCCACCACGGTACAGTGGGAGGGCACCGAGCGCAGCACCACCGAACCCGCCCCCACCCGCACGTGATTCCCCAGGGTAATGTTGCCCAGCACCTTAGCGCCTGCCCCCACAATGACGTGATCCCCCAAGGTGGGGTGGCGTTTGCCTTTTTCCTTGCCCGTACCCCCCAAGGTCACCCCCTGGTAAAGCAGGCAATAGTCGCCGATCACCGTCGTTTCGCCGATGACAACCCCCATGCCGTGGTCAATGAAAAAGCCTCGACCAATCTGCGCGCCGGGGTGAATTTCAATCCCGGTCAACAGGCGGGCAAGATGTGAAATCAGGCGGGGGATCAGGGGTACTCCCCACCGATACAAGAGGTGAGCCAAGCGGTACAGGACAACGGCGTGCCAGCCGGGGTAACACAGCAGCACCTCCAAAGGATTCCGAGCCGCCGGATCCCGCTCAAAAATAATCTGAAAATCAGCCGCTAATGTTTTTAACACCCGTCAGCTCCCCCAAATGTTGGCACAGGTTGAATCTATCATACGCGATTTGCGTTCCTTGCCCTTGTGCATCGGCGCCGTTTTGGCTAAAGTCATGGGTAAGATGCCTGGAGGTTAACCCGTGAGTGAACAGACCCCGCCAATTTTGCCCGGTTCCCCCGTGCGGGTGGTGAATCCCGGCGATATGTATTACGGTTTTCAGGGACAGGTGCAACGGCTCACCGATGGTCGTGCCGCCGTCTTATTCGAGGGGGGCAACTGGGATAAGCTGGTCACCTTTGCCCTCAAGGATTTAGCTTTGGCGGATGCCACCACCAAATAATTGTTTCCACGTTATTGAGTTCCCCAGCGAGTGGGGAGAAGCCTCCAGTAAACCCGCTCTGGGACGAAATGGCAAGGGGCATGGGCGAGCGACTCCCAAAATGTTTGGCTATTATACTGTTACCGCTCCGCAAAAACAGCCTCAAACCCCGACGGGGAGCCAGATTGAGCATCTCGACGAAAATGCGGCGTTTCCCGGTTTTCCCTTCTCGCTCGCCAGGTACAGCCCCTACAAAAGCAAACGGAGGGATTGCCCCTAAGTCGCCAACAACCCGCGGGGATGCACCGAATACAAAGGCCGCCGTTGCAAGGCTTCTTGGCTGATAATCTCATTCGCGGCCAAAAAACCACTGCTGACTGCCCGCTCCATCAACGCACAGGGGAACGGCATCTTCACCCAATCCCCCGCCAAAAATAAATTGGGAACGGCAGTGGCGCTGGTCGGTCGGTTGTCGTAACTGTTGGGGGGAAACCCGGAAAAATTCTTCTGGTTGACCAATTCCCGATGTAAAATGGTTGCCCCCCGCAACGCCGGGACAACTTCGTATAATTCCTGCTCAAAGGTCGTCAGCAGGGCCTCCTGATTGGGAAATTCTTTTTCTTTGTAACAGTAGGCGTGCAACTCCACCACACTGCCGCCGGTTGCCTGTGCCCAGGCTTTGTAATCATCCTGGATACGGTGGTACAATGTAATGCTATCCGTCAACCGATACCCGGATAGAGAAGTAAAGTCACTGTAGGGCCATTCAAAATCCCGGTCTAACCAAAACCGCGCCACCGCAAAGGGGTCGGCAATGGCCAGCCCTTCAATTTGTTGGACGACCTGCGGGTGGGCTTCCCCTTGACTCAGACGGATAATCTGCTTTGCACCCGGTACATCCGTTGCCAAAACATAGTAATCGGACTCGATGCGCTCAACCCCCGCAGTAGTAGGGTTCTGGGCAATTAACTGCACCCGTTCCGGGGTTGCGGCAATGACGTTGAACCGGCTCAAATTGCGGGTCGCCGGGCCTTTGACCACCTCCCCTTGGGCAGTAAATTCGGCTCCGTGACAGGGACAGCGATAACTGCCATTATTTTGCACTTGCACCGTACAGCCCTGGTGGGGGCAGGTCAGACAGAGGGCTTCTTTGCCTTTGGTTTGATACACCTGATCGCCGGCGCCGTAGAAGCCGGCCGGTAATACCGGGTTCGCCTCTACCCAAAAGGGGCTGGGGCTGACTTGGCCGGCCGCTTGCACCTCCAAGGCGGCGATTTTGCCCCCCTGCCAATGCAAACCGGTCACCGTGACCCCGGTGCGGATGTTACCCCCGTTGGCGCGAATGCTGGCGGCAATCGGTTCGACCAAGGAACGGCGCATATCTTGGCGGGTGCCCCGAAACGCCAATCCTTCGGGATTGCCGAAGAAATAAAAGTGGAAAAACTGCATCAATTCCCCGGCGCTCAGGACATCGGGCGCATTCAAACTGGATTTGGCAAAGGGTAAAAAATACAGATCAAACAACCCTTGGGGAAAATCATTGCCCACCCATTCCAGCACCGACAGATGATCTAGTCGTTCATAACTTTGCACCGGGTCAAAGCCGGTAATTTCCCGAAACACTCCCCAATGGGCAGGGCTGGTGAGATTCAAACCCCAGCGCCAGCGATTGTCCGACGCGACCGCCAAATCCACGATATTCCAGGGAAAGGCGGAATGGCTGGGGCGAAACACCTCCACTGCATAGCCGTTTTTGTAGGCCACCGCATAGGATTTCAGGGAAACAAAATGGTCATCACAGCCCAGTTCACTGACCAACCGATTCAGGTTGTAATACTGGGGGAAAAACCCATGAAAGCCGTGTTCCATTTGCAGCGGCACCCCGTTGACCTCAATCGGCCAACCGGCAATTTTGCCCCCCAGTTGCGGTGCCCGTTCCAGCAAAGTGACCACAAACCCGCGCTGACTGAGTTCGTAGGCACAGGCCAAACCCGCCAGACCCCCGCCGATGACCGTGACCCGCTTGGGCTGCGCCAGCCGCCAAGGCAGAGTCACCGGATCGGGCTGCCAGACCGCCGGTTGGGGCTTGACAAAGCGAGAATAGCCGATCGCAGCACCCACTCCCCCTGCCCCAAACAACTTGAGCAGATGGCGGCGGGAAAGACGGCCGTTAGGTTCAGAATGTGGATTCATGGGCAGGAACGAACAGACTCCTCACACAGGTATGGTCAGCACCATAGACTAAGATTGTACGGTGTCAACGGCAATGACTCTGTTGGTTATCTAGCCACAAAATGTAAAGAAATGTCAAGGAATGGGGTGATTTTCTCAGGGGACGGTACGGGCAGGATGCGGGTCGGCAGAGAAACCTGGGCGGTGGCGCAGCGGATTTTAACGGAGTTGCTCCGCCGTCGGCGCAGTTTAGTCTTTTGGGGGGGGTTTCCCGTCTCGATTCTGTTGCTGATCGGCATGATTTTGACCGGGCGCACGGATTTGACCATCCCGGAGGCGTTTGAGCGGGCGGCGATTTCGGCGCTGGTGGGTTCAGGATTTTTCTTTAGCGGGGTGGGGGGCACGGTGTCCACGATTGTGGCGGAGCGGGAGCAGGGCACGTTGAAGCGATTATTCCTCTCGCCTTTGAGCGGGCTGTCCTATTTTTGGGGCATTTTCTTGGCCTATATTTTGGTGGCCGGGGCGCAGGTGATTTTGGTGGGGGCGGTGGCGGCCTACCTGGGGGCACGCTTTCACGGCAGTATTCCCCTGGGATTGCTGTTGTTTGGGTTAACCGTCAGTGGTTATGTGGGAGCGGGATTTATTCTGGGCACCCAGTTGGCTCGCCGTACCGATGATGTGAATGCGTTGGTGGCGGCGGTGGGTTTGCCGTTTGTCATCATCGGGGGTACTTTTTTACCGACCACTTTGTTCCCCGAAAATCTTTTAGAATTGGCGAAATATACCCCGGTTTATCACATGAATGAGGGTTTATTGGGGGTGGCCATCCACGATTATTCTTGGCAGGAAGTCGGCGACCATTTAGGTTATTTGGCCGTTTTTACGGGAGTAATGGTGATAGGGGGGTGGTTGTCTTATCTCCAGATGGTGCGCCGAGAGCGGCAGTTGTAAGCTCTTTCCCCCCCGCCGATTCATTAGGACTCAATTGCCCCGAAACAGGCCGCCGCCAGCAGCAGAAGGGGCGTACCGGGCACCAAGGGCAGAATGACCGCCACGACGCCGACTACGGTGAGAACCGCCCCCAAAACTGACAACAGAGTATTTTTGACTTCTTTCATGGCTGAGACACAGAAAACGCCAAAAGTAATTATACCCTTCTGCTGGAGGAGGACTCCGGCGCCGCAGCGTTGCCCTTCACCGGAATGGTTGCACTGCGTTCACTGGCGCCGGGACGTAGCCCCCGCGCTTTGGTTGTCCCAAATCTGGGTTCGCCCATCCGGTCACATGGCTACAGCGCCTGAAACCCTATAGCCGAACGCCGTGGGTTCGAGTCCCATCGCCTACTCTTACCAGGGGCTACCGATCAGGGTAAAGGCCGCCCAATGGTAGGGATGGCTGAGATTTTGATCCCCCCGTTGGGCAATCGCCGGCGGCTCCGGAATCCCGCCCCGCACCCCGCGCAACTCCCCGCCTTTAATGCTCACCTGCCCCCGCAACATCGCCACCTGCGCCTGCCGCAGTGCTTCCGCCTTGATGGGTGCCTGCCGCAAATTCTTGTAAAACTCACTCATCAGGGCCAACGTCCCCTCATCCGACACATACCACAACGA
>CALHCP010000123.1 GCA_937936705.1 uncultured cyanobacterium | reverse complement strand
TAATTGATAGAGGTTCCCTAAATATACTCAGGCTGTACCACCGGATTGCCAATCTGGAAATGCTTATGGAGCTAAGCGGACTCGAACCGCTGACCCCCTCAATGCCATTGAGGTGCTCTACCAGCTGAGCTATAGCCCCGTAAAGATGCGCTCTCTATTATGACACAGCCAGAACCCGGTTAATTACTTTGCCGCCGTTGGCGAAACCAAGTTTGCAATAATTCCCGGCATTCATCGGCTAAAACGCCGCCGACCACCGGAAAACGATGGTTGGCAGCCGCACTGGTGGGAATTTGGATCACACTGTCAATCGCTCCGGCCTTGGGGTCACTCGCACCGTAAACTAACCTGCCAATCCGAGCATTCACCAACGCCCCGGCGCACATGGGACAGGGTTCTAACGTCACATACAACGTACAGTCGTTGAGATACCACGTCCCCAGCGCCAAGCCCGCTTGCCGGAGAGCCACAATCTCCGCATGGGCAGTGGGGTCATGGGTGCGTTGTCTGCGGTTTTCCCCTTGGGCAATACACCGCCCCTGTTGATGGACAATCACAGCCCCCACCGGCACCTCCCCCACCTGCCCCGCTTGTGCCGCTAAATCCAAAGCGAGGCGCATCCAGTGGATATCGTTGAGATGGCTGTGGCTCGGCAGAGTCAATTCAAGCCCTTAAGCAGGGGTCAGTTGCGCCACCTTATCGCTCAGGGAACGCATCAGCGCGGTGAAGGGGTCAATGAATTTTTGAATCCCCTCTTCCAGCAACTCCGCCATCACCTGATCGAGGTCAATCCCCAGGGCAGCCAACTGAGCCAGCACGGCCTCCGCTTGGTCAAAACCACTGCGGAGATGGTCGCTGATGTGGCAATGGTCGGCACAGGCTTCGATGGTTTCAGGGGGCAGGGTATTCACCGTATTGGCTCCCACCAGTTCTTCCACGTACATCACATCGCTGTACTGCGGGTTCTTGGTGCTGGTACTCGCCCACAACAACCGTTGCACCTTGGCTCCCTTGGCCGCCAGCGCTTGCCAACGGGGGTCTTGCAGAATTTCTTGAAACCGCTCGTAAGCGACCTTGGCATTGGCAATGGCGACTTTCCCCAGCAGCGCCTTGGCCGCCTCCGTGCCGATGCCCTCCAGCAGTTTATCCACTTTCGTATCAATCCGGCTCAGGAAAAAGCTCGCCACCGAAGCAATCCGGTCAACGGGTTCCCCTTGGGCCACCCGCGCTTCCAAGCCGCGAATGTACGCCCAAGCCGTGTCCACATAGCTCTGGACGCTGAATAAAAGCGTCACATTCACGTTAATTCCGGCGGCGATCACCTGCTCGACGGCGGCTAATCCCTCGGGAGTGCCGGGGATTTTGATCATCACGTTGGGACGGTTGATGGCGGCAAAATAACGCTGGGCTTCCCGCACCGTCCCCTCCGTATCCCGCGCCAAATCCGGGGGAACCTCCAAACTCACATAACCGTCCACCCCCTGGCTGGAGTCGTAAATGGGACGGAAAATATCACAGGCATCCTGAATGTCTTTGAAGGCCAAGGACTCATAAATTTGGGTGACCGACAGACCGGCTTTGGCACCGGCAACAATATCTGCATCGTAAATGGCATTCCCGGCAATGGCTTTTTCAAAGATGGCCGGGTTGGAGGTGATGCCGCAAATACCCCGGGTGCTGATTAACTGCCGCAACTCACCGGAGACAATCAGGTTCCGACTGAGATTATCCATCCAGACGCTCTGGCCGTACTGGGGAATCTCTAACAAGGGATTGGCCGCATTCATACACTTCCCTCCTGGGCAAACTTTAGCTTCATTGTCCCCAACTACCCGCATAACCCCGCCAGACTTAAGACCAACTATAGGTTTGCCGATTTGACACATGAATATATGTTCATGTATGATTGGATTAGATGGTTATCAGGAGGTGCCAGTGATGGTGAAGTGTGATTGTCCGCCTTGTATCTGCCAAGTGGATCCGGAAACGGCAATCCGGGTGGGGGACAAGGTGTATTGCAGTGAAGCCTGTGCCCAGGGGCATCCCCAAGGGGCGGGTTGTGGCCACGAGGGTTGTCCCTGTTAGCGCTACCACGGAAGGGCAGGGGTGATAGGCTGGAGATGATGGTTCTCTTGGGGGAAACATGTCTCCGGCGATTGCTCCTGTCTCTCCAGTGGTTTATCGGGTGGTGCATCAGGTGCCGGGGCGGGTGCGGGTGCGGGTGCCGTTGCTGGGGGCAGACCCGGCTTACCGGCAATGTTTGTATTGGCTGCTGGAGCGGGTGCCGGGGGTGGTGGGGTTGCGGCTGTCCCCTGGGTCTTATTCGGTGATCGTCGAGGGGGGCGAACTCCCAGCGGTGCTGGCCTGTATTGAAACGGCAGCCCGGGAGTATCGGATGGGGAGCCGGTGGACGGATGTCCCGGAGGAGGATTGGGGAGAGCGGTTCGCTTGGCCGGTAGTGGCCTTGGGGTTGGCGGTCTTGACTACGGGGTTGCAGGTGCCGCTTCCCGCTTGGCTGATGGCGGCGGTGGTGTTGCTGGCGGCGCAGCCAGTGTTTGTGTCCAGTTGGCAGGCGCTGAGCCACGAGCGCAAGTTAAATCTGGATGTCTTAGATGCGCTCTGGACGGTGATCCATGCGTTGGAGGGGCAGTATGTGCCACCGGCGTTGCAGTTAACCATTGGTGAGGCGACCGAGGTGGTGCGGGATGCGACGGCCAGGCAAACCCGTCGTCGGCAGTCTTTAATGATGGATTGGGCAACGGTGCCGATACGGGTCGAACGGCAGGGGCAGGAGCAGGTGGTGACCTTGATGGAGGTGTGCCAAGGGGATGTGGTGGTGGTGGCCTATGGGGAGCGGATTCCCGTGGATGGTACGGTGGTGCGGGGCGAGGGGTTGGTGGACAACCAACATCTGAGCGGCGAGGTGCGGCTCCAGTCCTGTCAACCGGGGGCAACGGTCTATGCGTCGGGGTTGGTGGTGCGGGGGCTGCTGTGGGTGCGGGCGGATAAAACCGGTCAAGATACCCGTATGGGACGGGCGTTGACCTTGCTGAACACCGCCCCTGAGTATGATTCCCGGGTGTCGAATTATGCGGAGCAGGTGGGGGAATGGACGATTCCGCCGGTGTTGTTCCTGAGTGGGGTATTGTTTACCCTGACGGGGAACTGGCATCAGGCTTTGGCGCTGTTGCAGTTGGATTTTGGCACGGGGGTCAAACTGGCTTCGGCAACGGCGATTTTAACGGCGATCCGGCAGGCGACCCAGTACGGGCTGTACATTCGTTCCGGGCGGGCGTTGGAAATGTTAGCGCAACTGAATGCGGTGGTCTTTGACAAAACCGGGACGCTCACCCAAGGGCAAGCGCAGGTGTTTGACATATATATGACGGACGCGGATAGCAATACCTTTACGTTGTTGGAATTGGCCATGGCGCTCTCCAAGGGGTCGTTGCATCCGGCTTCCCTGGCGATTGTGGAGTACGGTGAGGATTTTGGCGTGGAACCGGCGGCGGTGGGGATGGTGGAGGTTTTGCCGGGGAAAGGCCTGCAGGCTCCTTTAGGGGAAGAGGTGATCCGGGTCGGGAGTGGGCGCTGGTTGCGGGAGGTGGGGATTGATACGGAGGCGGTGAAGCGTCTGCACCCGGAACTCAAGGCAGCGGGTTATTCTCTGGTTCATGTGGCCCGGGGGGAACGGCTGTTGGGGGTGGTGGCCTTGACCAATCCGGTGCGGCCTGAGGCGGAAGCAGTTGTGCAGGCTTTGCAAGACCTAGGGCTGGCGGTCTATCTGGTGACCGGGGATTTGGAACCGGCGGCGCAGCTCACCGCCAATCGTTTGGGGATTGCACCAGAGCGGGTTTATGCGGAGATGCTACCGGATCAAAAGGTGGGGGTGGTGGCAGATTTGGAAACGGCGGGGCAACGGGTCGCCTACGTGGGCGAGGGAATCAACGATGCGCCTGCCTTGGCTCATGCCAGCGTCTCGATTGCTCTGCGGGGGGGGAGTTCCCTGGCCGCCGATACCGCCGATGTGGTATTGACCCAGGATGACCTGCGCAGTTTGGTCTATGGCATTCAGATTGCCCGCGCCACCATGGACGTGATTTACCAAAATCTGGGGCTGGTGGTGGTGCCGAACCTGAGTATCGTCCTGGGGGGGATTTTTTTCGCCCTCGACCCGGTGCTGGCGGTATTGATCAACAGCGGGGCAATTTTGCTGGCAGAATTAAACAGTCTGCGGTCACATCGGCCCGTGATGCCTCTTTTATCCGCACTAACGGGTCAACCGCGGGCCGGACACACCACCCTTTTGTTCACTTAACTCCGCTGTCGGTTTACACTGAACGGCATCATTCCCAGAGCCAGCCATGAGTAAGTTACTCAACAACCGCTACCAAATGACCGCTCCCCTGGGGAAGGGAGGATTTGGTATTACGTTTATTGCCGAGGATACGTTTTTGCCCTCCCGCCGTCCTTGCGTCATTAAACAACTGCGCCCCGGCACCCAAAACCCGGAAGTTTATGAGGAAATCAAACGCCGCTTTGAGCGGGAGGCGGCGATTCTGGAGGATTTGAGTAATGGTACGAATTCCATCCCGAAACTTTATGCCTATTTCACCGAAGAAAATAAGTTTTATTTGGTGCAGGAACTGATTGAAGGGATTAATTTAGAGCAAAAAGTACAGCGAGATGGGGTGTTATCCTCATCCGAGGTGATTCGGATTTTGATTGACGTATTGAGTATTTTGCAATACATCCATAAAAAAGGGATTATTCACCGGGATATTAAACCAGCCAATATCATGCTGCGCAAGTCGGATAATAAACCGGTTTTGATTGATTTTGGGGCGGTGAAAGAAGTGTTAGGGCATGGTACCGGTGCAGCCAGTATGGTGATTGGTTCTCTAGGGTATATGCCGATGGAACAGGGCATGGGACGGCCGATTTTTAGTAGTGATTTGTATAGTTTGGCGATGACGGCGTTGTACCTTTTAAGTGGTAAAGAACCCCAGGATTTTCATTCCGACCCCCAAAGCGGCAAAATTATTTGGCGGAATCAGTTGCCCGCTTTACCCGCTAGTTTGGCGGACACGTTGGAGCAAGCGCTGGAACCGTACCCGCGGGAGCGATTCCCGTCGGCAGAAGCGATGTTACGCAGTTTAGGCGACCTGCAACTGGATATGTTAACGGATCAGATGAAACAATTTCGCCGCCGGGGCACATCCCGAACCACCGATACCTGAAGGTGACCTCTATCGAATCCTCATTGAGTTTAGAATGGCGGTCGCCGGGGGGCAGTCCTCGATTTTGGGGCTTGGGAATCTTTGTTCGCCAGTCAGGTCATATTACTATAGCACGATGGGTGGCAGTTACCCTCACCCCCAGCCCCTCTCCCAAGACGGGCGAGGGGAGTGAAAACCTAAACGGGGCAATGCCCTGCAACCCCAATTGGGTATCCTCATACGAATGGGTACTACAATACTGAATACTTCCCTTCTCCTAGCTGTGGGAGACGGAAAATTTTGACTTAGCTTCAGTCCTGATGTTTGTAAACCATGAAATGAAAAATATCATAACTTTCTGCCTATTGACGGGAGAGTTTAGGGAAAATAATGGGTATGAAAAGAATACAGTATGTAGCAGATGATGAAAAAGTTCAAAATTCAAACGGTAATCGCTTCTGGAGTGTTGGCCGGTTTATTGGCGGCAGTATTGGCTCTTGCTGCTTCCCACATGGGGCAAAGAGATTTTAATCGGCTTCGTTTTGAGAGTGAATTTTATCAGCGATTACACCGTCGGTATTTTGTGTTCATCGGGGCAGGGTTGGGCTTTGTGTTGGGAGCGGCGCAGTCTTGTATTGTCCAGTTGAGCAAAATTAACATTGACCCGGAAGAGGAAGATATTTGACACG
>CALHCP010000122.1 GCA_937936705.1 uncultured cyanobacterium | reverse complement strand
GAACCTCTATTAGTTAGGGACAAGCGGTCGCAAGGGGGTACCCCCCGTCGCCGTTTCTCTGTCATCTCTGGATGCTCACGCGGAGATTTTCGGTGGGTTTGCATCAATAGAGGTACTCTTCTGACGGACGTTATTGGCTATTTATGATTATTTTAACCCACCGATTCGGGCGCCTGGGAAATCGTTTGTTAATTACCGCCCATTTAATGGCCTATGCTTTGGAAACGGGTCATACCTTGATGGATTGGGGTTTTGCCGAATACACTCCCTATTTTATCGGCACAGCTCCCCAACCTTATGTATTTCGGTTTCCTGCCCGTCAGGATATATGGAATCACATCCCAGTCAACCGGCAGTGGCTTAGAAATACGATTTATACCGGCGTGCGAGCGGTGCGGAAATTGGTAAACTTTTATCCGTCATTAAAGTCGCAAATTCAAGTTATTCCTGAACCGGGCAAACATTGGGGCAATCCTTTGCTGATTGACGATTTGGTTGTCAAAAAAGCTCTGTTGATTCGGGGGTGGTATGTGCGGGCACCCGGTTGTTTTATTAAACATCAGCAGGTGATTCGGGAGTGTTTTACCCCCTTACCCGCCTATCAGCAAAACATAAGCCAATTTCTCCAATCGCTACGGGAGCAGTATGATGTACTGGTGGGTTTACATATTCGAGCAGGGGATTATCGCCTGTATGGTGGCTTTCATGGGTTAGAAATCTGGCGGATTGTCATGGAACGGATCGTGGGTCAGTTGCCGGGGAAACGGGTTGGTTTTTTGATTTGCTCCGATGAGAATTTTCGCGACCAAATTCATGTATTTACCGGATTTTCGGTTCATTTTGGTTCGGGACATATTTTAGAAGATTTATATACCTTAGCCCGGTGTGATTATCTTGTTGCTGCCCCTAGTACCTACAGCAATTGGGCAGCGTTTTACGGCCAGGTTCCCATTTATCAGGTGGGTTATGTAAAATTGCATAAGAATCAACCGATTTGCGAAGATATGGAAGCCAGTCGGCAGCAAATGGAGCAATCCATGCGGGCATTAACTTTAGAACAATTCCGCCGGATTACTTATTTTGTTGACCATCGGATTGACCCATGATGAACCGTTGAAATTCCCCCGGTGGTGCTATAGTAAAGGGCAATTTTATTTGTGTGGGGAAGTTATGAAACGGGTCGTTACTGCAACCGTTTTATTGGCTTGGGTCAGCGCAGGCTGTCAACCGGCATCGCAGGGGCTGCGTTTGGGGGTATTGCTGCCGGCGACGGGGGATTTGTCTCCCATTGGGCAGGGGATGATCCCGGCGGTGGAACTGCTGGTGGAGCAGGTGAACGCCTGTGGTGGGGTGAACGGCCAGCCGGTGACGGTATTCCAAGAGGATGACCAGACCCAACCGACGGCGGGGGCGGCGGCGATGACCAAATTGGTGGAAGTCAACCGGGTGGGGGGCGTGGTGGGTTCCTTTGCCAGTAGTGTGTCCCAGGCGGCGTTGGATGTGGCGGTGCGGAATCAGGTGCCGATGGTCTCCCCCGGCAGTACCAGCCCGGAATTTACCGAGCGGGCGAAAAAGGGGGAGTATAAGGGTTTTTGGTTTCGCACGGCTCCCCCCGATACCTACCAAGGGGCGGCACTGGCCGCCTTGGCGCGCAAACGGGGCTGGAACCGGGTCAGTACGGTGGTGATCAACAATAGCTACGGGCTGGGGTTTGAACGGGAATTTAGCCAGGCGTTGACGAAAAAGGGCGGCCAGATCGTCAATCGTCCCACCCGCTACGACCCCAATGCCAGCACCTTAGAAAGTGAAGCCCGCAGTGCTTTTGCCGGGCAACCGCAGGCGGTGATGGCCGCGGTTTATGCGGAAACGGGCGCTTTGTTGCTGAAATCGGCCTATGAACAGGGGTTGCTGCCGGGGGTGCAGCTGTTACTGACCGATGCCGTCCAATCGGAGGAATTTGTCGCCAGTGTGGGTAAAAATCCCCAGGGGCAGTCTATCATTGCCGGGGCGGTGGGGACGGTGCCGGGGGCGGATGGCCCGGCGTTGGCCGCTTTAACCAAGCTGTGGCGGGAAAAACGGGGACAAGCGCCGGGGCCTTATATGCCGCAAACCTGGGATGCGGCGGCGGTCATTATCCTGGCGGCGCAGGCGGCGGGCAGCAACCAGGGGGTGGATATTGCGCCCAAAATCCGGGAAATCGCCGCACCTGAGGGGCAGCCGGTCAGCGATGTCTGTGAAGGTTTGGCGCTGCTGAAAGCAGGTAAAACCATCAACTACCAAGGGGCGAGCGGCAATGTGGATTTCGACCCATTCGGCGATGTGGTAGGCAGTTATGATGTCTGGCAGGTGACCCCCGCCGGCAAAATTGAAGTTATTGACCGGGTGATGCCCTAGGAAAATGCTGTTCCAGGTAGTTCATCGCTTCAGCGCGGTTGGTAATTTCCCGCTCCAAAAAGGCTGAACGCAACTGGGCTAAAATCTGCCGAAACTGCGGGCCAGGCGGGTAACCCAATCGGCGTAAATCGTCCCCGTTGAGGGGAGGGCGTTGCTGTGACCAATGATATAAGTAGTTCCACAGGATTTTTTGTACCTGACCACCGTGCCGTACCATGACCCCGTAGAGTAATTCCCGGTCATAAAGGTCAAGTTTTTGGCAAATTTGACTGACCGTTAATGGCGTGATTTGCTGGAGTTTTAATTCAAAACTGGCTAATTGGGCAAGGCGTTTTTGCGCATTGAGGGGTATGTCCAAAAGGTTGGCAACTTTTGCCCGTTCCGGGGGCGGCAAATAACTCAGTAATAGCTCCGTTAAACATTGGGAGCGCCGGGGTTCCTGGGGATTGCCATAACTGAGGCGGCGTAAACTGCGCTCCAATTCTGAATGCCAATGCAAATCGGGATGAATACACGCCCACGCCCCCAATTCCTCTAACCAGCGACCGGCTCGCACCCAACGGGGGGTTTGCCAAAGATACACCAATTCCGCCCGCAGACGGGTTTGCAGCGCCGGTGCCTGCCCCGCTTGTTTGCGCCAAAATTCATAGATGCCGCTGCTCAAGGTGTTCTGCCATTGGCCGAGGGTCTCCGGGGCAAAGGTAAAACCGTAGCGTACCCCGTACCGAACACCGCGCCACAAGCGGGTAGGGTCATCTCGGAAACTGTGGGGGTGCAGTACCCGCAGATACTGCCGTTGTAAATCCTGCTCGCCGCCGAGGGGATCAAGGAATTCCCCCTGGGGATGCAACCCCAGCGCCATGGCGTTCACCGTAAAATCCCGCCGGTACAGGTCGCGGTAAATGTCGGCGGGGGTAACGATGGGGTTGGCGGTGGGATGGGGATAGGTTTCCGTGCGCGCCAAGGCAATATCCAGGGCTAAATCCGGCCAGCGCAGGTCGCAGGTGTAAAACTTGGGGTGGGGTTGCACCAGCGCGCCCGGACGCAGGGTTTGGATGAGGGGAACGAGCTGATGGAGGGCTTCAGGAGGGGCTTGGTCTAAAACCAAATCTAAGTCGCACAAGGTAATGACTTGATTTTGCTTTTGGGCCAGCCATAAGTCCCGCACACCGCCGCCGACCAAGTAGAGATGCCACCCGAAAGGCGCAATTTTCTCGGCGAGATGGCTGAGAAAGTGGCGCTGTTGGGGAGCTAAATAGGCTAAAAGCATCGGTTGGAGCAAGAACGGGGGCGGCTGAGGGGTCAAAGTTACGGACAATACTTACAATAAGTAATGCTTACGTTAACAAAGGTTATGACAGCGCGGGAATGTTAAGTGGGTTGATTGGGCTGCCCGTGGTGGGGGTGGTGCTGCTGTGGCTGTGTCCGATCGCCTGGGTGCGAGCGGTAGCGATGGCTACGGTGGCGGTTCTGGGAGGCTGGACGGGGCTACTGGTGGCTCAGTTCGATGTGCAAACCGCCGGCTGGCAGATGGTGGAACAGTTGCCGTGGTTAGACAATTTGGGCTTGAGTTATCGGCTGGCGGTGGATGGATTGTCGTTACCGTTGTTGGGGTTAAATACCCTGATTTTGGGGTTGGTGGTGGCGAGTGAACCACCGGCTCAGCGTCCCCGCTTGTATTACAGTTTCCTGCTACTTACCGGGGGGGCGGTGGCGGGGGCATTTTTGGCGCAGAATTTGCTTTTATTTTTCCTGTTTTATGAGTTGGAATTATTGCCCCTTTATTTGTTGATTGCTATTTGGGGCGGGGCACGGCGGGATTACGCGGGCATTAAATTTTTAATCTATACGTCTATTTCCGGCTTACTACTGCTGGCGGCCTTTTTCGGGCTGGTGGTCTTGAGTGGTTCGGGGTCGTTTGATTATGGGGCGATTGCGACCGAAAGGTTAACGCCCGCAGCGCAAATTGGGTTGTTGATTTTACTTTTGTTGGGCTTGGGGATCAAAATTCCCCTGGTGCCGCTGCATACCTGGTTGCCGGATGCCCATGTGGAAGCCTCGACGCCGGTTTCCATGTTGTTGGCGGGGGTATTGCTGAAACTGGGAACTTACGGGTTACTGCGGTTTGGGGTGCAGTTGTTGCCGCAGGGGTGGCGGGTGCTGGCGCCGTTTTTGGCGGTCTGGGCAGTGGTGAGTGTGCTGTACGGTTCCTTTATGGCGATTGGCCAACGGGATATGAAGCGGGTGGTGGCCTACAGTTCCATCGGGCACATGGGCTACATTTTGCTGGCGGCGGCGGCGGCCACTCCCCTGGCGTTGGTGGCGGCGGTGGCGCAGATGGTGAGTCATGGCTTAATCTCGGCGTTGTTGTTTTTCCTGGTGGGGGTCGTCTATCGGGTGACGGGGACGCGGGATTTGCAGCATTTGCAGGGCTTGCTGACGCCGGAGCGGGGGTTGCCGGTGGTGGGCAGTCTGATGATTTTGGCGGTGATGGCCAGCAGCGGCATTCCGGGGATGGTCGGGTTTGTGAGTGAATTTATGGTATTTCGGGGCAGTATGCCGGTGTTTCCGGTGCCGACCTTGTTGGCGATGCTGGGAACGGGGTTGACATCGGTGTATTTTTTGCTGCTGGTGAACCGGGCGTTTTTCGGGCGGTTAACCCCCGCTTTGGCTCATTTACCTGCGGTGACCTGGGGGCAGAGAACCCCTGCCGTTGTCCTGGCCGTGCTGGTGGTCACCTTGGGGTTGCAACCGCATTGGTTAGTCCGTTGGAGTGAGGCAACCGTTCGCTATTGGGGGCAGGGATGAGTTTGGCAACGGTCAAGGAGCGGTTGCTGCAAGGCGGGGCACTGTTGCCGGATACACCGGATAATCTGGTGGAAGTGGTGGGGATTCTCAAAAGTTACGGGGTGGTGTTGGGGTACTATTGGGAAAATTTGCTGGATATGTCCCAACGGCAATTTTTAGTTTTATTCCCCTTTTTTAAGTACTTCAACGGGGAGGTGAATTGGCGCAAACTGCTCCGGCATTGGAACCACGACCGGATTAACTATGAGTTTTCCGAGTATTGTATGCGGGCGATGCTCTGGCATGGCAGTCCCCCCTTGGATGCGTACTTGGATTCTGAAGCATTTCAGAACCTTGCCGAACGGGCAATTCAAGCGAAAATCCGGGGCAATTTCTTGTTGCAATTTTTACACGGTTGTTTCCCGGAATTTCTGCCGGAGCAGGTGCGCATGATGGTTTATACGAGTGTGTTGGGGCAGTTTTGGCGGGTAATGAGTCCCCTGTTTTTAGACCTGGCGGATCGCTACGACCGGGGGGAAATTGCCTCGATTCAAGATGTGGTGGATCACATTCGCACCGGCTTAGTGGCAGCGGCACCGCAACCGATTACCTATACGGTGAAAATTCGGGGGGAGCTTTACCCTTTAATTCCCGCGGAAGCAGGGTTGAATTTTCTGACGGCGGCGGCGGTTCCCTACGTGGAGGCAGTGTTTTTCCGGTCGTTTCCGTTCATGGGCACGGTTTCCTACAATGCCCAGGCGTACCAAATCCCGGCAGACCCAGCCGATTTTACCTATGGGGCGTTGTACGCCGACCCGTTGCCCATCGGCGGGGCGGGGATTCCGCCCACGCTGTTGATGCAGGATATGCGCCATTACCTGCCGGATTACCTGCGGGAGCGCTATCGCCGCACGACGCGGGGTTTGCGAGATGTGCGGGTGAAAATCTGTGAAAGTTTCCAAAAATCTATGTTTTGTGTGACCACGGCGGCGATCCAAGCCCTGGCTCCCTATCCCCTGAGCCGTACCGACCCCCAGGCGCGGGCGGCCAATGAACCGTATGTAGAATCGTGGCTACAACGCTTGCGCGAATCGCGTTTGTTAGCCGTTCAGGGGTAAAGTAGCACTAGGGAAGGGGGAGTTGGGCATGAACAGGCAGGTGCTGGCCGGGCTAATTCTAGGGCTGCTGGTCGCCGGTTGCGCCCCGGATACGACCAAGATGTACGATGAGGCCGTCTTGGCTCTGCGCCAAGGTCGTCCGAACCAGGCCATTGAAAAGCTGAACCGGGTGATCCAATTGCGCCCGGATTACTGGCCCGCCTACGAACAACGGGGCATCGCCTACTTGAAATTGGGAGAATACCAGGCGGCCGTTTTGGACTTGACCAAAGCCCTGGAAAAAAACGGGAATAATCCGGTCATTTTACGCCATCGCGCCATTGCCTATTTCGGCATGGGCAAACCGGCCGAGGGCAACGCCGACCTCTGCCGCGCCGCCGCGTTGGCTCAGGATAACCCCATCCAAAAAAAATGTGCCGAGCGGCAATCGGCAGCATCAGAACGGGATAACCCCGATTGAGGCCTTTTTGCCGAGCCTGCCGCCGGGAATCGGTTCATTTTTTTGTTAATTTTTTTTACCCTCGCCCGCGACCGAGGGCATGGCCGGCAATCGGCTGGGAGCGGCAGGGCAACCGCATTCGGCTCACCCCACCCGTGTCTCGGATCGCCTGCCCCCTGTGATCTGACTTACACAGAAAAAAATGGGGATCGGCTCTAATGATCAATAGGCAAAAGTCCGCCCACTAGGGAACTTCTCCCTTCCGTAAATTTACGCAAACGTCTTAACAATGTCATACAAAACATCCGTATTATTACTGACAGTGGTGAGGGGGTTGCGATTCTGGCGCCGGGAGGTAGGGTAATGGCTGCTTGTGTGGATATTCTCGCCAGTCCTGATGAGGAGATCATTTACAACCATATTTATCAGTGGGTACAGCGGGAAGCCCCCAACACCGTGCTGGAGCGGTTTCGGGAGTTATTTACCGAATTAAGGTGTGCCAACGCCACGGTAGTCACCACCCTGGAGCGGTTGCTTTTACGGCCAGAAGCCAAGCAACGATTTCGTTTTATCCTGAACCGCAGTTGCTACATTCTCATTAACCACTGGCAAAACCAGTCGCAGCATAGATGGGCGATTCGCCCTTTGGTGGATATTCTCGCGGCTCCCATGCCGTTGCGGGGAGGGGACCGGGGCAAAACGGTCGGCACGCTGCGCCGGTTATTTCAGGCATTTCAGGAAACGGACTTATACCTACGGTTGTGTCAAACGGTTGCCCTACTCGAAGCCACCGATGAACCCGCCGAGGATCAGCCTTTGGCCGCTTTACTGCGCCGTTACCCCTATCTGTATGAGGCGCAGTTGACCGGGGCGGACGACCGCCAACAGTTTCAAGAGCAGTTGGCAATTGTGCAGCATTTGCAGACCCAAGTGCAACAGCAATTTGAGCACGATTTGGGACGGTATGTGACCTACGAATACCGGCGGTCTTTGGGTGCTGCAAAAAATTTAGAACCGGTGAAAAACCCCACCATGCTGAGTAATCAAGAGTTATTTGTCGCTTTCAAATTATTTGGCGGTAAGGTGGACAACGGCATGACTTACGAAGAACGGGCGGCGCAGTTTCTGCGAGACAATCCCGAAGGGCAAAATTACCGTTTATACAAGCAAAACTTGGCGAATTACTTGATTAACGCAATCCCTGCCAGTCGCGACCGGGATGTATTTGCCCAAAAACTCCAGAAATTTATGGATGAATTGTTCCCGCAATTTGACCGCCAAGGGCTCAACGATTTTCTGGTCACCCGTACCTGCAGCCGTTTACTGAATTTCCTGGTGATCGAGAATCAAAAGGATGCGAACCACAAAACCTTTATTGACCTGATTTGCCAACTGGGGCCGACCAAAATGGTGGGTCTGCTGCTGAAAATCGTGCTGATCTGCAAAAAGGTCAAGGGTTATTTGGAACGTCTGATTTGTACCCTATTCAACTACTACGCGGAAAAAGCCCAGGGGGAAGTGCGCTGGCTGATCAAGGTCTTAGAAAATATCAAATTGGCCTTCAGTCTCCACTTCGGTATGGTGGATTTGCGCTTTATCCGGCAGTTGTTCGCCTAGGGCATTGCACAAATGCACCCAATCCGGGGCACTAATGGCTTCGGCGCGCACCGAATCGGGATAGCCTAATTTCAGCAAAATCGCCCCTACTATTTCCCGGGCCAGGGGTAAGGTATTACGGAGCATTTTCCGCCGTTGGCTAAATCCCTGCTGCACCCACTGCTCGAACTGGCGGGGGCTAACCGCAACCGGCTGCGGCACCCGCGGGGTTAAACCAATCACCGCCGAATCCACCTGGGGACGGGGGTGAAAGGCACTCGCCGGAACATCACAGACCCAGGTGCAGTGCGCCATATACTGCATGCGTACCGACAATGCCCCAAACCTTTTGCTCCCAGGGGCAGCCGTCAATCGTTCGGCGACCTCTTTTTGCACCAGTAAGACCAAGCGTTCAAACGGCCACGGCCAAGGCCGCGAGGGAGAACCCACCAAATAGGCCAGGAGCGGGCCGGTAATGTTGTAAGGGATATTCGCGACCACTTTATTGGGCGGGGGAAACTGGGGATTTTGCCGTAACGCCGCCGGTAAATCGAAAGTTAAAATATCGCTTTGCCTGAGCCAAAAATGGGGATGGTGACCGTATTTTTTTTGCAAAAATTTAACTAATTCAACGTCCAATTCCACGGCAAGTACCCCCTGAACCCGGGGGAGTAAATACTCGGTTAAACGACCGGTACCGGGGCCGATTTCCAGGACGCTATCAGTGGGTTTCAACTCGGCAACCTGGACAATTTTTTGGAGAATATCCTCCCGTTTTAACCAATACTGCGCCAGGGCTTTACGGGGACGGGGAGTCATGGTTGCCACAGGGACCTCAATTCGGCATACAAACGCTGCCATTGTTCTCGCAATTCAGGGGTGGTAACGGCTCCTTTTTGCAGTAAAACCACTTCATCCCGCAGCGCGATCACCCCATACTCGCCACTGCTAATCCGTTGGTGCAGTTCGCCGATATCCCAAGCATTCTGCCAGGGCAGACTAAACCGCCGCCAATACCACAAATCGGTTATGATGTAATCAACCGATTGGACTTGCTGATTGTCCAGACGCAGTCGGTACTGAGGGAAGCGGACAATCCCGCGCCGACCGGACAAAGGCGGTACCAATTGATTGGTCGCGGCCACGGTTGCCGACCCAGGAATTTGGGCAATTAAGGGGCGCACTTCCGCCCGGTGCTGCCAGCGTTGCTGCAGGGGAATCCACACCCAGGGTTGCAGCGAATCCGGCAGAATCCAGGAAAAACTATGATTTGGATTCGCCAAAATAATCAAAACGATGGAAACCCCAATACAATACCCCCAAAACCGCCGCAATCGCCGTTGCCACCACTCCTCATGGGAGGACCACCACAAAATGGTGCCGTAGAAAATGGCCGGCACCAGGTTAATGGCATAGCGGACATTCAAAAGCAGGGCAATGTGAGAATTTTGTAATACTCTTTGCCCTAGGGGAAAGGCCACCATGACCCAAGCCGGCCCAGAGAGGGCAGGCAGAAAAGCCAAGGGCAGCCAATGTCCTAAAAGATACAGTACGATTCTCAGGGGTCTGCGCCCTAAAATTAAAAGAATTTGCAGCGGATTGGTGAGTATCCCCTTGAGGATGTCGAGGGTACTGGCGGTTTCCGCGTTATCGCCGGTCACTTCTCCAAAATATCCGGGTAAAAAGCGGCGACTCAAATCTTCCGAAAATGCCGGCATCCAGACATTGGTGACTAAGACAATGTACAGAAAACTCAAAACACAAACCGTCAATCCCACCCAGGGGAACCGCCGACTGAATAACCAATAGACCCCCAACCCAAAGAGGACAATTCCCGTATCTTCCCGGATCATCAAAGTTAAGCCAACCAACGGCCAAAACAGCCACCAGCACCGCCGTTCCAGGCTTAAAATGGCGCCGAAGAGAAATAACGGTAACTGCACCGCATCATGGAAATTGCCCAAGGCCGGCCCGATCACGGCTCCGGCTCCGTAGTAACCGGCGGTGATCCACCACGACAGGGATGGGTTGAGCCAATTTCGGGCTAAACAATACAGGACAATGCCACCCGCGGTCAGGAGTAACGATTGCAGTAGGATTAACGTCACCGGTGTCGGGGCAAGGGCATAGAAAGGCAACCAGAGCAGCAAGGCCGGGGTGAAATGCTGACCCAGGCGATGATAAAACACGCTGGGGACATCCCCATCCAACCGCACCGCCACCGATAACCCCGAAGATAGGGAACTTTCAAAGAACCTGCCGTGCAGACTATTCCAGTACAGTTGGTTAAAAATGCCCTGGTCATAGGTGGCAAAAAACGTCCCGTAGCGGAGCAGGAGTAAACTGAAAATAGCCACAAAAAAAATAACCGCAATCAGGTAGGGTTGGTCGGGATGGCGCAGAGGAGCAACCCATTTTTTCAGCATCGGGTATCGCGATCAAGGGTGAATTGGCTCAACTATTGTACCGTTGTTGCCGTTGCCATCTCACCCGCTGGGTGCCGATAACCGGTTGCCAGCGACCCGGATTTCGCTACCTTAGAAATGCCAGGAGCAACGCCCGTGAGCATGATGACCACCCCCACCCGTCCCCTATTAGGGCAAACGCTGGCCGAACTGACCGCCTGGGTCACGGCGCAGGGGCAACCCGCCTACCGAGCCAAACAATTGCATGAATGGCTGTACCGGCGGGGGGTGCGGCAGTTTCAGGACATTACCGTATTTCCCAAATCCTGGCGGGAGCAGGTACACCCGGATTTGGGACGTTCCCGGATTGCCCGGCGTTGCGTCGCCCCAGACCGCACCGTGAAGTATTTATTACAACTGCAGGACGGTCATTTCATTGAAACGGTCGGGATTCCCAGCGGGGAGCGGCTAACCGTGTGTGTTTCGTCCCAGGTAGGCTGCCCGATGGCCTGTGATTTTTGTGCGACCGGCAAACAGGGATTTACCCGCAATTTAGCCGTGCATGAAATCTTAGACCAGGTCCTCACGGTGCAAACCGATATGGCGCGCCGGGTGTCACACATTGTCTTTATGGGGATGGGAGAACCGTTATTAAATCTTGATGCAGTTGTTGATACCGTTCACCGGCTGAATCAGGACTGTGGCATCTCCCAACGGGCAATGACGATTTCTACGGTGGGGGTACCCCATCAGATCGAGCGGTTAGCGCAGGCGAATTTACAAAGTACATTGGCGGTGAGTCTGCATGCTCCCACACAGGCCTTACGGCAGCAGTTGATTCCCAGTGGTCGGCATTATTCTTTAGAGCAACTGCTGCAGGATTGTCGCTCCTATGTGGAACGGACGAAACGACGGGTGAGTTTTGAATACACCCTCTTGGCGGAGGTGAACGATACACCGGCCTTGGCTCATCAGTTGGCGCAATTATTGCGGGGTTGGCAGAGCCATGTGAATTTGATCCCCTACAATCCCATTCTCGATGCCCCTTACGAACGCCCTCAGCGCGCCCGGATTGAGGCTTTTCAGGCGATTTTGACCTCCCATGGCATTGCGGTCACGGTGCGGCAAACCCGGGGGTTGGAGACCCAAGCCGCCTGTGGTCAACTGCGCTCATTAGCGGGCAAATTGTCTGAGTCGCTGAAATTTAGCTGAAATTTAATTGAGGGTGCGTCTATAGCAGTATGACCCGATTGGAGAACCAAAATCGGGGGCGGCGCCCCGGCGACTGCCTTCTCAACTCATCTTGCCAGCCAGATTTAACATCATAAACAACATCTGTAGGACGTTTCGGGTTCTGCTCTCGGTTGTGCGCACCATATAAGTTCTGCTGATTACCCATGAGCTTGACATTCCCGACAGAACGTGGGAGTTAAAGAGTTAGTTTTGCAGAGGTAAAGGCAATGACCGCAAGTATGCCTAGGGACATGACGTCCTTGTTGACCCATGGCTATCAGGTAAAAATTGGGGACTATATCTCCCGTGGCTGGGAATTGCTTCAACCCAAAATCGGTCTTTTTAT
>CALHCP010000121.1 GCA_937936705.1 uncultured cyanobacterium | reverse complement strand
AAACATATATTCAAGCTTGGCGCGCGCCCGATCCACCGATTCACCCGACGGTCCCTCAATCGCAATCCGTTCCCGCTGCCCGGCCACCTGGATGACCCGATTCGTCGTCCGAGCCAGCAGACTCATCATGATTAAAAACGCCACAATAATCAGCAGCGTGGCCGTCGGCAGGATAAAACCGCCATTGCGCTGATGGCGGCAGTAAATGCGAAGTACCCATGCCATGACACCCGGACGCACCGGCGGCAGGGAGCGATGCTTCTGACGAGAACGAGGATAAGACATGGTCGTTAGTCCAGAGGAAATGAGGATGACATTGATCTAGGTGAGACCAATCTTGATCGCCTAACTTGACAGGATTGTTCACACATTCATAGTGTTAGCATATCCAGTCAGCCGACAATGTGACAGGCATCACCCTACCGAATCCTCTGTTTTTGGAGCAGGAGAGGCCAGACGCAAAAGCCAGGGAAACGGTTAATCTAAGTTGACGTGAATCCTGCAATCGAAGTTCCCCCCAACTGGTAGATTTCTCATCACGGAGTTAAATTGCAATACTATGTACCATGATTGTAAGTATTCTAAGGGGAACCTCTATTAGTTAGAAACAAGCGGTTACAGGGGCGCAACTCCCAACTTTGGTTCTCCAGGATCACGGCATGCCAGCGAAAGGATTTTCTACTGGCTTTAATAAATAGAGGTTCCCTTAATTAAATGAACAATTAACAATTGAATGAACAATGCCCATAAGGCAATGGGTGCTCCCCTGAAACCCCTACGGAATCTCCGGGAAATTCCCAGAATGGGCTAGGCGCCTGCAGAACCCAAATGCTGAAAAAGCCAGTCCCAAGGCTGGGCTCCGGCGACCGCTATTCTCAAGTCAATCTCAAGTCAATGAGGATGACTAGCGCATCGTTTCAGAACGGTCTAAGTGGTCATTTAACCGTTCAATCGCCATGACCAAACGCTCTTCGGTGGTCGGTTCCGGGGGCGTATCGGGTTCAGGCGATTTGCGGACTAAGATCAGGCGCACGGCTAGGAATAAAACCCAAGCTACCACCAAAAAATCAACAACTGCCCCCAGGAAATTGCCGATTTTCACCCCTGACCCGATGGTTAATGCCCGCCAGTCCCCCCCGGGGATCAGCGGGTTCACCAAAGGCATCACCAGGTCTTCGACAAAAGAAGAGATGATTTTGCCGAATGCGCCCCCGATAATCACCGCGACCGCCAAATCCACCACATTACCTTTGAAGGCAAAGGCACGAAACTCCTGCCAAAATTTAGCCGTCGCCGCCCGGGGGGTTCTTCTCACTATCACCCTTCCTACTCAACCGGTTTAGCCGCATCACCCACTTTCAAGCCCTGGCCGCTCAGAATCCGACCCACCGCCGACACGGCATCCACTTCCGTCAGTTGAACCCGCCCCACCGGCTGGGTATCCGCCCGCAGCACCTTGCCGGTTTGGGGGTCTTTGATTTCCCGCATCACCCGCTCCACAGACATGATCATGCCGGGTTTGAGGCCGTCTTTGGCACCTTTATTCAAAATCACCCGTCCCGGCGACACATCCGCCACAATCGCAGTCACATTGGGCAGCAGGGGAGGCAGGGCGGCCAAAACTGGCGCTTGCTGCACCACCCCATCGACCAGTTGGGCAATCGCCTGTTCGGCGGCGGCACTCAGCAGTTGATCCCGCGCATCCGTCACACTACCGCCGCCAATGCCATAGACGGTGGCTCCGCCCGTGCTTTTATCGGCGCTACCGGCTCCTTCCGCCACCGCCAGGATTTCCCCGGTGCTGGTATTCACAATCCGGGCATTGAGTTTCACATCCGCCTTTTGCTTTTGACTGCTCGTGGAAATCCCAAAAAAGCCCACATTCACCACCGAGCGGGATTCTTCAACATTGAACTGGGTAATGGTGCCGATGATCACCGCATCTGCCCCTAATAAGCGACCAATCTGCGCCGCCGTCGCCGGTTCAATGCGTCCCATCTCTCCTAGGTTTTGTTCTGCCAAAATTTGGTTGATGCGGCCGCGCTCCACCATGATAAAGGTACCGTTTTGCACCAGCCGATTGGTTAACAGGTCGCTGACCGCTTTGGCAGGCCCCACCGTGCCGGTTAATCCCAAACCGGTTAAACCGGTACTGGCAAAGTCAAAATCCAAAACCGCCAATCGTTTTTTCGTCTGTACCTGAATTTGCTCCAAACCCACCCCTTGGGCGACCACCGGCGACGGCAATGCCACTGCCATAGAGCCTGCTAGTGCGATACCGAATGCAAAATACGTGAGCGTCCCCCTCATCCCTGATTACTCCTAATAAGTTGACTGGGCAAAGTTACACTTACAATCATTTATTCGCAACTAATATACCATGTCCGGCTGCGACTGGGAACGATTCCCCGCCCCGAGAATCCCGGATAGAACTGACATCGGGGAACCTCTATCCATTAGGGAACAGCGGTCGCCGGGGCGCCGCCCCCGGCACTGGGTTCTCCATCCACTCCCTATGCCAGCGAGATGATTTTCTCCTGGTTCCAATCCATACAACTGCCCCAGAATCTTTTTACTCAAATCGGGTTGCCTGGCTATCAGTTTTCCCCAACCCTCACCCTCAAGACATTCGGGAATGAGGAAAACTCGGACTTGGCTTCAGTCCTGCCCAACCCTAGGGCGACTGAGGACGCGGTTGCATCACCCCATCGTTCCCCAAAATCCACTCATTGTCCGGTGTGTCCAGGCGATTCAATTCCTGGATGAGTCGAATTGTGCGTTTTTGGGGATCCGGGGCGGGGATGCCCTCATGGTGCAACGTTACCGGAATCACCCGCACCCCCAGCAATTGGCGGTCGCTGGCCAAGCGGGTTTCCAGGATCAAAGAGTAGCCTAATTCTCCCTGGGTGCCGAGGGTGCGATAGCCAATAAAATTCCCCAAAGAATAGGCAATCAATTTCCCCCGATAGACCTCAAGCGCCCGGGGGACATGGGGGCCATGCCCCAAGACTAAATCCGCCCCGCTGGCAATCATGGTGCGGCCGAATAAAATCGGATTGCCCCGGGGTTCCCCGAAAAACACCTCATTTTGATTGCGGGTGCGCAGTGCCCCGGTGCCCTCCGCCCCCATGTGGGCAGAAATAATCACCAGATCGGCCCGGGTACGGGCTTGTTTGACAAGGTTTTGGGCTGCGGCTAATTCCAAAACCGAATTGTGATCACCGTAGGGACTAAAGGCAATCCAGGCCAACCGCACCCCCCGCACCCTTTGGTAGAAAATTTCCCCCCGTTGACCGATGGTGTCCACCCCAGCCTGCTGTAAGTGCTGGACCGTATCCCGCAGGCCGATCTCACCGAAATCCCCGCTGTGGTTGTTGGCCAGGTTAAACAGGGTAAAACCGGCCTCCCTTAACAGTTGGGCATAAGCAGGGGGCACCCGAAAGGCAAAGACTGAATGATGATTAACGTTTTTACTGCTGATCGGATGGGTCGTCATCGGTGCTTCCAAATTGCCGAAGACCACATCCGCCCCCGCCAATTCCGCCTGCACCTGCGCCAATAACCGCCGGGGTTCGGGATGCAAACGCCGGTCGGGATAATCGCTGCCGGGGATCACATCCCCCACGGCTTTGATGGTAATCACCGTGGGCGATGGCGCGGGCGTGGGGGTGAGGACCGGCTCCGGCACCTCCTGGGCAATGGTCACCGGCGGCTGCCACCGGTAGGCCAGCCAGCCGCCCAACAGCAGCGAGGTTACGGTTACTGCCACCAACCCCAACCCTAGGGGCAACCGAGGCCGCCGCCGGGCAGGTTCACCCCAATTCATCACCACCTGCCAATCCCCACCGTTGAGCCAAACCGAACCCGGCGATGGATACGGCAACCGCTCCAGCCCCCTGCGGATAAAGCGCGCCCAACCCTGTACCCCCACCCCCGCCACTTGCCCACAGTGGATGACCAATTGCTGCCCCTGCCGGTGAACCCGCACCCGCACCCCACAAGGGCGCAACGCCTCATTGATCAAGACTTCCAATGCCTGGGGATGCCCCTGTTGCGCTTGCCGCCGCCATGAATGCTCCATGAGTTCTTCCTCACCCTAGTAATGGATCGCCGGTGAGGAGGTGAACCCCGGTAACGTTAGTAAAAAATAAAGTGAATATAATTATAATTTACTTACTTTTAGCGAGATTGTCCAGATAGCGCAGAATGCCTTGGGCGATCCCCTGGGCAACCTGTTGGCGGTAGCTGCCGGTCGCCAGCCGCGCCGCATCCTGGGCACCGGTGACATAGCCGATTTCCACCAAGGTCGAGCGCATAGATGTGCGCCGCAGGACATAAAACCGGGCTTGGCGCACCCCCCGGTCGGGGGCATTAGTGGTGGCCAGCAGGTTTTTGTGGATGCTGCGCGCCAGCCATTGCCCGTTGTGGTAGTAATAGGTTTCGATGCCGTTTACGTCCGGGCGGTTGAGGTGGAGGGCATTGGCGTGGATACTGACGAATAGGGTGGCATTCACCCGTTCGGCCAGGGCAACCCGCGGTTCTAAGTCTAAATCCACATCCTGGGTGCGGGAG
Source organism: uncultured cyanobacterium (assembly GCA_937936705.1). Lineage (GTDB taxonomy): Bacteria > Cyanobacteriota > Cyanobacteriia > Gloeomargaritales > Gloeomargaritaceae > Gloeomargarita. The sequence continues at coordinate 3,487 of CALHCP010000121.1, read as the reverse complement.
AGAACGGCGCGTATCCCTTCCGCTTCCAGAAGGCGCGCGACCCGCCGGGAAATGTCCATGACGATTTCTTTTTCCTGAAGGCCGCCCCGCCCGATGGCACCGGGGTCGGTTCCCCCATGACCGGGGTCAATCACCACCGTCCAGCGGCTGCGGGGGGCGCTCGCCGGAGCCGGGCGCTGGGGACGGGGCGCCGGGGCGGGAGCCGCGGGCAGCAGCACCAGCCCTTGGGGAGTGGTGCGCAACTGCCAATCCGGCTCAGCGGTTTTCACCTCCAAGCTCAGCCGCACCCTGCCGTTGAGCGCCGATTCCACCCGCAGATTGTAGGGGCGGGTTTGGTTTTGAAAATGGCTGCTGACCGCTGTATTAGGTAAATCCACGTATAGCCATTGTCTGTCTTTAGACCGGATTACTCGCCCTACCACCGCCGGGCCGCTCAGGCGCAGCAGAATGCCGGGGCTTTGCCATTGGGCGGACTGGAGAATCGTACTGGCCTGCACCGGGGCTTGCGGGTGCCACGCCACCGTCCACCCTTGGCTGCCTTGGGGCTGCAAACGCACTTGGGCGACACCGAGGGGTTCGGGAACCGCTACCACCAAGCGGGTGACATCGGGGCGGTATTGGGCAATACGGACTTGGGTGCTGCCGAAATCCTGCTGGGTTTGGGGGTGCGGCCAATGGGTATCGGGCAGGTCAATCACGACTCTTTGGCCGCCGACCACCTGCACCTGGGGTTGGGTGGGTTGATCGGTACGAAATGCCAAGCTCTGCCGCTGGGGGTCGTAGCGCCAGGATTGCAGGGTGGCCCGCGCCGCCGCCGACCCGGTCAGGGCAGTCCAGACGATCCCGGCGACCGCCATTGCCAAACTTGGTTTCAACAAACGATTCCTCACACCTGGATCAAAGGGGGTTAGGATGCCAAAAAAGCCCAGAAAGATGCTGCCGCTGGGAGCGATAGGAGGCGGCTTGACTTACAGTAAGATAGAGACTACCGGGCAAATGTTCCAGACCGGGGGCATTAGTTGGATGCCATCGGGCAACTCACATCACATTCAGCGAGGAACACCACATCATGGAAGCCGAAGAACTCCTGGAGCTTTATGCACAAGGGGAACGCAATTTTAGCCGGGTCAATTTGAGCGGTGTGGATTTGTCCGGTGTCCATCTGCAGGGGATTGACCTGACGGCGGCCAAATTGAGTGGAGCCTATCTCACCAACGCCCATCTGGATGGGGCAATTTTGAACCAGGCCATTCTCCGGGAAACCGACCTGAGCGGCGCCTCCCTTAAGGGAGCCGGCTTGATGATTGCCAAACTGAGCGGCGCCATTTTGTGGCAAACGGATTTAACCCAAGCGGATTTGGGCGGAGCCAACCTCTTCCAGGCGGATTTGAGTCACGCCAAACTGGCGGAAGCCGACTTGAGTCGGGCTTTGTTGAGTGGTGCCAATCTCACCCAAGCCAACCTGAGTCGGGCCAACCTCTGGGATGCGGATTTGAGTCGCGCCAATTTGCGGCAGGCGGACTTGAGTCAGGCATCCCTGCGGGGAGCGGATTTGTCCCGCGCCGTTCTGCAAGGGGCGGTGCTGACGGGGGCAAAATTGGCCCATGCGATTTTGAACGGTGCCAATCTGCGGGAAGCCAAACTCAACGGGGCGAATTTAACCCAGTGCGACCTGAGCAGTGCCAATTTACGGGAAGCTAATTTCACCGATGCCGACCTGACCGGCAGTATTTTTAACCGGGCGATTGTGGTGGGAACCATCCTCCCGGAACCCCATCCCCCCGAAATTGTCCCCCATGCCTAAAACCGGTCAACGGGGTGAAGACTGGGTAGCCGCCTGGCTGACCCGGCAGGGTTGGCAGGTGGTCGCCCGGCGCTGGCGCTGTCCCTGGGGAGAATTGGATTTGGTCATGCAAACCGCCGCCACCCTGGTGTTCGTCGAGGTGAAAACCCGCCGTTGCCGGAATTGGGACGGGAACGGGGCACAGGCGATTACCCCCCAAAAGCAAGCCCGGCTGCGGCAGGCGGCGGCACTGTTTCTGGGGGAACACCCCCAATGGCAATCCGCTCCCTGTCGGTTTGATGTGGCGCTGGTGCGTTGTCAGGGGGACGATTACCACCTGCAGTCCTACCTGGTAAACGCCTTTGAATAACCCCTTGCCCTCGCCGCCGATTTGGGCTAAGATTAGAAACTGTTATTTTGTGAGTTCCAGCGGCTATGGCGAAAAACAAAGGGGTGCGTCTGGTTATCACCCTCGAATGCACCGAATGTCGTACCAACCCGGACAAACGCTCGGCGGGGGTTTCCCGATACACCACCATGAAAAATCGCCGCAATACCACCGGGCGCCTGGAACTCAAGAAATTCTGTCCCCACTGCAACAAACACACCATTCATAGAGAGACGAAGTAATGACTTTTTACCGGCGGCGGGTTTCGCCCCTGCAACCGAGCGAACCCATTGACTACAAAGACATTGACCTGTTGCGGAAATTTATCAGCGAGCAAGGTAAGATTCTGCCGCGGCGGGTGACGGGCTTAACCGCCAAGCAACAGCGGCGGATCACCCAGGCGATCAAACAAGCGCGGGTGTTGGCCTTGTTGCCTTTTGTCAACCGGGAAAACTAACGTGAACCGGGAACCTTGGGGAAATCCGTGGGCATCGGTTAAAATTTTAACTATCATTAAATTCCGTTTTGTATTGATTTCGTGACCGCCACCCCCCCGCCCCGCCGCACCACCCATCGCACCGTTCCCAATATCAACGAGCGCATTCGCTTTCCCAAGGTGCGTCTGATCGATGCCGACGGCACCCAGTTGGGGATTATGTCGCCCCGGGAAGCCTTGAGCTTGGCGCAGGAGCGGGAATTGGATTTGGTCGTCATCAGTGAAAAGGCCGACCCGCCCGTCTGCCGCATCATGGACTACGGCAAGTTCAAGTACCAGCAGCGCAAGCGGCAGCACAAGACTCACTCCCGCCAGACGAAAATCAAAGAAATCTGGGTTCGTCCCGGCACCGGCGAACACGACTTGCAGGTGAAGCTCAATCGGGCCAGGGAGTTCTTGACCGAGAAGAATAAAGTGGTGGTGGCGGTACGGTTCCGCGGTCGGGAATTGGCGCACATCGAGGAAGGCCGTAAAGTGCTCGACAACATCCTCGCCCGGCTGGAAGACTTGGCCAAGGTCGAAACCCCGCCCAGCCATCAGGGGCGACGTATCGTCTGCACACTGGCCCCGAAGTAACACGCCGGTGCCCCGCTGCCAACAAAACCGGTAGGTGACCGGACGGCGATTTCGCGCCGCGCTACCCGGCGCGACGGCGATTCTGCTAGTTACGCGGCGGTGCTGTTTTCCGGCTCGCTCGCACCACTAACCGGCCAAGAAAAGCAAACAGGCCGCAACCAGCGGCCTGCTATAGGCTTGTGCAGGAGTTAGAGAAACTTCAGGGCTGGCCGACAGGTCCGGCAAGCGCGCCGATAGTCAAAAG
>CALHCP010000120.1 GCA_937936705.1 uncultured cyanobacterium | reverse complement strand
GGCTGATTACTAAACGTATCGGCACCCATCGCCAATACTTGACTCTTGCGAATGTCCCGATAGCGCGTATCCACCAAATTCACACTGGGAATCAGGGCGGTGCTGTATTGTTCCACTAAAAACTGCTTACCATCGTGCAGCGCCGCCACGGGTAACAAGCGCAACCCACTGTCCATCGAAAACAGCAGCGTATCAATCCCTTGGGCTTGCAATTCACTTTCAATCGGTGCAATCAACCACCGATACAACTGCTGAGCATCCTTCAGGTAGGCATTACTGGTGCGTTGGCGGGAGTCTTTGAGTGCCGTTAAGAATCGCTCCACCACCGGCATCAATTGCGAACGTTTGGCTTCAGGAATGCCCCGCACCACCGGCTGAATCTGCCTCTCCTGTTGGGCAAGATAGTGCAGCGGTTCAGCTGAGGAAAATAAACCGGGTGCAAACTGCAAAATTCCCGGCCCGGCGACCCCCGTGCGACTCCCCGGCGTGACCGCCGCAATACTCAACTGCCGTTCATCCACCATCAAATAAATAATTGCCGGTTTTTTACCCGTTTCTTTGGCTAAACGACTGAGCATATTGCCAATCGCTTCCACAGAATTTAAGTCATTAACGGCATTAACCCCTAAAAACTTACTAAATTCATTGTTAAATAAGTTATCGAGAGCCAAAATTGCGGCAAAATCCCCCGCCCCCAATGCCTCGGCAATCGCTAACCGCGTGAAATCAAAATCATCAAATGCCACATCCTCAAATGTACCTAAATTAGCATTAAAGTTATCAAATTCTGTCCCAAACAAGTCACTGCCAAGGCCGCCATCAAAGAGAGAAATGATGCTAATGTTACCCAAAATGCGACTATAAAACTCCTGAAATGGAGAAAGCGTGAATTGCCCAGTCGTAATGGCGCCACTCGTACCATTCACACTAGCATCCCCAATCTTAAAGAGATTCTCACCCCCATGGAGGATAAAAACGTCACCCCCCCCAGCTCCCCCCTTCGTGCTGATGCTAAACCCAAAGGGACTGACCCCTTGAATCCGTACATTCTGGAAACCGAGAATCGAGACATCTCCCCCGGCACCATTAATGGCTTCGGCTTGAATATAACCCGTTTGAATATCTCTAGGTGCGAATAAAGTAATATCCCCTGCATTACCAAAAGAAAATGCACTAGAATTCAAAATCCCTGTGCTGATCCCACCTCCAAACGTAATGACACCAATGTCGCCCCCAAAGGTTGTGAGGTTACCGGTCTGGATATTACCGCCGGCGGCTAAAAAGATACCCTCTGTTGCAGTAATACCACGTGTAGATATACTGTTGCCGGCAACAAAGGCTACATCTCCGAAGACAGAAATTAATTGATTGACAATAATGTCATTCCCAGCACTGAAAACCAGATTAAGCTCCGAAGCCGAAATCGGCTCATTAACCGTGATCGTATTACCCGCCTGCGCCGATAATGTATTACCGATAAAACTACCACTAATCGCAGCATTGAAAGTAATGTTGTTGCTGGCTTGAAGAATCACATCATTGAGGGCTAACTGGCTACTGAGGTTCGTACCGCTAATAATTAAACTATCTCCCGGACGTTCAGCAAATAAAATGCTCGGCAACTCGCTATCATCCGGTGCCATCATCGTATTAGCAACGGTAATATTGGTCGGATCCAGCAACAAAGTCCCTTTTTTACCCTGGGGTGCAGAGGTGTCCACCTTCCCGGTGAAACTCAAACTCTCCTTCCCCGATACCTCCACAAATCCCCCATCCCCGGCGGTTTGTCCACCTTTAGCCGTAATACTCCCCCGGAAATCGGTGGCTTTGTCCGCCCAGACGATGACCCGCCCGCCGTTACCAGAATGAATCGCATCGGCCTTTAACGTAGAATCTTGATTGATAAATGTATATTGCGCGTTAGGTTGGGAGCCTTTGCCCTGAAATTCTCCCCCCACCAAAATCTCACCGCCCCCCGTCCAGCCGGAAGCATTGATTTCACTATTCACTAAAGCGATCTGGGTACCAAAAACCCCCACCTTCCCACCCATTTCACTACTCGAAACATCTAAAACACCAGAAATAATCGTAGTTCCCGTGGCCGTAGGAATCTTGACCTGAGAGCCGGTTAAACTCACCGTGCCATCAGAATGATTTCTCACCGTGGTCACCCCGGTGAGCAGTTCCGGCAGCCGCGTCGTAGGAATGTTCCCCTGACTGTCCATCATCTGCGCCGCCTGCTGGGGATTAAACTCCAAACTGAGTAACTGCCCGGCTTGCGATAACCGCACCCAATTTTCCCCCGGCACCGCCGCCAAAGTGACATTCCCCCCCGGCGCCTGGACTGTGCCGGTGTTAATCACCTGTCCGGCAACCAAACTCACACTTTGTCCCGGATTGACCATCCATTTCCCTTCGTTGACAATGGCCGCCGGGTCTTTGCGGTCAAAGGCAAACCCAATCGGTTCCCCCGCCAACTGACTGTAGTCATTCACCCCCGATGCGTTGAAACTCCCGCCGGGAAACAGAATCCGGTCGGCAGTGGTGGCCGTAAACGCCGCCGGGACATTCAAACTCGCCCCCTGCCCAAAAACGATCCCCGCCGGATTCATCAAGTACAAATTGGGATTGCCTCCCGTCACCTGAATTAAGCCATTGATATAGGAAGCCGAACCCCCCGTCACCCGCGCCAAAATGTTGTGCAAATTGGGGGCGGCCAGAAAATTAGCAATCTGACCCGCATCCACATTAAATTGCCCAAAACTATGGAATAAATTGCGCCCCCCCTGCCGTCCGCCGGTAATGTCATAGCGGTTGCCAATGCGATGCACCTGCGTACCGGTACCATCGTTGGCCGGGGTAATGCGCTGCGCCCGCGTCACCCCACCCTGTAACGCAATCAAACTACTCAAAAGGGCACCGTACATCAGATGACGCATAGCCAACTCCTAATTCCTCACATCACATAAACTATTGTTTGCAGAGTTTGAGCTTATCTTATGAGAAGGTAAACGCTTTGGCAAGCAGCGTTCCCAAAAACGCCATGAACGGTAATTTTAAGGGTAGCTCTTTTATATTTTTTCTTATTATTTATAAGAACCAGCAGCAAATTATCTCCCTGGAATGCTGAGTTTATCAAGAACCAAAATCGGGGGCGGCGCCCCTGCGACCGCTGTTGCGTCATTGATAGAGGTTCCCTCAAGAGTAATTCAACAATAATTCAAGATGACTTGGGCGGCTCGCTCGGTGGCACCGGGGTTCCCCAGGGCCTGGCGAAACTCCCGATACCTTTGCCGCACCGGGGCGGGCTGGTGCAGATGCTCTAGGGCCAGCTGGGTCAATCGCCGGGGGGTGGCCTGTTCTTGCAGCAATTCGGGGATGATTTCCCGCATCACCACCAAATTCACCGGTGACATAAAGGGAATCTGGAAGCGCAAAACATGGCGAGCCAGCCAAGCGGTGACCGGGCTGACCCGATACAGTACCACCTGGGGCACATCCAGCAGGGCAATTTCCAAATTGACGGTTCCCGATTTCGCCAAGGCCAAGTCGGCGGCGGCAATCACCCGGCGGGGCGACTCGGTCACCACCCGTGCCCGTAAACGGTACCTGCGAATGTCCCGTTCCAATTGGGCTTGATACTCCGGCAGCGCCAGCGGCAGCCAAAATTCTATATCGGGACATTGGTGCTGCATCTGCTGCGCCGTTTGGGCCATGACCGGCCAAAGATACTTCAGTTCCTGGCGCCGGGAAGCGGGCAAGAGGGCAACCATTTTTTGGGCGGGGGCAATGCCCAATTGTTGCCGAGCCTCCTGCCGCGATTCCGCAGCGGCTAAGGCATCCACCAACGGATGCCCCACCCATTCCACCTGCGGCACTCCCGCTTTTTGGTAGTAGGCGGCTTCTTGGGGAAAGACCGCCAACACCTGGTCAATCAGGGCGACAATGCTGGGGGTATTGGCCGTGCGCCAGACCCACTCCTGGGGGGCAATGTAATAAATCAGGGGACAGCCCCAGGGTTTACACAGCCGCGCCAGGGGCAGGTTAAACCCCACGTAGTCAATCAACACCACCACGTCCGGGGGCTGTGGGGTCAATTCCCGCCGCATTTTTTGCAACAACCGCAGGGTGGGAAACACAAACGGCAGATGTTCCAGCAGACCAATTGAACCCATCTGGGTGGTATTGGCGAGTAATCTGGCCCCCGCTTGCGCCATGCGTTCGCCGCCGATGGCCAGGATGTCCAGCTCAGGCCGCAACCGCCGCAGTGCCTGAATCAGCAACGCTCCCTGCAAATCCCCGGAGACTTCCCCGGTACTAATCAGAATCCTCGGCACGCTGTCTGATCCCCGGAATCAACCCCCGGCGCCCCGGCCCCTGGGACTCGACCAAAAATTGATGCAAATGCCGCAGGGTTTCGTACTGGTCGGTCAGGGGTTGCAACTGCTCCAACGCCTGCGACAGGGTTAAACCGGAGCGGTACAGCAGGCGAAACGCCCGTTTCAGGGCTTGCCCCTCTTCCCCCTGCGCCAGCCCCGCCCGTTGCAGACCCACCCGATTCAGGAGCCGCACCCGCGCCGGATGCCCCTCCACCAGCATATAGGGCGGCACATCCCGATCCACCCGACTCATGCCCCCCACCATCGCCAAGCGACCAATGCGCACGAATTGATGCACCCCCAACATCCCCCCAATCGTGGCGCGGGACTCGATATGCACATGCCCGGCGAGTGCCACACTATTGGCAATGACGATGGAATTTTCCAACACGCAATTGTGGGCCACATGGACGTAGGCCATCAAGAGATTGTGGTTGCCGATGACCGTTTCTTCCCCCGCCCGGGTCGCCCGGTTGATGGTCACGTATTCCCGAATCAGGTTATTATCCCCAATCCGCACCCGCGACAGGGAACCGTCGTACTTCAAATCCTGGGGTTCCAGGCCGATGGCTGCCCCCGGAAAAATGCGATTACCCGTGCCGATTTCCGTATCCCCATCGATCACCACATGGGCACCAATCGTCGTGCCCGCGCCGATTTTGACCCGCTCCCCGATCACCGCATAGGGGCCAATCTGTACCGTGGGGTGAATCTGCGCCCCCGGATAAATTACCGCCGTTGCATGGGCTAGGGTCACAACAACCTCAGACCTTCTCTCATTGCATTACCAGAGCACCTGCGGGTCGCATGGCTCATTCTGATTGTACTCGTCCCCCGGCCATTTCGAGAGCCAACTTGGCGGGGAACTGGTCTGCAATGCCCGGATAATTTTCTGGTTGGCCTTGGGAAAAGGGTAGTTGGGCAGGTCATCGAGCCCCACCCAGGCGTAGGCTTGACACCCCCGTAATTCCGGCGTACCCCCCCGATACCGGCAGTGATGCACCACCAGCGTCACCCGCAAATGGATGTAACGATGCTGCACCGTAATCAAATGCTCGGCCACCTCAATCTCAATGCCCAATTCCTCGTGAATCTCCCGCTGAATGCACTCCGGGATGGACTCTCCCGGTTCCACCTTACCGCCGGGAAATTCCCACAAATTGGCGAGCAGACCGGTGCGGGGACGTTGGTCAATCAATATCTGTTTTTGCGCGTTCCAAATCACCCCGACCCCAATGGTGCGATGCGGAATTGCCTGGCTGGGTTCCGACATGGGCAGTAAATGTCCTTGATGCGTGCGGTAGCCAATACATTCATTTTGCCAGGGACAACGGTCACATTGGGGGGATTGGGGCAAACAAACCCCTGCCCCGAGATCCATCAAGGCTTGGTTAAAACGGCCGGGTTGCTCCGGGCTGAGTAATTGTTCCGAATACTGCCAGAGTTGTTGGGTGTTGCGCCGGGGGGGCGTGGTGAGGGCAAAGAACCGACTCAACACCCGTTGCACATTGCCGTCTAAAATGGGAAAGGGCAGATTAAAGGCGTGGCTCAAAATGCCCCCGGCGGTGGTGCGGCCAATGCCCGGTAGTTGGATTAAAATCGCTAATTCTTGAGGAACAGTACCGGCATAATGTTCAACGATTATTTGACAAGTCCGGTGTAAATACTCGGCGCGGCGGTAGTATCCTAATCCCTCCCAGAGTTTGTAGATTTCCGGCAAGGTCGCCTGGGCACAGTCTTGAAGGGTGGGCAAGGTTTCGAGCCATTTACGGTAATAGGGAATCACGGTCACCACTTGGGTCTGTTGGAGCATGAACTCAGAAACTAAAATCGCGTAGGGATCGGCGGTGTGTCGCCAGGGCAAATCCCGACCGAATTGAGCATACCAGTCCAATAATTGGGTTCGTAATTGTGACCAGTTCATACCCACCCGGGCTGAGCGGAGAGATTGGGTTTAATATAGCCCAGGCCTGAGGTTACTCATCCCCTTGCCCCTTCCCCCACGGTCGGGAGAACGGGCAGCAAGCAATCTGACCTCATTGGCGAACAAAGATTGGGGAGAACCCAAGGGGGGGTGCCCCCCGGCGACCGCTCATTCTGAATTACTGGATTAAACTCATAGAATTAGCCTAGAGGTGCCCTTGAGCAAAAGCTGTACATCTGTTGCAAAAGCGAGGCAAAGTGCGGTTGAAGCTCTAAAATAGGAAAGCAAAATACGGGAGATACCGAGGATGACACGGCGGCAACGCCCACAGAACAAGGCGAAAATTATGATCACCTACTACGCCTTGAGCAGTGCCCCGGTCGAGCAGATTTGGCAGAAACTGGCAAATCTAGCCGATCTGTCCTGGCATCCTCTCGTCACCCGCCCGCACGTCCCCTGGGGATTGTTGCCCAAACCGGGTTTGCTCTACGATGCGGTATCCCGCCTGTTCCCCTTACGGGTGCGGATTTTTGTGGAACGGGTGCAACAACAGGAATTGCTCAGCGTGCGGGTGTTTGCCCTACCCGGGTTGGAAGAACGGGTGACTTACCAGGTGCAATCCACCGTCTGCGGTACCCAGATTTCCTACTCGATTACCCTGCAGGGCTGGCTATCGCCCCTGGTGTGGTCGGTGATCCGCCCCCGCGCCGCCCAGGTCGCCCGCCAGCTCGCCCAAGCCGCCGAGGGACGTTTGGCCAATCTGGACGGGATTTCGGTGATCTAAAGACCATGCCAACGACTCCTGGGGCAACCGCGGTATTGCCCTGGGTGGCAAGACATCCCTAATTCATTTGCTAAATTAATTTGCTACTTCGGGAAACACCTGGGCAAATTCGGCCAGCAGGTCGTCCATTTCCTCGAGGGCTTGGGTGACATCAATCCGCAGGGTGCCCAGTTCCGGTTGGGCGAGCAACTGCACCAGCACCTCCCGCTTGCTCTGAATGGCTTTGATTTTCTGCTGTAATTCCTGCTTATCCATAAAGCCTCCGGTAGCACCGTCTCTGACTTTAGGCAATTTTCCCCCAATTGTCCAGCCGCGCCGCCGTTGCTAAAATCGCTTCCCGATTCGCCAACAGTTGGGCACAGGCATCCCAGGTTCCCTGCAACAGCGCCTGCTGTGCCCCCCGTTCCATCTGCACCGGCCAGGTATGCGCCCCCATGGTTAACGTCAACGCCGCCAGCTCCAGGGTCAATGCCTGCTCCGGGTGCGCCGTAATCCGTTCCTGGAGCGCGGCAATCACCGCCGGGGGAGCCGTCACCACCGGCAGTCCCAACGCCAAAGCATTCCCGGCAAAAATTTCCGCAAAACTTTCCCCGACGATGGCCTCAATCCCCCAGCGGCGGATGGCTTGGGGAGCGTGTTCGCGACTGGAACCACAGCCAAAGTTGGCATTCACCACCAAAATCTTCGCCCCCTGGTACTGGGGCTGGTCAAAGGGATGCCCCCCCGCCGCCCGGTCATCGGCAAAGACATGCGCCCCTAACCCGTCAAAGGTGACACAGCGCAAAAAACGCGCCGGAATAATCCGGTCGGTATCAATATCATTCCCCCGCAGGGGCAAACCCCGCCCTGTAATGCGTTGAATCGCCGTCATGGTTAGCCGCTGATGCACCTTATTTACCCTATTTATTGAAGCATTTATTGAAGCCAAAATCAGGCCGCTTCGCCCCACTGCTTCAGCCATTCATCCAGCAATTCATTCACCAGCACCGGTACTTCATCCTGGGGACAATGCCCCGCCGGTACCGCCGCCCAGCGCAGTTGCGGGAATTGTTGCACCCACCGGCGTCCCTGCTGCACCGGCACCAACCGGTCCTGCTCCCCCCAGACCAGCAACGTCGGTACACTCAACGCCGCCAACAGGGTCGCCACCCTGGGGGCATAACCGGGACGACTACTGGCCTGCGCCATGCGACACAAGGTCAACCCCGCCCAGGATTCCTGCGCCGGACGCGCAAACATCTGCACCAATTCAGAATTGACGGCTTCGGGATTTTGATACACCCAGGAACGGCACACCCAGCGAATCACCCCCGGTTGCCGCAGGATATAAAACAAAGGCAAGGTAACCACCGGAAGCAAGGCTCGCTCGATCCCGCCTACCCAGGCCGGTTGCCCCGTCGGTCGCCCCTCCGGCAAACTGATCAGCACCAACCCCCGCACCATCTCCGGGTGCGCCACCGCCGCCGTCAGCGCCACCAACGCCCCCAAGGAATGCCCCACCAACCCCACCGGCTGCCCGATAAACGTGCGCCAAAACTCAAACACCTGCGCCGCCCATAACCGCACCCCGTAGTGCGCCTGCGCCTTTTGCGAATCCCCAAACCCCAGCAAATCCAAGGCATACACCGGGTGATGTTCGGCCAACACCGGCAGATTGTACCGCCAATGTTCTAACGCCGCCCCAAAGCCATGGAGCAACAATAGGGGTATTCCCCGGGTCTGGCCGCCCTGATAACAGTAGCGCACCCGGTAGCCCCGCCAAAACCAGTAGCGCTGCGGTTTCACGACAGGCACAGGTGGGGATTGACCCGCCCACAGACTTCCGGGTTATACAGGCGTAGATAGTTCCAATAATTGCCGAACACCTGCCGGACGTAATCCTGGGTTTCCGGGAAAGGAATCCGCTCGACGAACCCATCCCAATCCCCCCTCCCAAACCGTTTCAGCCAGGCATCCACATTCCCCGGCCCGGCGTTGTAACTGGCGACGGCTAACAGGGCATTCTGGTCATACAGGCCATTCGTGTACTGCAAAAACCACGTCCCCGCCTGCAAATTGTCCGCCGGTTGGGTGAGTTGAAAAGGCGGGCGTTGCAGTTGACCGGCAATCCAATCGCCGGTTTCCGGGAGCACCTGCATCAACCCCACCGCCCCGGCGCTGGAAGTGATCTGCGGCTCGAAGCGGGATTCCTGGCGGATCAACGCCGTGACTAACAAAGGATTTAGGCCATACCGCTGCGCCGCTGCCGGTACCGTCGGCCAAAACGCCAAAGGGTACAGAGCTTGCCAGTAGGCGGGTTCCTGGCGTATCTGAGTGTACTGCTGTTGTTCGGTTTCCGTCTGTACCCGCCGCTCCAGCGTCGTCAGCATAAACAGACCATCCAGGCGTTCCCCGACCCCCAGGCGCAGCAAGCCATCCGTGAGCTGGTCGGCCAGGCTGGGCTGTTGCCGTTCCGTAAATTCCAACTGCCACTGCTCCCAGGCATCCCGGTACTCGCCCAACCGATAGAGTTCCTGCAAGGTGGGGGAACCGCTGAGTAAGGGTAACGTCGCCCGCTGGGTCTGCACCGGCGGCTGCATTTGTAACACTCCCTGAAAATCCCCCACCGGCCAGCCCAGGCGCACCGCCGCCCGCCAGGCATAGTAGGAATCGGGGTACTGCTTCACCACCTGGGTATAGGCGGCTTGGGCGCGGTCATTTTGTCCCAACTGGCGCGCCCATTCCCCCAGCCAAAACCCCGCCTGGGGCGCCAGCGGGCTGTGGGGGCTGTGTTCGAGTATCCCCTCCGCGTAGTACATGGCTTGGCGGAGATTGCCGCGCTGCTGTTCCGCCTGCGCCAGTTCCCAGCGCAGTTGCCCCGCCGCCTGGGTCTGGGCATAACGGGAGAGCAATTCGGTGCGCACCTGACTCACCCGTTGGGTTTGTCCTGCCTGCTGCCACAGGGGTAACCGTTCCCACAACACCCGCGCCGACCGTTCCGGGTCCCGTTGCTGCAATTGCTGAAAATACTGATCCCGTTGCGGCGGCGGTGCCAGCACCGAGAGCTGGTGCAACGCCAGTAACCCTTGGGGGGTTTCACTGTACTGCTGCAGGACATCTTGGTAATAACCGATGGCTTCCCGGATGCGGCCGCCCAACTGGTGCCCCCTGGCCACCCGGTACAGGTGTTCGGCGGTCAAGGGCGCAAACAGATACGCCCGTCCCGCCTTCAGGTAACTTTGTTTTTCCCAATAGGCAAAGGCAATCGCCTGCCATTCCGCCGGGCTGAGTTGACCGCGGTGCGCATGGGTCAACCGATCCAGATAAATCGGTAAATTGGGTAGGTGCAAGCCATACCGCGCCAAATGGACGAGTAAAGTCCGGTCGTAGGGCTGGGACTCCAGTTCTTTTTGCACCCAAGCCACCACCTGGGGATGGGCGGGATAGCGTTCCTTGGCTTCCTGAATGCGTCCGAGGGCGATCAGGGCTTCGGCGGCCAATTCCTGGTCGGGATACTGGGCGATGATGCGTTCCCAGCGGGTCTGAGCCGCTGGCAGATTGCCTTTTTTCTGATACGCCCGCGCCTGTTGCCAGAGAATCTGCGCCGTCAACAGGGGATATTCCTGCTCCAAATTCGTCAAGAGATGCAAGGCCTCTTTCGGGTTATCCTGCGCCAGCGCATCCACCGCCAGCAAATACTTGGCACGCTGCCGCTCCACCCCGTTGCCTTTGGCCGTTAAATGAGTCAATGCCTTTTGCCGCGCCGGCGGGGACTGCTGCACCAAAGGCGTTAATGCGCCCAACTCCGGTACCGGCCGACTGGGGGGAACCACCACCGGGGGGCGACGGTTGAACCACCACATACCCCCACCAACCACCAGAGCCACCACCCCTGCTGCCAGCCCTGCCTCCTTACGCTTCATCGCCCGCTCCTGCACCTATCGTTACTGCCCGCATGACACCCCTAGGCATGAATACTTGCATCAATCACTCTCAACGGTGGGAGACGAACCGCCGCCTATTGGCAATAGCCTATTGGCAATACTTTAGCATGACCACTTGAGCAATGCCGCCGCGCATCCTAGGAATGGACGCGAAGCGTCATTCGCTAGTTAGCGGCGGATGTGATATTATTATTCCAGTCAAGTATGGCACTATTGCCCGCCAGAAAAGACTTCTGGGGAACCGGGCAGATACAAGACCTGCTTGGCAAGGTACAACTGAACCTGTAAGTCCTGGCATCACCCGATTGATAAACGTAGGGAACAGGCCAGAAG